>JACQDF010000119.1 GCA_016201205.1 Acidobacteriota bacterium
CGTCGGCACAGTGACAGGACGGCTTGCCGCAACGGCGGTGAGTCAGAGCGAGTGAGCCAGGAAGGGCGTCGGGAGGGAGATTGAGACGGGAGAGAAGCTGACGTTTGCGCTGGCGAAGACGGTTAGCGAGAGGGTCGGCGGGTGAGGGTTTCATTCTCTTCTGCATGTAATTATACAGGAAGATCAATCGAGAAGCAAGTGATTTCGAACTGGAAACCGAAGAGATGACGGATAGGTGATGCTGGCGGGCAGCAGCAATGCCTCCCGCCCCAGGCATCGATCCGCCTTGGTGCCCGGAGGCGGTTGGAACCGCCGCTACGCCGTCAGGAGCAGCGTGTTAAGGGACTTCTGACGCACTACACTAGCTGGCCAATCTCGCTTGGCTATCCACAACCGAGCACCCTCAACCACCCTCTCTTCGAAGAGGAACGCCTTTCCCCGCGCTGCCCACGCGTCAGCATCCCACCAATGTCATGGCGAACGACAAGTTTTCCACCTGGTGAAGTGAAATGACCCTCGAACGTGTCTGCTCCCTGGTCTACTTGATACTGAAGCCAACGTGTAGGGTCACTTCTCCACCCCACCAAGCAAACGTAGCCGATTTCCGATTTAAGATGCGTCCTGCTCCGAAGACCGTCTTGCGCCGGTGGGTGCGCCTAGGGCAGCGGCTCATAGACCACGTAGGCGAACCTCTTGGAATCCGGCGCCCACGAGTTCACATTGATGGTGCCCTGGCCGCCGAAGAATTTCGTCAATACTTCAATCCGGGCGGGCTTCACCGTCTTGCCCGGCGCCGGCATCATGCGCAGCGCGACGCCCTCCATCTTCTCGTTGTGGCCGGTAGTGCCCTTGGGGAACGAAAAAAACACCATCCGCTTGCCGTCTGGCGAGATGTGCGGGAACCAGTCCTCGAGCTCGTCGCTGGTCACCTGCTCGGCCTTGGCGTCGTTGAGACCGGCGCCGTCAGCCGGTATGCGCCAGATGTCCCAGCCGCCGGAGCGGTTCGAGTTGAAGTAGATCCACTTGCCGTCCGGGCTGTAATCGGGACCATCGTCATAGCCTCCTTTCGAGGTGAGCCGCTGCTCGGCGCCGCCCGCCGCCGCCACGCGGTACAGCTCGAACTTGCTGTCGCGCTGGCCGACAAACGCCAGCCACTTGCCGTCTGGCGACCAGCCGTGAAAGTAGCTGGGCGCCGCCGGAGTCATCAGCTTTACGCCTGAGCCGTCAGCCTGCGCCAGGTACACCTGCGACTGCCGCGAAGAAGGACTCGCAGCCGAAAACACCAGCAGCTTGCCATCGCGCGAGAAGTCGTGATCATTGTTGCAGCGATAGCCGCCCTCGCCGAGGTCGATCTTCTCGAGCTTCCTTTCGCCGCCCCCGTTCATCGGGAGCCGGTAGAGATTTCCACTGGTGTTGACCAGCAGGAACCTGCCGTCGCGCGACCAGTTCGGCGCCTCGATCACCTCGTCGGCCTGATAGACGGCGGCGCCGGACCGCGCCGCCACATCGAACACGGTGATCTTGCTGCGGTACCGCCGCTGCGGAGTCCGCGGAGCCTGCTCGAGCAGCCAGCGTCCGGCCTTGGCGAAAATCTCGAAATCGGCCACGAGACCTTCGTCGACGCCCCCTCGGGCAGCCAACATCAGAACAGCGAACAAGGTGAAGCGGATCATCGTTCCATTCAGTCTCCCGTGGCAGGCCCGAGTTGCGCGGTCAGCGTGACGAGCGATCTCGACGGGAGATTCAAGCGCAACGTGGCCCCGGTGGAACGAAGCGCCGCTTTCTGCTGATACTGCGCCGCCTCCGTCGTTTCCACCACCTTCCACTCGCCGCCGGGCAATCCCTCGATGTCGGCGGCGCGCGACGCGCCAAGATTCAGGATATGCAGCGTGTAGCTGGCGTCCTTCCGGAACGCGCTGGCCAGCACGCTCCGCTGGCTGGAATTGGCCGCCAGCGCCTCGCTGTGGTGCGGCGTCAGGTCAGTGAAATGTTTCATCAGCCAGAACCGCGCCGTCGGCTCCACTGTGCCGTCCTGCCCGGCGCGCGCCAGCGCGTAATCATTGGTGAACTGCCAGAACTGCGTGCCCTGGGGGCGGGCGTATGCCAGCAGCTCCTGGGTCATCTTCGCTTCCCGCAGGCCGTAATGATAGCTGTTCCAGGACCGCGTGTGGTACGCCGCCGCGTCCACTCCGAGCTCGGTCACCAGCAGCGGCAGATTGAGCCATTCCGCCAAATCTCCCCATGCGCTGTACTGCTCGGGCGTACCGCCGCCCCAGGAGTGAAACCCCACCGCGCCGACAAACTGCATCGCCTCCGGATCGGAAGCCGCCTCGAGCGCGAACTTGTGGGTATCCCTCGGCCCAGTCGCATCGGCAAGCAGCATCTTCGTCTTCAGGCCGAGTTTGCGGAAATGGGCGCCGATGCGCTTGATCACTTCCGTATGGGTCTCCGGCGTCAAGCCGACATAGACGCCGATATTGGCTTCGTTGAACGAGAACAGATCCGGCTCCACCCCATACTCACGCCTGGCATATTGCAGGTAGCTGCCCAGCAATTCCAGCAACTCATCCCACCTCTCCGGCCGGATGAGGCGGAAATGGGCCGAGCGCGGCTTTTCATTCGCGTCCGTATAGAACCGCTCGGGCAGCCACCAGATGCTGATCACGTACGGCACGCCCATCTGGTGGAAGCGGCGCATCGTCTCGAAGTCCGCGCGCAGTTCCGGCCCTGGCTGCTCGCGCTGTTTGTCCCACTGGAGAACTTTCATTTCGGTGCGCGCCCAGCCAAGCTTCAGATTCCCGAGCGTGTAGGCGGAGATCGGCGAGAGGTTGCTCCAGCAATAATTGCCTCCAAACCCGTCGAAGCGATAGCGCGGCTTCGACGCGTCGACCGACAGTCGCGCCGGCGCCGGAGCCGGACTCTTGTTTGCCAGACGCAGCGTGGCTGCGAGGCTGGCGGTCGCACCCGAGGCGACAGCCCCGCGCACAATGGCAGCACGCACCTGGTAGGAGCGCCCGAGCGTGTCCCAGCGGTCCACCAAGGCCGCCTGGCTGGGCTTGTCGAACGTGATGTCGAGCGCCAGATGGCCGGCCGCGTCCTCGAGACGCAATCTTGCCGCCTCACCGCGGAACAGCACCGGGCCTGGCGGCCTGGCGGCGGCCAGCGCAATCGGCTCGGCGTTTTCCGGGGACAGCCGGCCGTTCACGAGCCCGGCGCGCGGGGCATCAAGCACGAGCTCGATGGCGTCCACTTCGAACGCCGTTTCCGCCGTCATCGCAATCGAATATTTCAACCCGGTCGCGTCCTCTTCCGACTTCCATTCCATGCGCCCCCGTCCGCCATCGGGCAGCTCGAATGGCGACGACCAGTCTGGAGTGCCGCCTTGACGGACCGTTCCCCGGCCGCGCTCGCGCCTCCCGCTCAGCAGCGGAACCCGCTTGCCGCTCGGCAGCACGGCGACGAAGTTCGAGACCAACTCGAAGTCCTCGGCGTCTGAAAGCAGGGCGATGATCCGCCCGTTGCTGTCGTAGGCGGCTTTCTCGGCCGCTCCAGCGGGCAGACAGAACAGAATCAGAATCGTCCAATAGCGCATATCAGGATTGCTCCACGTTGTCTCGACGTTCGCCCGACGTCGGTCAGAACACCAGCTTCATCGCCAACTGGATTACGCGCTGGCCGCTGGCGCTGGTAATCACGCCGAATCCGGAAACCGCGGTCACCGTCGTTCCCGGAAAGCCCCACTGCGGCGTATTGGACAGGTTGAAGGCCTCGCCGCGCAACTGCACGAACATGTTCTCGCGTACAGGGAAATTCTTGAAGAGCGAAAAGTCGATGCTCCTGGTCCCGGGCGCGCGCAGATCCGGCGAGAAACGCGACACATTCCCGAAGGTGAAGTTGCCGGCCTGCGAGAAGACCGACGTGTCGAAGAACCGGTTCAGCCGCTGGTCGATCGGCCCGTCCAGCCTCGGCGACTTGCCGTTGTTGTTCGGCCGCTGGCCGGTCGAAAAGACGTTGGCGTTGTTGCCGCCATTGCTGATCGCAAGCGGCAAGCCCGCCTGGTAGGTCGCGATCCCGTTCACTTGCCACCCGCCGACAACGAAGTCCATCGCTTTGGGAACCGCCGCAAGAAACTTGCGGTTCCTGCCGAACGGCAGCTCGTAGTCGCCGCTGATGACGAGGCGTTTGGAGACGTCCTGCGAGGAAATGGCGCGCTCCCCATGCCGGTTGTAGAAGTCCTGCTTGGTGCCGGCCTGCCCGAGGAAGGTCACCGTTTGGGAGGCGTCGTCCAGCAGCTTCCCGGCAGTGAAGCTGATCAGCGTGCTCAAGCCCTTGGAGAACCGCTTCTCCACCCGCAGCGTGAACGAGTGGTAAACCGAGTTTGCCTGCGGCTTGCGGAAGGCGCCCATGCTGGTGTATTGGGGCCAGGGCCGGAGCAGTTGCGTGTACTGAACGGTCGGCTGGGTTCCCAGCGCCGAGGTCGGATTGGCGATGATGCCGAAGAACGGATTCGGCACCCGGTTGGTGCCCAGCAACTGGTTCCCCAAAGAGAAATACGAAGCCGGCAACTGGTTGTACTGCATGCTGCTCTCGCCGTCCGGCAGGTGGTTGCCCTTGCTGCCGAGGTAACCGGCCTCGACCACGAACCCTCCGCCCAGCTCACGCTGGAGATTCCCATTCCACTGCTGGATCACCGGATTTCGCCAGTCGTTGAAGAGGCTCTCTCCGATCCCGAGACCAAGGTTCGTGCTGGCGCCGCTGGTGGGGCCTTCTTTGCTGCCCGAAGGCAGGTTGAATCCCGTCGGGAATGGATTGTTCACGTAGTTCCTCACCGTTGCGCCATCGGTCGAAACAATCATGCCGGTGCTGCTTTGAAATCCCTCCGTCCCGGAACTTCCCGAGGTTCCCGAGGCCTGGAGCACCGAGCCGGCGTACATCATGGCGTAGGCGCCGCGGAAGACAGTCTTCTCATTGATCCTGTAAGCGAAGCCGAACCGCGGCCCCCAGTTGTTCTTGTCGGTCGGCACCTGGCGGCGATGCTCCGGCGTCACGAACTTCATGGCGCCCTTCAGATTGGGAAAGCCTGGCGCCTTGCCGGCGATCGGCGATGGCGCGTCCATGTCGAAGTAGCTGAGGCGGTTGTAGCGTTCCGTGTGCGGCAGGTCGACGTCGTAGCGCAGGCCCAGGTTGAAGGTCAGCCTGCGGGTCACTTTCCAGTCGTCCTGGACATAGAAGCCGCCGTACGTGCTCGCCATGGCGGCATCAAAGGTGTGCGAGATCGTGCCGCCGGTGGCCACACCCAGCAGCAGCGAGGCAAAGCCGTTCCCGGCCGTGGTCGATGCCGGCGCATTCGACCTTTGCCGCGTATAGGTTTCGGCGTATGTGAATTGCCCGTCCGGCTGCCCTAACTGCGTGAAGTTCAGGAACATCTTGCGGTATTCACCTCCGAACTTCAGCGTGTGCTTGGAGAGCACCTTCGTCAGGTCGCCGCGCATGTTGTGCGAAAACGGATAATTCTTCAGCGTGGTGAAGGTGGCCTGTCCAAGCGAAGAGATGTTGGTGTTGCCGCTGACGTCGATTCGAGGGAACTCCAGCCCTTGCGTGGACGCCGCGTCGTACATGTACTGCGGAAAACCGAGCGTCCGGATGTCGAAGCCTCGTGAAAACGGGAACCGCTCGTTGTTGAACCGGCCAAAGCCGTAATTGAAATTCAGAATCGTGGTGGGGTTAAAGGTGTAGACCGCGTTGAACGCGACGTTATAGTTGTAGGTTCTGCCCGGTCCGTCACCGGAGGATGTTCCGACGTTGCCGAAGCCGTTCAGCGGCGTGTTGTTCGAGAACCCGTAGGACCCCCGGGACCACACCTTGAACTTCGAACTGAAGTTGTGGTCGAGCCGGATGTCGAATTTGTCTTCGCGGCTTTGCGATTTGCCTTGCAGAAAATAGTTGTTCTGATGCGTGTACTGGTTCACCGGAACGGCGTTCGCCTTCGGCCAGTATGGCAACAGACTCCGGGCTACCGGATTGAACCGGCTCGAGGGAACCTGATTGCCCGGCAGAGGCTGGCGGACAAAAATGCTTTGGCCGGTTCCATCATCCACCGCCGTTTGCGGGTCGTAGACGGTGATCAACTGGCCGTTGCCGTTCCTCAGATCCGAGAAGTCCCCCCTCAGCCACGGCTCGATCGGAACAGTGGCTGTGGCGCTAGCCTGGCTTCTGGTGCGGGTGCTCTGCTCGCTGAAGAAGAAAAAGCTCCGGTTCTTGCCGTTGTAGAGCCGGGGAATCAAGACCGGACCCCCGAAGGTGCCGCCAAACTGGTTCCGCTGGAAAGAGGCCAGCTTTGCCCCGTTCCGGTTGTTCGTCCAGGTGTTGGTGTCCAGCCTGCTGTTGCGCAGGAATTCGAATGCGGAGCCGTGGAAATCGTTTGTTCCCGAGCGTGTCGCCACATTGATGACGCCGCCGCCCGTCCTTCCGAACTCGGCCGCCAGAGAATTGGTGATCACAGAGAACTCCTCGATCGTGTCCACCGACGGCGTGTAGGCCAATTGGAGAATGCTGACGTTATTCTCCGGCAGGATGATCGAGGTTCCGTCGATGGTTACTTCGCTCGAGGCGTTTCTGCCGCCGCTGATCCATCCCGTCGACCCTCCGCCCGGAATCACGCCAGGAGTCAGATTGGCCAGCGAGAACGGATTCCGTCCGTTGAGCGGCAGATCCAGGATGCGCTTGTTCTCGATGACAGTGGACACGCTGGAAGTGGAGGTCGACAGTTGCGCGACGCTGGCGCTCACCTCGACCGTC
>JACQDF010000019.1 GCA_016201205.1 Acidobacteriota bacterium
ATTTGCGCGCGCCGAGCGTTGTGAGCAAAACGTCGCCGCCACGAGCCGTGACCACTTGCGTAAGGACTATGCGTATCTTTTCGAGCGAATCCAGAGCCACCTCTTGGTTGAGCAAATGGATCGGTACTTCAAGCTCACCGCGCGAGGTCGTCAGCGGTCCAGCCAGATTCTGCCAGAACCACTGTTCGCCCATAGTGACTTGACTACGGGCGTCTAACTGGCCGACATAGTGGCCTACACGATTTCCTGGGGAGTTCGCTTCATCCGGGACCTCAGGTCGAGAGAGGAACGCGATACGGACGTGGTCGAGGAAATGTTGCGGGAAGACGATGGGAGCGGGTAGAACTAAAAGGCAATGCAGCCGAAGCCACAAAGCCTCCAACTCCATAGTAGCAGGTCCTGTCCGAACGTCGGATTCTCGCACCGCCAGCACCGCTTGGCAGATCGACAGTCATGCTTAACGTAATGCATAATCCGCGCTGTGATTCAGGGTGATCGTCAGCTACCGGTTTGTGGAGATTGTTGACTATCACCAGGAGAACCGTTATGGCACTGACTGCGACCCATCCGGGGGAGCACCTGGCCGAAGAACTGGAAGCCCTCGGCATGAGCGCTGCCGCGCTTGCACGCCAGATCAAGGTGCCGACCAACCGGATCGCCGAAATTATCAACGGGCAGCGCGCCATCACCGGCGATCCAGCATTGCGCCTCGCCCACTTTTTCGGCGCGAGCGCGGAGTTCTGGCTCAATCTACAGGGCCTCTACGAGCTGCGCCTGGCCGAGCAGAAGTCTGGCAGGGCCATCAAGGCCCTGCCGACCCTCAAGGAACACGTTCCCTCCATGCGTAGGCGTCACTAATCGAATGATTCATGAACGACGAACACCACTACATGATCCATTTGCAGTGGACCGGCAACCAGGGCAGCGGCACGTCGGGCTACCGCACCTATTCCCGCGACCACGTGATCACCGGCGTCGGTAAACCGCCTCTTCTCGGTTCTTCGGATCCCGTCTTCCGCGGCGATGCCGCCAGGTACAACCCGGAGGAGCTTCTGGTGGCGTCGCTGGCGGCGTGTCACATGCTTTGGATGCTGCACTTGTGCGCCGATGCGGCCATCGTGGTGATCGAGTACACCGATTCAGCCGGCGGCGTGATGGAGGTGAACCCGGACGGCTCGGGCCAGTTCACGTCGGTAGTCCTGCGGCCGCGAGTGATGATTACCGATTCCAGCCGAATGGACGAAGTCAGGGCGCTGCACCAAAAGGCGCACGGGCTGTGCTTCATTGCCCGGTCGGTGAACTTTCCGGTGCGTCACGAGCCGGAAACGATCAGTCCACCACCCTCAAGGCCGTAAACTTCGCAATCGTGTCGAAGTCGCGGTCGCGGTGCAGGATGGGGATTTTGTTGGAGATGGCGATGGCGGCAACCAGGCAATCATTCGCCGAACGGATCGCGTACCCTTTGCGCCGGCCCAACCGGTATATTTCGGCCGCCTCCAAATAAAGACTCGATGGCGTTGGGTCGCTGATCCGCGGCAGCGCGAGAAAGTCCTCGAGAAAGCGTTCGCTGGCCGCTCCCTCCAGCAGTCCCTGCAATACCTCCTGAAGGACGGGGCCGCACGTCACCACCTGCGGTAAATCCTCATCCGCCAGCCTCCCCAGCGAGGGTTTCTGCAAGAATTCGACCCAGATGGAAGTGTCCACCAGGATCATGCTCTTCCAGCTTTGGCCGGCCGTGCGGAGTGTGGCGAAGGCTTATCTTCCCGCATTTCGGACAAGTTGCCCCGCCATATCCTAGAACCGCGAAACCTAGCCAGATCCCGGATCTTTTTGAGCCGGATCACCTCCTCCAGGGCGGTATTGACGGCTGCGGAGTACGTCTTCACGCCGAGGACGCGGGTGGCCTCCTTCAGCTTCTCCTCATCCAGCACAAGATTTGTACGCTTCATGTGTATAGTGTACCATAAGGCAAAGGAGAAAAAGAAGCGGCCGGCTACGCCTCCACGCCTCCGCGCATCGGATAGGCGCCCTTGCGATGATTCTCATCTCCAGCCGGCGCCCGGTAGGAAGCGACCAATTGCCTGATCCGCAAACTTCGCACCTGGTTGTCCACGATGTCGGCGACGCGTTTGGAATGAAAGATCCAGTCCTCGCCCGGCTCGGAGTCGGGCTTCATTTTGGCGCCGGCGTTGCTGACGAGGAGTGTCTCATAACGTTTGTAAATCGTCTCCAGACCCAGGTTGTCATAGACGCCGCCATCGCTCAGCACGACTCTGGTGGTGAACGGCTCGCGCTGGAGATCCCCGGAGTTCGCAGTGAAGTCGGAGGAGCGCAGGCCCGCGCCGCTCCCGGATGCCGTCTGAATGAACCCGCCCAAACCGGGACACGCCCCCATTGCCCATCGTGTGTTGGCAAAGTGCGCACAATCGTGTAATGTAGTTGTATCTACATGAGGAGAACCACAATCGCCGAAACACACACACAGGCGCCTCGCAGGCGCGGCGAGACCATAAACCTGCGCGCCAGCCGGAGACAAAAAGCGCTCATCGACCAGGCCGCGGAAGCTTTGGGCCGGAGCCGCTCGGATTTCATGCTCGATACTGTATGCCGCGAGGCCGAAAGCGTCCTGCTCGACCGGCGTTATTTCGTGCTCTCCGAGGAAGCCTTCAGGAAATTCTCGGCGATGCTCGACAAGCCGCCCAAGGATAATCCCCGGCTCCGTCGCTTGCTGGAAACCAAGGCGCCGTGGGAGCCGTGAACAGCGGTTCGGTCGGCGCGCCGGAGAAAATCTCGCCTGAGCATGATCTCTCGGGCTTTGATTCCGGCGAGCCTGTCCTCGATGACTGGCTGCGCCGCCGCGCCGCACAGAACGAAGCGAGCGGGGCGTCCCGAACCTACGTCGTCTGCGCCGGAAAGAGGATCGCGGGTTACTACAGCCTCGCTGTGGGTGCGGCTGCCCGCGAGCAAGTCCCAGGGCCCATCAGGAGGAATATGCCGGACCCCGTCCCGGTCATGATCCTGGGCCGCCTCGCAGTGGACAAGGCATTTCAGGGAAGAGGCGTCGGCACTGGATTGCTGAGGGATGCCGTCCTGCGCACGCTCCAGGCCGCCGAGGTCGCCGGCATCCGGGCGTTGCTGGTGCATGCGATCTCCAACGACGCCAAACACTTCTATGAGGGCCACGGGTTCATCGCCTCGCCGGTCGATCCCATGACCGTGATGATCACGCTCGCTGAGGCCGAAAGAATGCTGACCGGCAAACGAGGACGTTAGTTTAGCCGGGACCTCCACGCCAAGCAGGGCGTCTCACCCTCGATGACCAGCAAGACGCTGGCCTTGAAACTCGCCGATCTCGGCGTGACCAAGTCGCACAGCGCCCCTACGTCTCCCTCGGAAAGCCAGTTCAAGACCATGAAGTACCGGTCCGAGTTCCCGGACCGCTTCGGCTCCCTGGAAGACGCCCGCGCCGATGGCCAAAGCTTCTTCCACTGGTATAAACTCCAACATCACCACAGCGGCATCGCCATGCTCACGCCGTATATGGTCCACTACGGGTCCGCCGGCCGAAGGCGAAACTCAGCCTCCGTGCATCGGATTAAACTCCGGCGTTCGGGTAAGGGAATCCCCGCGGCGGCGGAAGCGATGGATCAAGATATCGTCGCAGGGCCGCGTCGCAGATTGCATACCCCCAGTTCATCAGCCGTTCCTGAGTTTCCGCGCTCATGGCGGCGAGCCGAGTCTCAATCTCGGCCAGCTCGTTGGTTCTATCGAGCGGACAGGGCAGTACATTCGGAACTGCATATTCGCGGAGATCCGAGCGAATGCTCCAATAGGCGCCCTTGCGGTGATTCTCATCTCCAGCCGGCGCCCGGTAGGAAGCGACCAATTGCCTGATCCGCAAACTTCGCACCTGGTTGTCCACGATGTCGGCGACGCGTTTGGAATGAAAGATCCAGTCCTCGCC
>JACQDF010000125.1 GCA_016201205.1 Acidobacteriota bacterium
GCCGTCTCCCGCAAGACCGCCAAGGCCAGCTCGTCCCCGTTGCGCCCCAGACGCACGATCTCGTCGGCGTCCGGTTTCTCCACTCCGTTGGCGATGCCGCGCCGCTCGGCATACAGCCGTTCCAGCGCCCGGTCGGAGGCATACTCTTCCCAGCACCCGCTGTTTCCGCACACACACCGCCGTCCGTCCGGATAGAGGATGGTGTGACCGAACTCCGACGCCTCTCCCGAGGCGCCGTGCAGGAGTTTCCCTTCGATGATCACACCGGTACCAAGCCCTCCGCGCGCCATGACGAAAACAAAGTTTTCCAGCGGCTTGCTGCCTGGCTGGCAGAACCAGCGCTCGGCCAGCGCTCCCAGTTTGGCGTTGTTCTCGAAGTAGAAGTTGGCGGGAACGCCTTCCGAAAGCATTCGCCCGGCCTCCAGATCGAACCATCCCAGGTTCTCGGCCGCGATCACTTTTCCGGTAGTGCGGTCAATGGTGCCGGGCAGGCTCACGCCAACGCCAAGCAACCGCTTTCCGGAGATACGGCCTGCCAGCGCCCGAATGGCATCCCGCACCCGGCCCAGGAACAACTTGGGGTCGGCCTGCCACGGGACAACCCGCCTCCGCAGGGGCTCGCCGTGCAGGCCGGCGACAATGATCCGGGCTTCAGGCCGCGCAACCTCCACCCCTATGGCGGTCATCGCTTCCGGCCTCAGGCGGAGCGCCACCGGGCGTCTGCCCACCTGCGGCGGAGCTTGGACGTCGGCTTCACACAACAAGCCATCGCGAATCATCCGGCTCACGATGAAGGTGACCGAGCTCGAAGAGAAACCCGTGATTCTGACAATGTCGGACCGGGAAATCCCAGGCGTCTGACGAATCAGATTCAGCAGTACGCGCTCGTTCACGGCCCGTACCTGCGCCTTCCGCAGACCGCCTTGTGTCGTCAGAGTGATGGTGGACATGTCTTAAGTCAAAGAATGAATGACTTCTATTATCTCAGTTACTGAATGAGAATGAAAGACGCTGGCCCGATCACGCTTCAATGCTGATCGACGCCGTGCTCACGCGCATCACGGCGTCCCGACGATGACGTAGTCGAAGTCGTAGAAGTGCTTGCCACCGGGTTCGATACGGATCTTCATGCTGCCGGTCAGCCCCCGAAGTTCGCCGGTCCCCGAGTCTGGCACTACCGCCACGCTGAGCTGTTGTTGTCCCCGCGCCAGGGTTCCCGTGTGCTGAAGCACAAAGCTGCCTTTGCGCCCACGGAGCGTTCCGGTGACTCGTTCAATCGCGACATAGCCCGCCGACCCCTTGGTGCTCGTCAATGCCGAGAGCATCTGCCCCTGGCTTGTCGCCTCGAGGTCGCCGTGGAACTGTTTATCGAGCGTCATTCGGCCCAGCGTCGTGTTCTCGGCTTTGTCTTCGGGCAACTGTGGTGTGAGCTTCACGTCGAACGGCCCAGTGGCATGCTGAGTCATCTTGATGTCCCTCTCCGGCTGTTGGGCTAACGCTACCGCGCTCCAGCATAGAGCAGCCCAATACAGGCGCTGTTGATTCGGCATATCCGATAATACACCGAGCCGCCGGGCTGTTATCTTTTCCTGTTTCGACGCGTGCGTCCCTTCACTGTCCGCTTTTCCGGCAGGGCCTCGGCAAACCGCACCGCCTGTTCCAGCCAGCCCTGCAACTCAGCGTTGGTGCGGACTCCTTCGGGCTCGACGTACACCATCCCTTTCATCGGCTTGCCGGTGAAGTCCATTTCCCGCGTGTGTGGCCGCCCTAAAGCGAGCTCGGCTCCGGGAGAGCCGAGCCGCAGTACGAGCAGATCCTCGGTCACGCCGCAGCACATGTTTCCGTGCACCAGGAAGGCGACTCCGCCGAACATGCGCCGTTCCGCCACGCCCTCCCATCCGGAGAGCGCGCTCCGAACCCGCTCCACCAGCCTCTCGTTGTATGGCATCAGGCTGACTGCCTCTGATGGAGGAAGTCCGGCAGTTCGTCGGCGCTCGGCCCATAGCTGGCAGGAACCTTCTGCCCCAACAGCCGGAGGTAGACTCCGAACTGCCCCCGATGCTGGTACCAGTGGTTGAGCAGGAAGTTCCGGAACAAGACCGCGCGCGGCATAGCGACGATTTCCTGGCCGTCTTTGACCGCTCTCCATGTTTTCTGCATGGTCGAATCATCGAGATTCGGCAGTATGCCATTGACCGTTTGAATGCTCTGATCGAGCGCGTCCAGAACTTCCCGCACGCTACGCGGCTGCGGGTTGGGCTGCCTGAAATCCGGAGCGGTGGCTGGATCCTGGCGAGCCAGTTCGGCCACCTGCCCGGGCACAAGCGCGAGGTGGAGCGCGAGTTGTCCGGCGGACATGGATTTCTCGTGCGGCTTCCACGTCAGCTTGTCCTCAGGCAGCCGCTCAAGAAACTTCCGGGTGATGTGTGACTCCTGCTCGAATTCAGCAAGTAGTCCTTGTGCGATTTGCAGCATGGTCTTCTCCTTTCAAAATGAACGCGAGACACCCGAGGATGATGGACTTCGTTCTCATCGGTTGCTCGATTTCCGCAGCCGGCCCCGCGGCAGGAAGCCGGCGATGTACTGTTTCACATGTTCGAGATTCCGGCGAATCACGGACGCGTCCTGCGAGGCCTTGAAGAGAATGAGTGAGCCTTGAACGGCGGCGATCCACAGCGCCGCCAGCGAGGCTGTGTCGACCGGCCTGCGAGCGCCTTTGCAGGCGTCGTCCAGCAGGGCCTGAAATCGCTTCTCCGCATTCCGGAAGCACACGTTGGCGGCGCGCCGGAGAGGCGGGTTGGTATCGGCGACTTCCTGGGCGGTCGTACCGGCAAGGCAGGATTTGAGAATCTTGGGATCGTCGAATACGCCCGTGAAAAACTCCATGTAGCCGAGGACTCTCCTTCGAGGGTCCGCCGCCCTCTGAAACGGAGCGCCTTCCTCCATAGCCGCGGCCATGCGGTCCCACTCCGCCAGGCAGGCTTCCGCAAGCTCCTCCTTGGTCTTGAAGTGATGAAAAAAGGCGCCCTTGGTAACGCCCGAGTGCTCGCAGATGTGGTCGATCGTGGTGGCGATGTAGCCCTTTCGCCGGATCAACTCGGTGGCGGCCAGGATCAGCTTGTGGCGGGTGGCGGCGGCGCGTTCTTGAACCACCCCATAAAAATACCAACTGACTGGTATGTTTGTCAAGCCCATTGTCCGCCTCCGCGCTCCCGCCACAAGAGTCAGCCTTGACGGCCGCCCCAGGTTTCCTTAGACTGACGCGCAGGAGGTTGGCCCGGCGTCCAAAATAAAGACATGGATTCTGTCCTCGAGCTGCGCCGCGTTTCGAAGCATTATCTCCATCACCGCGCGGTGGATGAAGTAACGCTCTCCGTGCCCCGAGGATCGCTGTTCTCGCTGGTCGGGCCGTCCGGATGCGGCAAGACGACGACGCTGCGGCTGGTGGCTGGTTTCGAGCAGCCCTCCGGCGGCGAGCTGCTGCTGAACGGCAGCCGCATCGAACATCTGCCGCCCTACGAGCGCAACGTGAGCACCGTGTTTCAGAACTATGCGCTGTTTCCACATCTGAGCGCGCGGCAGAATATCGAGTTCGGCTTGCGGCGGCGCGGGACGGCGGATCTGGACTCGCCGGTGCGGAAAGTGATCGAATTGCTGCGCCTGGCCGGCAAGGAGTCGCGCCGCCCGCACCAGATGTCCGGAGGGGAGCGGCAGAGAGTGGCCCTGGCCCGGTCGCTGGTCCTCGAGCCGGACCTGCTTTTGCTGGACGAGCCGCTTTCGGCGCTCGATCCGCAGTTGCGCAAGCAGGTGCGCATGGAGCTGAAGAGCCTGCAACGCCGCGTGGGCATCACCTTCCTGCTGGTCACCCACGATCAGGAAGAGGCGCTGTCGCTGTCGGATGGGATCGCTGTGATGAACCGCGGGCGGCTCGAGCAGATCGGTGATCCCGAGCAGATCTATCTACGGCCCGCCACGCGCTTCGTGGCATCCTTCGTAGGCGCCATCAACTGGCTGGGGAATGTGGGCGTACGGCCGGAATCCACCAGGATCGCCCAAACTCCGCCGGATGGTGATCTGCGCTCGAAGGCGGCCATCGTGCGCTCGTCCACTTTTCTCGGCAATTGTGTGCACGTGGAAGCGGATCTCGGCGATGGAGCGATGTTCGTGGTCGAGACGCCACGCGACGGTGACGTGTTTCCGCCCGGCGAGCGGGTCCATGTATGGTGGCATCCTTCCGACGAGATCTTCCTGCCCGAGCAACCATGACCCGGCTGCGTGCGTGGTTCCTGGCGCCTTCGGCGCTCCTGCTGGCGGCGCTGTTTCTGATTCCGCTGGGCATCATCTGCGCTTACAGCCTGATGACCCGGGGGCCGTATGGCGGCGTGTCCGGCCCCTGGACCTGGGACAACTACGCGCGGCTGCCGGATCCACTCTACCTGCTCATTCTGTGGCGTTCGCTGCTCTACGCGGCGATTTCCACCGCCTTGTGCGTGCTGATGGGGTTTCCACTGGCGTTGTTCCTGGCCCGCTCCGGGCATCGGCGCAACCTTTATCTGGCGCTGGTGATCGTGCCGTTTTGGACCAGTTTTCTGGTGCGCACCTATGCCTGGATGTTTCTGCTGCGGGAAACGGGGCTGATCAACAGCGTGCTGGTCTGGCTGGGCATCCTCGAACAGCCGTTCGAGATGCTGTACACGCCTTTCGCGGTGATTCTGGGGCTGGTGTATGGATACCTGCCGTTCATGGTGCTACCGATTTACGCGACCCTGGAGCGGCTGGACCGTTCGCTGATCGAGGCGGCGGCTGACCTGGGCGCCCGGCCGCTCGAGTCGCTGTTTCGCATCGTGATCCCGCTCTCGAGGCCCGGCATCCTCGCGGGCTCGGTGCTGGTATTCATCTCCTGCCTGGGGGCGTACCTGACGCCGGACCTGCTCGGCGGAGGCAAGACCATCATGATCGGCAACCTGGTGCAGAACCAGTTCACCAGCGCGCGGGACTGGCCGTTCGGCAGCGCCTTGTCGCTGCTGCTGATGCTGGTGGTGATGCTGCTGCTGATGCCGGTGCTGCGGCGGCGTCAGGAGGGGCTGCTGTGAGCCGCTGGCTTTCCCTCTACGCGGTGGCTGCCTACAGCTTCCTGCACCTGCCGCTGGTTGTGCTGGCGGTGTTCAGCTTCAACTCCTCCCGCTACACGCGCTGGGAGGGCTTCTCGCTGGTTTGGTATCGCGCGGCGTTCGAGGATGCCCAGTTAGGCGAGGCGGCAGTGAACAGCTTCCTCATCGGCGTCGCGGCGACGGCGCTGGCGACGATCGCCGGCACTCTCTGCGCCTACGGCCTGTGGAAGCGCCAGTCGGCCTGGATCACGACCACGCTGTATCTTTCGCTGGTGACGCCGGAGATCGTGATCGGAATCGCACTGCTGGCTTTCTATCAATGGGTGTTTCGCTTCCTGAGCATCCAACTGGGCATTCACACCGTGATCCTGGCGCATGTGATGTTCTCGATTGCCTACGTGGTCACCGTGGTGGGCGCCCGGCTGCGCACCTTTGACGCCGGCCTCGAGGAAGCGGCCATGGATCTGGGCGCCACCGAGTGGCAAGCCTTCCGGCGGGTGACGCTGCCGCAACTTCTGCCTGGCGTTGCGTCGGCGGCGCTACTCGTCTTCATCACCTCATTTGACGATTATGTGATTACGAGCCTGGTGGCTGGGGTCGATTCCGAGACCTTGCCTATGGTGATTTACGCGATGGCGCGACGCGGCTTCAACCCGGCGGTGAATGCGATTTCGACGCTGATTGTGTTCGGGCTGGGGGTGCTGATTCTGGCCGGCGAGAGGTTGCGAGAATCCTGACGCGGCGGGGACAGGCTTTAGAATGAAGGACTTAGCTTTGATCCGCGAGATCGAAAAAGAAGCCTGGCGCGTATATCTAACGCAGTACAATCTTGCCGCCGATTCTTATGAGCGAACGCACACACGCATGCACAGCAACCCGAACGATCTGATTGTGCCATTGAGCCGCCCGCTGGCGCGCGCGGTTCGATGGGCATGCTGGGTTGTGCTGGTTGCGGCGACCCACGGTCAAACGCCCTTGAGTCTCGAGGAGGCCGGGCGGCGCAAGCCACAGGATCTTTCCCCGTTGCATGAAGGGCGGGAAGTCGTGATCCACGGCGTTGTTTCGTCCAAGCCGGTCTTGTTCGAGGAACACGCGCACTTGCCGGTTCGCGACGAAAGCAATTCGGCGATGACGCTGGAAGCGCCGGATTTCATGTTTGAACGGCTGGCAGTCGGAGAGCGTCTGGAAGTGCGGGGAATCGTGGGGCAGCGCGGCGGAGTCCCGGTGCTGCGGCCGGTGCAGTTGAGAACGGTGGGCCATACCGATCCGCCGCGACCGGCATGGCGGCGGATCGAGCAGTTGCAGACGCCAGCCGCAGTGGGCGTGGTGGCAATGATTGAAGGCCGGGTGATGGCGCTCGGCGAGGATACCGGGGGCGAGTACCTGTTGCTGGAAGGCGGCCAGCCCGTTCCTTATCCTGTCTACCTGTCGCGGGTGGCGCAGCGTTTTGGAACGGGCCTCGGCCGGTTCAGGGTGGGAGATCGCGTCAAGGCGATTGGCTTGGCAAGCCAGGCCTCATACGACCCGCCGCACACGGGCAAGTTCCGGATGGTGGTCCCGGATGCGGCTTCTCTCGATCTGATCGAGCGGAATTGGTTCGTGACGCCGCAGACGCTGATGCTTGGCGTGATCAGCCTGATGGTGCTGGCGCTCTGGGTATACCGGCGAAACCTGCGGAGCTCGATGAAGAGGCGGACCGTTCGGCGCGTCCATGGGTTCTGCGAGGAATTGCTGACGGCGACAACGCCGGAAGAGGTCTTGCGCAAACTTCGCACCCTCGGGCCTCGTGCGCTGCAGGTCAGCAGTCTCGAGCTGTACCGCTTTGACCGCCCGGCGCAGGCTTTGCGCCCTCTGATTGGGAGCCGGCAGAGCGAAGACATTCCCGCCAGTCTGGACGGAACCGACCGCAGCATCGTGAACCCGGTGGCGGTGTGTTTTCGAAACCGCACGCCATTGAATATCACCGACACGCGGCGCAGCCCGCTGGTCGGCGATAAGCAACGCGAGAAAGCGCCGCGCAGTATGGTGCTGTTGCCGATGGTGGCCCGGGAGGAGATGGTGGGGGTGCTCGAGATCGCCCAGCAGGACTTTCCGCGGATGCTGGGCCACGAGGAGCTGGCGGCCATGCAACACCTGGCCAACCAGGTGGCGATGGTGCTGAAGCTGCTCGAACAGCAGGCGCGGCGGGATCAGATCATGCGCAGCGAAAAGCTGGCCGCGACCGGACAGATCCTGTCGGGCGTGGCCGGCGAGCTGAAGGCGCCGCTGGAATCCATTCTGTCGCAGGCGCACCGGCTGCTGGAGAACGGCGATGGAGAAGCACGCGCGATTCTGAACGAATCCCTGAAGGCGGCCTCGATCCTCACCCAGTTGAGCCGCGTGATGGACCGGGAAGAGGGCGAGGTGACGCCGGTGGAGATGAACGGCCTGCTACAGAGGCTGCTGGAGCCGTTAGAGAAGGATTGGAAGCAGCAGGAGCTGCGGCTCGAGCTCCAATGGTCCCGCCAGCCGCTGTGGGTGCTGGGGCAGACAGGGCAATTGGAACAAGTGCTCAAGAATCTCATTCTGCTGGCGGCTCGCTCGGCGAGGTCTTCGCTCGATCGCAGCCTGCGAATCGAAACGGCCGTTTCCTCGAAGCGAGTCATGGTATCCGTCCGGTATGGGGCTTTGCTGTGTGACGAAAGTTTTGCACCGGGGCCGGGGACGCTTCCGTATGAACAGGAGGCGCTGGGCTTCGGCGTCTGCCGCGGGATTCTGCACGGGCTGGGAGGGGACGTGCGGATCGCGACTGCCGGGGAATCCTCGTGCCGCGTCGAGATCGAGCTTCCAGCGGCCTTTCCGGCGCTGCCGAGCGAGCCAGCCCCGCGTCCGGCGGCAGGGAGCTCGCGTCCGTTGACCGCTCTGCTGCTCGAGCCGGACAGCGCCAGCGCACGGAGGCTCGTTTCCTACTGGTCGAGCAACGGGCACCGGGCCGTGCCGGTTCACAACGAAGCGGAAGCCTTCGAGCTGTTGCGGCGGCTGCGCATCGATGTGGTGTTCTCCGCGGTCCGGGTTGGGACCACCAATTGGGTCGATCTGTTCGACCGGCTGCGGGATCAGGTCCCTGCGTTCGTGCTGCTGACCGAAGGCCTGGAGTCGGAAGTCTCGATGCTGTTCCCGCAGGGAGAGGGGTTCGTACTGCGCAAGCCGATGGAAACCGGGGAAATCGAACGGCTCATCGAGAGAATCCAGCAGCGGGTGGATGCGGCCTCGCCGGCTGCTTCCCGGTAGCGCACCGTCCCCCGGGCTTGCCGCGTAGAATGGGATAGAGGTCTGGCATGCTGCGCGCTTTCGTTGCACTTGCTTTTTTCAGCTCTTTGCTTGCGGCCCAGAAATACACCGGGCCGCGCCCCCCGAAGCAGGACGTGCTGTACCTGGTTCACGCCACTACTCTGGTGGAAACCGAGGCGGTCGAGGCCAGGGAAGAAAAACGGAAAGACGATACGGCGTACGTCGTGGACGGGACCACATCGCCCGCCAGGACTCCTCTGGCTGAACCCATCTTTCTGCTCGAAAGCAAGAGTCTGAATGCGCAGAAACTTCAGATGTACCGGCTGGAGGTGAAAAACGGCCGCCGGGAGATCGTATTTCCCCCACCGAACAAGCGCCGCAGGGACGCGGCCCGGCCGCTGCATCTTTCCATGAAGCGGCTGGCCGAAGGATTGTACCGGATTGAAGCGAACGAGTATTTGCAAAATGGCGAGTACGCGGTCACTCCGGAAGGATCGAACCAGGTGTTCCTGTTCCAGGTGTACTGATCCCAAATGATTGGACTCGCCATTGTCATACTCTCCGCGTCCTGCGCTTTTTCACAGATCAGCTCCACCTCGTCGCTCGCCGGAACGGTGATGGACACTTCGGGCGCCATGATTCCCGGCGCCTCGATCACGGTGCGGAACGTGAACACGGGAGCTGCCTTTACCACCACGACGGGCGACAACGGCGCGTTTCTCGTTCCTGTGCTCGCCGTCGGCAGATATTCGGTTGCCGTGACTGCCCCCGGCTTCAAGCAGGCGCAGCTTCACGGCGTGGATCTGGACGTCGGTGTTCCGGCCAGCGTCCAGGTGACTCTCGAGGTCGGCACGCAGACAGAAACTGTGGTGGTGGAAGGCGCGGCGGCTGTTCTGCAGACGCAGTCGGCCACGGTAAGCACGACGCTCGGGGGCCGGCAGATCCTCGAGCTGCCCCTCGTCTCGCGCGACGCGCTGGACCTGGTTTTGTTTCTGCCGGGCGTCAATACGCCGGGCCGGCCGCGCACATCCACCATCAACGGGCTTCCCAAGGGCGCTATCAACATTACACTCGACGGGCTGAATGTGCAGGACAACCTGCTCAAGTCCACTGACGGCTACTTCACTTACATCCGGCCGCGTCTGGATGCCATCCAGGAAGTGACTATCTCAACGTCCACGGCGGGCGCCGACAACACGGGCGAAGGCGCCACCCAGGTGAAGTTCGTGACACGGTCGGGGACCAATGAATACCGTGGCAGCGTCTATGAGTATCATCGCAACCCGGCCTTGAATGCCAATTATTGGTTCAACAATCGCGACCTGCCGCCCGACCCGCGGACGGGCAAGGCGCCACGCCAGAAAGTGCTCCTGAATCAGTACGGGGTGCGCGCCGGCGGGCCGCTCTCGATCCCGAAGCTGTTCAGCGGCAAGAACCGCGCATTCTTCTTCCTGAACTATGAAGAGTACCGGCTTCCCGAGCAGGCCACGCGCAACCGCACGATTTTCCATGCGGAGACGCAGGCGGGCATTTTCCGCTACAACAGCCAGTCCGGAGTGCGGCGGGTCAACCTGCTCGAGCTGGCGGCGGCCAACGGACAGACCTCGACGATCGATCCCATCATCGGCAAGCTGCTCGCCGACATCCGGGCCACAACGCCGGCGGGCGGCGTCGCCGCGCTGGCGGATCCCAACCTCGAACGCTTCACCTTCATCAACAAGGGAGGACAGACGCGGCGATTCCCCACCATCCGCCTGGATTTCAACCTGAGCTCGAAGCACTCGCTGGAGTACTCGTACAACTATCAGGATTTCGCCGGTCTGGTGGATTTTCTCAACAATACCGATCCGGCATTTCCGGGGTTTCCGAACCAGGGAAGTCAGGGCTCGAACCGCTTCTCGTCCGTGGTGGCATTGCGGTCGACCCTGACGGCGCGCATGGTCAACGAAGCACGCTTCGGATTGCTGGGTGGAACGACGCTGTTCTACCCGGAGATCAGCCCAGGGCAATTCGCGGGGCCGCTGGCCAACCAGGGCGGTTTCAACCTCGGCATCAACGCGGCCGGCATCACCAACGCCACCGTGTCGGCCAGTCCCAGCCGGCGCAACACTCCGGTCAAGCAGTTCAGCGACAACCTGAACCTGACCAAGGGGTCGCACAACCTCAGCTTTGGCGGGAGCTTCAGCCAGATCAACTCGTGGCAATCCTCGAAAGTGATGGTGCCGGGCATTACTTTCGGCACGGATACAACCGATCCGGCCGCGGCCATGTTCACCGCCGCCAATTTCCCCGGCGCCTCGGCGACGGATCTGGCCAACGCCCGCAACATCTACGCGGTTCTGACCGGACGCGCGACCCAGATCACCGCCAATGCGCAGCTCGATGAATCCGGCTCGAAATACGTCTACATCGGCCCCAACGTGCAACGCTTCCATGAGCGCGAGTTCGGGATCTACACGCAGGACAACTGGCGGGTGCGTCCGAACCTGACTTTGAATTTCGGCGTGCGCTGGGAGGTCCAGTACCCCTTCGTGGCGCTGAACAACAAGTACGCCAAGACGACCTACGAAGGGCTGTTCGGCATTTCCGGTCCGGGCAATCTGTTCAAGCCGGGGACGATGACGGGCAAGGAAACGCAGTTTGTGCCGCTGCCTCCCGGCGAACGTTCCCACACAGTCGATTACGCAAATCTGGCTCCCGGCGCCGGGCTGGCGTGGACTCCCAACTGGGAATCGCGCTGGCTGCGGGCGCTGCTGGGCAGCGGCGGAAAAAGCGTGATCCGCGGCGGCTATTCGATCTCGTACAACCGCGAGGGGGTCACCGCCTTCTCGACGCGTCTGAACGGCAATCCCGGCGGCTTCATCAACGCCAACCGCAGCCTGGCGCTGGGGAACCTGGTCACCAACACAGGCAATGACCGGCTGCCGGTGCTGCTGAGAGAAACCAACCGGCTGGGGCCGCCGCCGTTCTCCGAGATACCGGGCTTCCCACTGACTGGCGCGGTCACCGATGCGGCCAACATCATCGACCCGAACCTGAAGATGCCTTACGTGCAAAGCTGGAGCTTCGGCATCCAACGGGAGCTCGGCAAGGACATGGTGGTCGAGCTGCGTTACGTTGGCAACCGCGCCTCCCGGGCCTGGGGCGCGTTCAATCTGAACGAAGTCAACGTCGTCGAGAATGGATTCCTGGATGAGTTCAAGCTCGCTCAGGCCAACTTGCAGGCCAACATGGCCGCCGCCCGCGGCGCAACGTTTCGCTACTTCGGGCCGGGGACGGGCACATCCCCGCTGCCGGTCATGCTGGCCCACTTCAGCGGCGTGGCGGCGGCGCAAGCCGGCGATGCGGCTCGCTACACGTCAGCACAGTTTGCCAATTCCACATACGTGAACACGCTCGCCGTCCACAACCCGGCGCCGTTCACCTTCATCTCCAATCTGTACACCAACAGCGCAGCGCAGCGGGCCAACGCGCTGGCAGCGGGCCTGCCGGCCAACTTCTTCGTCGTCAACCCGGGCAAACTCGGCGGCGCGAACATGCTGACCAACTTCGGAGCCTCGAACTACCACGCCGGCACCGTCGAGCTGCGGCGCCGTTTTTCGCAAGGGGTGTTGTTCAACGCCAATTACACCTTTTCCAAAGCGCTGGAGCGGCTGTTCCTGAGCTGGCGC
Organism: Acidobacteriota bacterium; assembly: GCA_016201205.1. Lineage (GTDB taxonomy): Bacteria > Acidobacteriota > Terriglobia > Bryobacterales > Bryobacteraceae > CADEFT01. The sequence continues at coordinate 12,053 of JACQDF010000125.1, forward strand.
CGCGGTCCGGAGAATGGCATCTCGCCCTTAAGCATCACTCACGCGATCAAAGGGAACTGGATCTGGGAGCTTCCCGTGGGCCGCGGACGCAGGCTGGCGGGCAATGCCGGCGGCGTGCTTGACCGCTTGGTGGGCGGCTGGGCGGTCCACGGCACAGGGCGAGTGCAAAGCGGCACGCCGTTCAACTTCGGAAACGTACGCCTGGAGGGAATGACGCGAAAGGAGTTGCAGCAGGCCGTCGGCATGCGGTTCGACGACGGCGCCAGGATCGCCTATTATCTGCCCAAGGACATCATCGACAACACGATCCGCGCCAACAACGTGAGCGCGACCAGCGCCAGCGGCTACGGAGCACAGGGCGTCCCAACGGGCCGTTCCATCGCCCCGGCGAACTCCGCCAACTGCATCGAGGCGTACACCGGTCAATGCGGTTTCACGCGTGTGCTGCTGTACGGGCCGGGCTTCACCAGGTTCGACATCAGCGCGGTGAAGAAAGTGCGCCTCACCGAGCGCGTCGCCATCGAGCTGCGCGGCGAGCTGCTGAATGCGTTCAACAACATCAACTTCATCGTCGGCGATCCGTCCAACGACACCAACAACATCGGCGGTTTTTCCGGCGCCACCTTCGGACAGGTGACGCAGGCCTACCGAGACACGTCGACTACCAACGATCCCGGCGGACGGCTGGTGCAGCTCGTGCTGCGCGTCAATTTCTGAGCGCGCACAACCGGCCCCGGCGGCCCGAGGTTCCTCAAAAACTCAACCGCATGCCGAACTGGATCTGGCGGGGCAAGTTGACCTGGCTCAAGCGAATGCGGCCGAAATCAGCCGACAGAATGCTGGTTTGCGGACCGCCGAAGACCACCGAGTTGGACGCGTTGAACAACTCGGTTCGGAAATCGACGCCAATGCGTTCGGTGAAAGCGATGCGTTTCTCGATGAGTGCGTCCCAGCCGAAAGCGCCGGGGATGCGCACATCGGGAACGGTGCGTGAGGCGGTTCCGAACGTGAACTGCGGCGCGCGGCGGAAGGCCGCCGGATTGAAGTACAAGGCGCCGTCCTCGATGGTGCGTCGATCGAGGCTCGCTCTCTGACCGGTGGCGTCCGGGCGCTGCCCGCCGCCGAAGGAGTTCGAGTCATTGGGGCCAGTGACATTGATCGGCGAACCGTTGTCCCACGTGATGAAACTTGCGATCCCCCAGCCGCCCAGCACACGCGCCTGCCAGCCATGCTGGAAATGCTTCCGGCCGAGCCCGAAGGGCAGGTCGTAGCGGAAACTCAGCCGGGCGACGTCCGGCACATGCTGCAAGCTGAGGGAACGGTCGCAGGGGAAGCAGCGGTTGCTGTTGAATCCACCCGGGCCAAGGAACCCGCCGAAATCGCCGGTGTTGTCCATCAACTTGCTTTTCGTGTATGCGAACAGCACAGCCAGGCCGCTCGAATAGCGCCGCTCGACGCGCACTTGGAGGCCGTGATAGGTCGAGTGCCCGGCGGGCGCCTGGCTGCCGGACATGGAAGTGAAGTGAGGATACGGCCTCAGAAGCTGGCCCCGTTGCACGGTGGAACGGCTGAGGGTGGAGGATGGATCGCTGATAACGCCAAAGAACGGGTTGGGAACCGTCTGGTTGAGCGCCGTGCCAAGCGCCATGTCCTGTTCGGAAATCTGGTTGTATTGCACGCCGCTCGGCAACGCGACCGCGGCAGTGCCGGCGTAGCCGACGTCCAGCACCCAGGACCATGGCAGTTGCCGTTGAATGTCCAAAGACCATTGGGATTGGTACGGCAGCCTCTGCTGCCGGACAGGCCCGCTGATCCCCAGGCCGGCGTTGGTAAGCAGACCGTTGGCGTTCCCCTCGGGTTTCAGGATTCCCTGGGGGAACGGATTGGCGAGGGCGTAGGTAGGCGTAACGCCATCCGGCTGCGCGGTGAGCGCGCTGGTGGTGCGGCTGAAGCCTTGTGAAAGGTCCGTGTTGGGGACGAGCGGATGGTGGAACATGCCGAAACCCGTCCGAACCACGGTCCTCGCGTTGAGCTGCCAGCTCAACCCCAGCCGCGGATCCCAGTTATTGGTGTCGGAGAGCTGCGTGCGGCGGCCGCGGCCCTCGATGCCGACGAAGCCGACGCCGCCCTGAAGGTTGGGATAACCCGGGACCTGCCGCGCAAGCGGGGACGGCGAGTCGAGGTCCAGGAAAACGTACTCGTTACTGGCTTCGGTCCGCGGCAGCTCGAGGTTGTAACGGACGCCGTACACCAGCGTGAGGCGAGGTGTGAGCTTCCACTCGTCCTGCACGTAGAAAGCATAGTAGGGATGGCGGTGCTTCTCGATCGGACGCAGCGTATAGGAGATGCCCGCGGGGGCATTGAGAAAGAGGTCGGCGAGGCCGTGCCCGGTGCCCGCGGCCGCGGCCTGCGGGTTCGGCCCCGCGGTGAAGGTTCCCGACGCCGAGACACCCAGCGGTGAGCTCTGATCGATGATCACGGGGAACAGCCTCCAGTCGAACCCGGCCTTCCAGGTGTGGGCGCCACGGAGCCAGGTGAAGTTCGCGTTGTACTGCCAGGTGCGCGAGCGCACGGCGTTATAGCCCGTGCCGGTTACGCCGACCTGGGTCAGCCGGCCGATGCTCGTCGTCGGGAAGTACTTTACTCGCTGCCCCTCGACGGCGGATGCAGGAAGCCCGAGCGTTGTCAGGTCGAAGCCAAAGCTCAATGGCGTGCGGTTGGTTTCACTTTGGGCCATCGAGAAATGGTGCTGGAAGATCGTTCCCGCGCCAATCGTCCAGGTATGGTTGATCACCCAGTTGATGCCTGGAATGCGGTTCGGGGTCTCCACCGGCGAGGCGAAGTTGCCATAGACCAAGGGCTGGGCGTTGATGTTGGTAAACCAGTCGTAGCGGAAAAACAGCGCCTGGCTTCCGGAAAGCTGGTGGTCGAAGCGCAAATCGTAGCGGTTGGCATCCAGCGAGTTGGCGGCGTTCACGAAGAAGTTGCTGGTGTTGCTCAGGCCGAGCCCGGGCTGGTTCGGCGTGGGGTAATACGAAAGGATGCTCCGGGCGTACGTGCCCAGCAGGTTCGAGGGGATCACGTTGCCGGGAAACACATCGCGGATGTAACGGGTGACGCCGGGCGGCCGGTCGGGATCGAGACGCGTGGTGCGCGGATCGAAGATCCGGATGAGGGCGCCATTGGTGTCAAGCGTGCGCGAGAAATCGCCGCGCCGCTCCGTCTCGGCCGGCACCGTGCCCGTATAGGCGTTCAGACTGCGCTCACGCAGCCCTTCGTAGGAGAAGAAGAAGAACGTGCGATTTCGTCCGTTGTAGATCCTCGGAATCCAAAAGGGTCCGCCGGCGGTGCCGCCGAACTGATTGCGCCGGAAGCTGCTGCGGGGCCGGCCGGCGCGGTTGGCGTTGAACCCATTGGCATCGAGCACATAGTTGCGCAGGAACTCGTGCACACTCCCGTGGAAGTCGTTCGTACCCGACTTGATGGCGAAGCTGATCAGCCCGCCGCCGGTGCGTCCGAACTCGGGGGCGTACGGGCTGGTGTTCACTTTGAACTCCTGGATGGCATCGACCTGGGGAATGGCGGAGACCTGGTTGTTGTAGGTGCCGGTGTTGGCCGCGCCGTCAATCACGATCTCGTTGGTGCCGCCGCGCCCGCCGTTGATCCGGAAGTTGTTGGTGGTGGACTGGCTGGCGGTGTTGTCACCGGCGAGGCGTCCGGTGGTCACGCCCGGAGTGAGCGTAAGCAGAAACAGGGGGTTGCGTGTGTTGAGCGGAATCGACTTGACGAATTGGTTCTCGACGAGCGTACCCCGGTCGGCGCGGCTGACAACCAGCAGCGGCGCCTCCTCGCTCACGGTGATCGACTCTCGTACCTCACCGGGCTGGAGCACAAGCGCGATCACGCGCTGCTGGCCGATTTCCAGCGTGATATTCGGGACGCGTGCAACCTTGAAGCCAGCCGAAGAGGCCGAGAGTTCATAGACCCCCGGAGCCAGAGGCGGGAAAGTGTAGTAGCCTTCGGCATTGGTGGTTGTGCGATTGGACACGTTGGTGCGCGTGTTGATGATCTCGACCGAGGCGCCTGGCACCACTGCCTGGGTGGCGTCCGCGACTCGTCCGGACACCACCGCGTTCTGCGCCCACAGCGGAGACAGCGAGAAAAGGACGGCGGTTAAGAATCGACCCATGGATCCGAATCCTCCTAAAGAACATCATATTCGCTATGGCTGCCTGCGCGTTTTGCGAGATTATCGCCGGGCGAACGCCCGCGCCCATCGTGCTTGCGGATGAGCATTGCATCGGCTTCCTCGATCACCGGCCGCTGTTTCCCGGCCACGTGTTGCTGACGCCGCGGTCGCACATCGACACGCTGATGGACGCGCCGCCGGCGCTGCTGGGGCCGCTGTTTCAGAATGTGCAGATCGTGGGGCGAGCGCTCGAGGAGGCGCTTGAAGCGCAGGGCTCCTTCATGGCCATCAACAACCGCATCAGCCAGAGTGTGCCGCATCTGCACGTGCACATCGTGCCGCGCAACAAAGGCGATGGTCTCCGGGGCTTCTTCTGGCCCCGGCAGAGGTACCGCGACGCAATTCATGAGGACGAAATCCGGCAGGCGGTGGCCGCCGCCATCGCCAGGCACAGGCAGTCGTGATACCATGCCGCCATGCGGACAATTCAAGTGGCGGCGGCAGGCGCCGGGCTGTCGATCGCGGCGGCGATTCCGTATTTGTTCTCTCAGCAGCAGGGGGCGGCCGGCGGACCTCGCGCCTCGATGATGGAAGCAGCCGCGGTGCGGATCGAGTTCGGCATCGCGGATCGGGAAGCGCGGGCCTGGAACGGCTCGATATCGGCGCGAGCGGGCGAGATTCTCTCGCTGCGCAACTGGCGGCCCCGCCCGGGCGATTCCATCAACGGCCACTCCTTCACGCTGGCCACGCGCCGGGGCGTGAACTTTGCGCTGCGGCCATGGGAAATGGAAAGTCTCACCGAACCGCCAAAGTATTTGACTACTCCGGGCGTGATCGTCGATGTACTCGGCTCCGCGGCGACGGAAGTGGAAGTGCAGACCACGCAAGGCGCATTCACCGTGAGGCCGTTCGAGCTGGCGGCGGGCGCGCCGGTCAGGCTCCTGAACGGCGGCGTAATCGCCGAGCGGGTCCCGGCGGCCGAAATGCTTACCGCGGAGAACGCCAACAGCGACTTCCCGTCTCTGGTGGGCCTGCCTCAGGGGCGTCTGGTCGCCGCCTGGGTCGGCTTCCGCAACGGAAAGAACGAGCTTCTGTCGCGCGGGTTCACCGGCCAGCAATGGAGCCAGGTCTATCCCATCACCACCAGGCACGCTGACATTTTTCTGGTGAAGCTGGGCCGCGACAAGAACGACCGGCCTTGGGCGGTGTGGTCCGCCCAGGTGGAAGGCAACTGGGATCTGTACGCCAGCCACTGGGCCGGACAAGCCTGGTCGGAGCCGCAACGGCTGACGAATGATCCGCAGCCCGACATTTATCACGCCGTGACGACGGATTCGAGCGGCAACCTCTGGGTGGTCTGGCAGGGATTCCGGAGCGGCAAGTCCGATATCTTCACCATGCGCTACGACGGCCAGCAGTGGTCCCAGGCGGAAAAGGTATCGGCTTCACCGGCCAACGACTGGGCGCCGGCCATCGCCAGTGACGGCGCCGGTCGCGTGTTCGTCGCCTGGGACAGCTACGACAAGGGCAATTATGATGTGTTGCTGCGGCGCTGGGAAAGCGGCCGCTGGAGCGAGATCAGCCCCATCGCCAATTCGCTCAAGTGGGAAGCCCATGTGTCGCTGGCTTGCGACCAACAGAACCGGCTGTGGGCGGCCTGGAACGAGGCCGGCATGGATTGGGGCAAGGACACCGGGTTTCTGCCGCGCAAGCAGGGCACGACACTGTATCGCGACCGCTGGATCGGGGTGGCAGTGCACGACGGGCAGGGCTGGAAGGAGCCGGTGCAGCCGCTCGATCGTGCCTTGCCGGCGAGGCTGCGCGGGCACAATGATCTCCCCGTCCTGGCTGCCGGCGCGGACGGGCGGGTCTGGCTCTTCTTCCGCCACCGCTTCCTGCGGATTCGGGACACTCCGTCCGACACGCCTGCGCACCGCGCTGCCTGGGAGGAGTACGCCACCACGTTCGAGGGCGAACGGTGGCGCGCGCCGATGCCGGCGCCGTTCTCCGCCGGACGCCAGCACATGACGTTCGCTGCCGCCGTCTCCGGAGGCTCGCTCTATGCCGCCTGGCCGATGGATAACCGCGACTACGAGGAGTTTCTGTTCACGCGGGCGGATGTGTATGCCGCCCGGCTGCCGCTGCCGGCTGTTTCCGGCGACGTGAAGTTGCAGCCTCGCGTGCAACCCGATCTGAAGCTGTTCTCCACCCACTACGACGAGGCAAAGGACCTCGAGCGCATTCACTCGTATGCCATCGACAGCGGCGGAAAGCGCTACAAGATCTACCGCGGCGACACCCACCGCCACACCGAGTTCTCGATGGACGGCAATAACGACGGCGCTCTGCTCGATACTTACCGCTACGCCATCGACGCGGCCGAGATGGATTACTTAATGGTGAGCGAGCACAACGGCCTTGGCGGCCCGGACAACGAATATCCGAACTGGCTGTTGCAGCAGATGGTGGATGTGATGTCCGTCAGCGGCAGGTTCGTCCCCTTCTACGGCTACGAGCGCAGCGTCAATTACCCGAACGGGCACCGCAACATCATCTTCACCAGGCGAGGCAGCCCGACGCTGCCGATTCCGCCGGAAGAGCAGAAAGGGCAGACGGGCGCAAAGATGCTCTACGAATATCTGAAAAAACACAAGGGCATCGCCATTTCGCATACGTCGGCGTCGAACATGGGCACCGACTGGCGCGACAACGATCCGGATGTCGAGCCGCTGGTCGAGATCTATCAGGGCGACCGTGTGTCGGCCGAGTATGAAGGCGCGCCGAAAGCAGCCTGGGCCGGGAACCCGGCGTCGGCGCCCGGCGGCTTCCGGCCGTTGGGCTATGTCTGGAATGCCTGGGCCAAGGGGTATAAGCTCGGCGTGCAGGTGTCTTCGGACCATTTGTCGACGCACATCAGCTACGCTTGCACGCTCGCCACCGACTACACGCGGGACGGGCTGCTCGACGCCATGAGGCAGCGGCACTCCTACGGCGCAACGGATAACATTATCCTGGACTACCGCATGAAGGCCGGCGGCAAAGAGTATCTGCAAGGCGATATCGCCAGCGTGCCCGGCGACTTTACGCTGCACGTGAAAGCGATCGGCACGCAGCCGGTGCGGCAGATCGACATCATCCGCGGCGACAAGTTCATGATGACCAGCAATCCGATGAAGCGTGAAGCCGAACTCACATTCCGCGACGCCCAGCCGCTGAAAGGCGAAAGCTACTACTATGTCAGGCTGATCCAGGCCGACGAGCAGATGGCCTGGTCGTCGCCGATCTGGATCAAGCGATGAAGCTCTCGCGCAGAAGTGTGCTGACAACGGCGGGCGCCGCCCCGCTGGCGGCGCAGAGTCCGCCACAAAAGCCGAACTTCGTTTTCATCATTTCCGATGACCACAGCCATCCGGACCTCGGCGCGCTGGGGCGGCCCGTCCAGACGCCGAATCTGGACCGCATCGCACGCGAAGGCATCCGCTTCGACAACTGCTTTGTGACAAGCGCGCAGTGCTCGCCGAACCGCTCGTCCATTCTGACGGGGTGCTCGCCGCACACGACGGCCACCTCGCGGCTGCACACGCCGATGCCGGATTACGAGATCACGCTCATCGACCTGTTAAAAGAAGCCGGATATTTCACCGGCGCGTTCCGGAAAGTGCACCAGGGCGCCTCTTTTGACAAGCGCTGGAACTTCTATGGCGGCGCCAGGGAGCCATTTGCGAAGTTCTTCGATGCGCTTCCCAAGGGAAAGCCGTTCTACCTGCACATGGGCTTCACCGACCCCCACCGGCCGTACAAGCGCGGCGTGTATCCGGCAAAACACGATCCGGCGAAAGTGTTTGTGCCGCCGTTTCTGCCGGACACGCCGGAGATCCGCGACGACATCGCCGACTATTACAACGCCATCTCGCGCATGGACATGGAAGCCGGGCAGGTGCTGGCGCTGCTCACCGAGCGCAACCTGCTCGAGAACACGCTGATCTTCTTCACCGGCGACAACGGCATGCCTTTCCCCGGCGCAAAGGGAACTTGCTACGAGCCGGGGATTCGTGTGCCGCTGCTGGCCTGGTGGCCGGGGCGGGCCAAGGGGGGCCGCAACGTGTCCGAGCTGATCGCCCATGTCGATCTGCCGGCGACGTGGCTGGCCGCGGCCGGCATTCCGCAGCCGAAGAAGATGCAGGGCGGCAGCTTTCTGCCGCTGATCACGGGCCAGGGCTCCTACACGCCACGCGAGGCCGTCTTCAGCGAGCGCAACTGGCACGACAATTACGACGCCATTCGCAGCGTGCGCACGCGGCGCCATAAGCTGATCTTTAACGCTCTGCCGCACCTGCCCTACCGGCCGATTGCGGATTTGCGCGACTCGCCCACGTGGGCCTCCTACCTGAACCTGGCGCGCCGTGCGGAACTGAAGCCGGAGCACCTGCGATTGCAGCAGCCGGTGCGGCCGGTGGTCGAGTTGTACGACCTCGAGAAGGATCCCTGGGAATTTCACAACCTCGCGGACGAGCCGGCGTACGCCGGGTTGCGCGAGAATCTGAAGATGCGATTGAGCGACTGGATGCACGACACCAGCGATTATCTGCCGCCCTGTTTTCCACGGCCTGGGCAGCCGGCGGGGCGGAACTGGCCGATGTCGCTGTAGCGGATGCTACGTGAGAGGGGACAAGGGGGTGCTCGATGCGCCATGGGCTATGGTGTTTGCTTGTGCTGGGTGCGCTCGCACTGGCGCAAAGCACGGATGCAGTTCTTTCCGGCAACGTATACGACCCGAGCGGCGCTGCGGTGGCGGCCGCATCGCTGAGAGCGCGCAACACGCGCACCGGCGTCGTCTTCGAAACGAAGACCAATGAGAGCGGCCTCTATGTCTTCGCCGCTGTGCCGCCAGGCGACTATCAGGTGAGCTGCGAGCATGGCGGATTCCGGCGTCACGTGATCGACGAGGTCGTGCTCGACGTGGGCGCGCGGCAGGATCTGGACTTCGCTCTCGAGCTCGGCAGCACCGCGGATGTGATCGAGGTGAAAGCGGCGGCGGAGCTGCAAATCGGCTATTTGACGTCATCCGTCGGGAGCGTCATTGCCGGGCAGAAAATTCTCGATCTGCCGCTCACCACGCGCAATGCCTATGACTTGCTGGCGACACAGGCCGGTCTGGTCGGCGACCACTTCAGCGGGAACCGCACCGGGTCGCTGAACTTCACCCTCGACGGCGTCAACCAGCAGGATAATCTGCTGAACGGGCTTGGCTTTGCCGCGATTGCCTCGACCATCAGCGTGGACCGCATCGAGGAATTTCGCGTCATCGTGTCGCCAACGGACGCTGAGCTGGGCCGGGGCTCGGGGCAGATCCAGGCGATCACGCGCGGCGGAACGAATCAGTTTCACGGAAGCGCGTTTTACCAGCACCGCAATACGGTGTTGAACGCCAACAACTGGTTCAACAACCAGCGCGGATTGGATCCGCAGACCAGACAGCCGCTGGCGCCGCGCAATTTTCTGCTCCAGAACTATTTCGGCGGCCGCGTGGGCGGGCCGCTCCGCAAGAATCGCACATTCTTCCATTTCAATTATGAGCGACGGTTTCAAAGAGCGCGCAATGCAGTCAACAGCACGGTATACACCGAACCCGCGCGCCGCGGCCTGTACCGCTTCTTCCCCGGCGCGCGCAACGCGAACGCCCTGGCGAGCATCCCGACCGCGGATCTGCAAGGCAATCCAGTGCGGCCCCCGGTGGCGCAGGGTGACTTGCAGACGGTGAACGTGTTCGGGCGTGATGCCTCGCGCCCTGCTCCGGACCCGAGCGGCATGATCCAGAAACAGCTTTCGCTGATTCCTCTCCCCAACAACTGGCTGGTGGGGGACGGTCTCAACACCGCCGGCTACACCTGGATTCGCCGCGTTCCGGTGGATTTCGAGGAGTGGGACTTGCGCTTCGACCACAACTTCAATTCCAAACATCGCCTGACCTTCGTGTTTGGAACGCAGGCTTATGACAGCCTGAACGTGACCGGCCCGCAAGCGCTGCCCGATTCACCGGGCGGGCGCGGGCCGAACGATACCAAGACCTATTCGCTCACGTTCACTTCCGTTGTGCGCGCCAATCTGCTGAATGAAGCGCGCGCGGGCGTGTTTCGGCCGGTGCAGCGATTGATGGCGCCGTGGGAAGTTGGCGGAACAGACACGCAGCCCAAAGCGGGCGGCTATCCCTATCTGATCAGCTTCAACCTCGTGTCGAGCCCGCTGTATCCGGCGATCACGGCCGATCCGTCCAATCGCATCACGCCGGTCTACCAGTACTCCGACACGCTGTCCTGGGTCAAAGGACGGCACACGTTCAAGGGCGGGGGCGAAGTGCGGTTCGTTTCCAGCGCGGGTTATGACGCCAATCTGGTGATGCCGCGGGCAACGCTGGGCGGCGGCGCCGCGCCGACGGCGGTCTTCCAGGCGCTGCCGGGCATCGGGCAGAATCTGGGCGGAATCCAGCAACTGCTGTATGAGCTCGCCGGCTCGCTGAATGGCGCGGCCCAATCGTTCAACTCCCCGGGCGGCGGGAATCCTGCGTTCCTGGCCGGCGAGAACAAGCAGCGCAACTGGCGCCAGCCCGAAGCGAGCTGGTTCTTCAAAGACGATATCCGCCTGCGGCGCGACCTGACGCTGAATCTGGGCCTGCGCTATGAGTGGTACGCAGTGCCGTTTGAAGCGCAGGGCAAGGGTCTTGCTCTGGCCGGCGGCGGCGGAGCCATCTTCGGGATCAGCGGCACGAGCTTCCGCGACATGTTCCGCCCCGGATCGCTGAATGGCGGGCTGACACAGTTGGAGCCCATTGGGCCGAACACGCCGAATGCGGCCAAACAGCTCTATGAAGACGATTGGAACAACTTCGCGCCGTCCGCCGGATTGAGCTGGTCGCTGCCCTGGTTCGGCAAGAACAAGACGGTGCTGCGCGCCGGCTACGGCATCGGGTACGAGCGCAGTCCGACGTATCTGGTGCATGACGTTTCAGGCGGCCAGCCAGGCTATCTCACAACGACGACTTTTCTCAGCGCCAGCCTGATCAGCACGGCGAACCTGCGGCTGCCGCTGGCGCCGCAGGGCAAGCCGCTCGAGCTGGCGCCGCTCACCGATCGCACACAGAACGTGAACACGTACGATGATCATCTGCGAACGCCGTACATCCAGAACTTCAATGTGTCGCTCGAGCGCGCCATCGGCAAGAGCTACGTGCTGGATGTGCGCTACGTGGGCAGCAAGGGAACCAGGCTGGTGCGCCAGGCCAATATCAATGAGGCCAACATCTTCGAGAACGGCATCCTCGAGGCGTACCTGATCACGCAGGCAGGCGGGAACGCTCCGCTGCTGGATCGTATTTTCCGCGGGCTGAATATCCCCGGGCTGGGTGTTGTGGACGGCCTGCGTCTCACTGGATCCGAAGTGATCCGGCAGAATCCGTCGACGCTGGGCGCGCTGGTGAATAACAATCCCGGTTCGCTGGCCAGCTACTTGAGCAACACGAATCAGTTCACCAACGAGAACGGAGGCCTGCTGCGGCGGGCGGGACTTGCTGAGAATTTCGTGTTTGTGAACCCGCAATTCTCCACCGCCACGCTCACGAGCAATTTCGCTTCCTCAACGTATCATTCGCTCCAGGTGGAGATGACAAAGCGATTTTCTTCCGGCTGGCTGTTCCAGGGCAACTACACCTGGAGCAAGACGCTGGGCGAGGAGGAAGGCGAGGCAATTGATCTTTCGGGCAATTTCCGGACGTTGCGCAACCGCGGCCTCGATAAGAAGCTGCTCTCGTATCACCGCACGCACGTTGTAAGAACCAACGGCATCTGGGAACTGCCGTTCGGGCCGGGAAAGACGCTGTTGCGCGACAGCCGCGGCGTGCTGGCGCGGCTGGCGGGCGGTTGGCAGGCGGGCTGGATCTTCAACGTGTTTTCGGGCACGCCGATCGGCTTGGGCGCCGTCGGCTCGTTCAACAATTTCGGCGGGAATACGCCGGTGGCGGTCACCGGCATTCCGAAGAGCCTCGGCCAGGTGGAGAAGATCGCGAACGGCGTTGTTTATTTCAGCGGCCTGCGGTCCGTGCCGGATCCTTATGTCGACAGGATCACCGCCGCCGCGGGACTGCGCTCGAGGAGTACGATGCTCGCGTTGACAGACGCGTCCGGGCGGTTGTTGGTGCGCAATCCGGCGCCCGGCGAATTGGGCAACCTGGCGCCGCGGTTCCTGGAAGGACCAGGCTCGTTCCGGCTGGATGTGAATCTGGTGAAGCGGATCAAGGTTCACGAGCGCTATGAGCTGATCCTCCGCGCCGATGCGGAGAATCTGACGAACGCCCCGCAGTTCGGGAATCCGAATACTGACATCAATTCGCTGAACTTCGGGCGAATTACCGGGGCGAGTGGAAACCGCATCATCGTTGTGTCGGGGCGGCTGAGTTTTTGAGCCGGGCCGATGTCCTCTACGAACCCGGTCCCCAGTTCTCGCGCAAGTAGGCCGGGCGGAATCCGGCACGCACCATGTTGTGATAACTCGGATTCGGCTTCTCCGGCAGCTCTTCTGCCCCTTCGGTGACGATCAAGTCACAGCCGGCGGCGATGGCAGCCTGAATGCGTCGCGCCATCAGGGCTCCCTGGGCGCCGCGGTTGCGGTGCGAGGTGCGCGTCGAGGCGATGCCGAGCCAGGCTGTCTTTCCGTCGAGAAAGAGCGATCCGCCGGCCACGGCCGCATCCCCATCCCAGGCTGAAAAATGGCGCCAGTGCGGCCGGCCGACCAGCGCGGCCATCCAAGGAGCCAAAGTTTCCGGCATGGTGAAACCGGCGCACACCGCCTGGGCCGCCCGCATGGCATGCGATGCATTGGTTTCGAAAATGCGGAGATCGGTCGTGATCTGCGGCGTGGTCCCCGCGGGACGCCACACCTTGGCCCACGCGCGTTTGCGCACCAGGCCGCGGGCGGAAAGCCATTCGCGCACCTCAGGCGGTTGCGCGTTCGGTGTGAGGTGAACCAGAAAATGGTGGATGCCGGCGCTGCGATAGACCTCGAGCATTCGATCCACCGCGGATTCGGTCGCCGGCTCGTGGACGCCCAGGCCCAAAACGCGATTGAAATCCGAATGGTCGACCCTCTCCAGCAGCAGTAGGAACGCGGCGCCGATGGATTCCGCGCGCAGGCCGAATCGCTGCCGCAACCCGCCAGGCGCGGCTGCATAGACATCACTCCACGCTTCCTGCTCCGCCTTCTCCAGGCGGGCGATGAATTCGCGAGTCACGCTCTTTCAGGATACTCGTAGACTGGGAAGAGGAGGATGCTCATGAGATTTCTGATGGCACTGATGGCCGGCAGTCTGGTGTTCGGCGCGGATACCAGGCCGGTGACGATCACAGGCCTGGTGGTGGATACCGGTTGCTACCTGTCGCACGACACCAAAGGCGAGAAGCACGTCAAGTGCGCGACCGCCTGCGCGAATGCCGGCGTGCCGCTGGCGATCCTGGATGAAGCGACGAGCGCGGTATATCTGCCCGTCGCCATGGATCACAAGAACCAGAACGCGAAGCTGATGCCCTTCATCGAGAAGAAGGTCAAGGTGACGGGCGCGCTGGTGGAGAAGGGCGGAATCAAAGGCATCATCCTGAAGACGATCGAGGCGGCCAACTAAACCGCTTGCTGACGCGCGCGGCTCCGAAACAGAGCCGGCGACCGTAAAGGGAGCGGTTGGCATCACACCGCAACGGGGCCGGCGCGGCGAGCAACCGGCTTGGACTGCCCGGCGGCATCGAGCAGACGACGCACTTCGTCGTCCGAAGTCTGCGGAAACGATTCATACCACTTGCTAATCGCTTCAAAGGGCTCCGGCGCCATCAGATGCACCACTTCATCGGCAAGGTTCCACAGACGATTGAGAGCGGGCTGCGACACCACCGGCACGGCGACGACAATGCGCGCCGCCTTGCCGCTTCGCAACACCCTGATGGCCGCCTCGACCGTGGATCCGGTGGCGATGCCGTCATCGGCCAGAATGACGGCACGGCCGGCAAGATCCAGACGCGGGCGGCCGCTGCGGTAAAGCCGTTCGCGCCGTTCGAGCTCTTCCTGCTCCCTCGAAGCGACTTGCTCGACGTCCTCCGTGCGGAGGCCGCATTGCGCAATGACCTCCTGGTTCAGCACGCGAATGCCGCCGCCGGCGATCGCACCCATCGCCAGCTCGGGCTGCCAGGGCACGCCCAGCTTGCGAACGATCAGGACATCGAGAGGCAACTGGAGAGCGCGAGCGATTTCAAATCCCACCACCACGCCTCCTCTGGGCAGAGCCAGCGTCAGGCAGTTGCGCCGCTTGGCATGGGACGAGAGCTCCAGGGCCAGCAGCCGCCCTGCCTCCGTTCTGTCCTTCATGACCCCGCGCATGAGCGCTCCTGTTGTCTCGAGATGCAATTCAAGAGCCAAGAGTCTGAAATGCCGATCGAGCGGAATGGAACACGAACTGCTAACAGTCTACTGAAATGGAGACCGGCCCATGGTGGATGTCGTGGATGTCACTGTAACCAAGGGCTCGTCCCGGGAGCCCTCGTTCCCATGGGTATTTACTCGTCCCCGTGGGATGTTGCGCTTTGGCGAAGGACTGTTTTGGCTGAGTCCTTTTGCGCTGATGCGTGAATTCGCGCAGGAAATCCACAGAAACTTCGGGTTCAAGGTGGCGGAAGTGAAGCCAAGAATGCGCAAGGTGCCGGTGGAAGTCCGCGCGTAGACGCGGACACCGGACGTAAGCGCGAGCGGACAGCCTGGCCGGAGGAAGGCTGTCCGCTTTTCGCTTCCTGCACACACTGTCTTGGATGAGAGGACAATCGCGGTATAAGAGAAAGATGGCGGAGTGAGCGCCGCCATCATCCGGACAGGGAGCGAGCGGAGTGCCGGCGGAGAACGGAAGACAAGGGGCGGAATCGGGAAACGGCGCTCACATGCGGGCTGCTCCGAAGGCGGATCACCGCACCATCCGGTTTCTCGCCTCCTTCCATGCAAGATCCGTGGAAGAGGTGTATCGGGAGCTGGCGACCGGGCCCGGCGGCCTGAGCGACGAGGAGGCTGCTCATCGGTTGGAGCGCTTCAAGGCCAATCGCCTCGAGGCCATCGGCCGCGAATCGCTGCTGCTGAAGTTCCTGGCCAACTTCACCCACCTGCTGGCTCTGCTGTTGTGGGTGGCGGGCCTGGTGGCGTTTGTGGCGCGGATGCCGCAACTGGGGGCCGCCCTCTGGATGCTGAACGTGATCAACGGGCTGTTCGGCTTCTGGCAGGAATATAAAGCGGAACGGGTGTTCGAGGCGCTGGGCCGCCTGTTGCCTCTGGAGGCTACCGTGATCCGCAACGGCGTCCAGACGCGGATTCCCGCCGACCAGCTCGTGCCCGGCGATCTGCTGGTGCTTGCCGAAGGGGATCACATCTCAGCCGATGCCCGCGTGGTGGAATCCGGCGAGCTTCGAGTGGACCAGTCGGCGCTCACCGGAGAATCGCGGCCGGTGCGCAAGACTCCGGCGGCCCAGCCGGATTCGCAGATATCGCTGGGCGAATTCACGAACATTGTCTTCGCCGGCGCCAACGTCGCCGCCGGCTCGGGGCAGGCGGTGGTCTTCGCCACGGGGATGAACACCGAGTTCGGAAAGATCGCGCATCTGACGCAAACCGTACGAGAAGAGCTCAGCCCGCTCGAGCGCGAGCTGAAGCATGTGACCCGGGTGATCACCCTGGTAGCCGCCGGCGCCGGCGGCGCGTTCTTTCTGGCGGCGTTCCTGCTGGGAACACTTTCGCCCGCGGACAGCTTTCTTTTCGCCCTGGGCATGATCGTGGCGTTTGTGCCGGAGGGGCTGCTTCCGGCGTTGACGCTGTCGCTCGCCATTGGAGGGCAGCGGATGGCAAAGCGCAACGCGCTGATCAAGCGGTTGTCCGCCGTCGACACACTGGGATGCATCACGGTGATCTGCACGGATAAGACCGGTACGCTGACCGGGAACGAAATGACCGTTCGTGCGCTGTGGACCCTCGATGGCAGCTATCGGGTGCAAGGAACCGGATATTCTCCGGAAGGCCGAGTGGAGTTCAAAGGAGAGCAGCCGGAATCGCTGCACCTTATGCTGCGAGCAGCCGCGCTTTGCAACCACGCCAGCATTGTCCGGGAGAATGACCGCTGGCAACTGCACGGCGATCCGACTGAAGGCGCCCTGGTGGCAGCGGCCATGAAGGCGGGAATCGATGTGAATGAGGAACGGCGCAGCGATCCGAAAGTGGGCGAGCTGGGGTTTGATTCCCACCGCAAACGGATGAGCACGGTGCATGACGGCGGGCGGACGGTATACGTCAAAGGGGCGCCGCGGGAGCTGCTTGCGCTGTGCAGCCGGGTGCGCGTTCAGGGAGTCGAGATCCCGATCGAGGCCGATGAGCGCGGGCGCATCCTGGCCGCCTGCGACAAGCTGGCGCGGGAGGGATGGCGCGTGCTGGGCGTGGCGCAACGAACGCTGGCCGAGCCGCCGCCCGTCCTCAGCGGCGAAATCGAACAGGACCTCACCTTCCTGGGGTTGGCGGCGATGGAGGATCCGCCGCGGCCCGGCGTCACACGGGCCATTGCCATGTGTCACCGGGCTGGGATTCGCAACATCATGATCACCGGCGATGACCCGGTGACCGCGCATGCGCTCGCGCTCGAGATCGGGATGGCGCAGGATCCGGTGGTTCTGCATGGAAGCGATGTGGACGCGCTTCCGGACAAGGTGCTGAGGCAAGTCTGTGGAGGCGAGCTGATCATCGCCCGCGCCACGCCGGAGCATAAGCTGCGCATGGTGCGGACGTTCCAGGAGATGGGCCACATCGTCGCCGTCACCGGAGACGGCGTCAGCGACGCGCCCGCTTTGAAGAAGGCAAACATCGGAGTGGCGATGGGCGGGCGCGGCACGGACGTCGCCCGCGAATCGGCCGACATCGTTCTGCTGGACGACAATTTTGCCACCCTTGTGGACGCCATTGAAGAAGGACGCGGCGTGTACGCGAACCTGAAAAAACTCATCACCTACATCGTCACCAGCAACACGCCGGAGGCGTCGCCTTTTGTGCTGTACGCATTCAGCGGCGGACGAATCCCGCTGGCGTTGAACATCATGCGGATTCTGTCCGTGGACCTGGGCACGGACATGGCGCCGGCGCTGGCGTTGGGCGCCGAACGGCCGGAAGAGAGAGCCATGAGCCTGCCGCCGCGAAAGATGGATGAGCACTTGTTCTCCTGGGGCCTGCTGGGGCGAGCCTATCTCGTGCTCGGCATCCCGCAGAGCGTGCTGGTGATGGCCGCGTTCTATCTTACTTTCTGGTGGAACGGCTACCGGGGCCAATGGTTGGACCTGCCCTCGAGCGGTCCGGTCTATGTGCAGGCGTGCTCGATGGCGCTGGCGGCGGTGGTGGCGACGCAGATCGGAAACGTGTTTGGGCAGCGCACCGAGCGCGCCAGCGTATTGCGAATCAGCTTCTTCGGCAACCGGCGGATCTGGTGGGGCATCGCGTTCCAGATCGCCGTGCTGCTCCTGATCTTGTATGTGCCCGTGTTGAGACGCGTCTTCGGAACGGGGCCACTGCCGCTTGTTTGCTATGGCGTGCTGCTGGCGATGGCGCCCGCGCTGCTGTTGATTGACGAAGCCGGCAAGGCCTGGCTGCGGCGGCGGCAGCGCAGGAATTGGTACAGGGCGCGTTCGTAAGCCCACAAGTTACCCGTGCCACTTCCAATCCTCCACCTCCGGCAAGTCCTCCCCGTAAGCCGACACATACGCCTTGTGACGCCGCAACAGATCCCGATACGCCTGCGTGGCCGCGCCGGCAATCCCCTTGAGCCTCGGCACGCGCCGCACCGTGTCCAGCGCCAACTGGAAGCGATCCAGGTTGTTGAGCACGCAAATGTCGAACGGCGTCGTGGTCGTGCCCTCTTCCTTGTAGCCGCGTACATGCAGATTCCCGTGGTTGCGGCGCCGATAGGTCAGCCGGTGAATCAGCCACGGGTAACCGTGATAGGCAAAGATGATCGGCTTGTCCACCGTGAACAGCGCGTCAAAATCGTCGTCCTCGAGGCCATGCGGATGCTCGCTGGCAGGCTGCAAGGTCATCAGGTCCACTACGTTCACGAGGCGAATGCGTAAGTCCGGCACGAAGCGCCGGAGCAGCGTCACCGCGGCCAGCATTTCCATCGTCGGAACATCGCCGCAGCAGGCCATCACGACGTCGGGATCGCCATCCTCGTTGCTGGCCCATTTCCAGACGCCGATGCCCGCCGTCGAGTGCGCGACCGCCGAGTCCATGTCCAGCCACTGAGGCGCGGGCTGCTTGCCGGCGACGATTACGTTGACGTAGTTCCTGCTGCGCAGGCAATGATCGGCTACGCACACGAGCGTGTTGGCATCCGGGGGCAGATAGACGCGGACGATGTCGGCTTTCTTGTTCACCACATGATCGATGAAGCCGGGATCCTGGTGCGAGAAGCCGTTGTGATCCTGCCGCCACACGTGCGACGTCAGCAGGTAATTCAAGGAGGCGATGGGCCGCCGCCAGGTGATCTCACGCGTTGTCTTCAGCCACTTGGCGTGCTGGTTGAACATCGAGTCGACGATGTGAATGAAGGCCTCGTAGCAGGAAAAGAAGCCGTGGCGCCCGGTGAGCAGGTAGCCTTCCAGCCAGCCCTGGCACATGTGCTCGCTGAGAACTTCCATCACACGCCCATCCGGGCTCAGATCCTCCTCGCCCGGCCTCGTCTCGGCCATCCACGTCTTCGGCGTCACTTCGAACACAGCGCCGAGCCGGTTGGATGCAGTCTCATCCGGCCCGAATACGCGAAAGTTGCGCTTCCCGAGGTTCCGCTTCATCACGTCGCGCAAGAACAGGCCGAGGACGCGGGTGGCTTCCGCGACCGTTTGGCCGGGGCTTTCGACTTTGACCGCATATTCGCGAAAGTCCGGCATGTCGAGCGGCTCGAGCAGCACTCCGCCGTTGGCGTGCGGATTCATCCCCATCCGTTGATTCCCGGATGGCGCCAGCTCGCGGATGGCTGCCTTCACGCCACCGCGCTCGTCAAACAGCTCTTCCGGACGGTAGCTGCGCAGCCACTCCTCGAGCAGTTTCAGCCGCTCCGGATTTTTTGCCACATCGGAGAACGGCACCTGATGCGAGCGCCAGCATCCCTCGACCGGGTTGCCATCCACCAGCTTGGGACCCGTCCAGCCTTTGGGGGTGCGCAGAATGATCATCGGCCACCGGGGCCGCTCGCGAAATCCCTTTGTCCGCGCTTCCTGCTGGATCGCCTGGATCCGGGCCAGCACTTCATCGAGCGTCTCGGCCATCCATTGATGCATCGCCATTGGCTCATCGCCTTCCACGAGATACGGCGTGTATCCGTAGCCGCGGAACAGAGTCGCCAGCTCGTCACGCGGCAGCCGGTCGAGCAGGGTGGGATTGGCGATCTTGTAACCGTTCAGATGCAGCACCGGCAGCACCGCGCCGTCGCGGGCCGGGTTCAGGAACTTGTTGGAATGCCAGCTCGCCGCGCACGGGCCTGTCTCCGCCTCGCCATCCCCGACGACGCAGGCAACGATCAGGTCCGGGTTATCGAAGGCTGCTCCATAGGCGTGCAGAAGGCAGTAGCCCAATTCGCCGCCTTCGTGAATCGAACCGGGCGTCTCCGGCGCGACGTGGCTCGGAATGCCGTAGGGCCACGAGAACTGGCGGAACAGCCGCTCGAGGCTTTCCGCATCAAACCGGATGTGCGGATAGACGTCGGTGTACGAGCCTTCCAGGTATGTGCTGGCCACCAGGCCCGGGCCGCCATGCCCTGGTCCGGCGATGTAAATCATATTCAGGCTGTTTTGTTTGATAAGCCGGTTCAAGTGAACATAGATGAAATTGAGCCCCGGCGTCGTCCCCCAATGCCCCAGCAACCGGGGCTTGACGTGTTCCGGCTTCAGCGGACCGGTGAGCAGCGGGTTTTCTTTCAGGTAGATCTGGCCGACGGACAGATAATTGGCCGCGCGCCACCACGCGTCCATTTTTCGGAGCAGATCATCGGAAATCATGGAGCTCAGCCCTTTTTCCTGCCCACCAGCACCAGGTTCAGTCCTTTCCACGGGAACATCCATTCCACGCGCCGCCAGAACCACACCGTCTTGTCGAACAGCTTGAGCCAGACCTTGCTGATCTGCTTCTGACCAAACAGCTTTCCGAAAATGAGCCACGCCACCACGCCTGCTCTGGCGAGCTGGTGCGAGCGCTCCACTTCGAGGCCGGCCTCCGCCATCATCCGATCGAGCTCTGCTTTCTGAAAGCGCCGTTTGTAGCCGAGCGATTCGTCCAGCCGGCAATACAGGCTCTTGCCCTGAGGCACCAGAGCCACCAGGCGTCCGCCCGGGGACAGCACCCTGGCCACAGCCCGGATCACCGCGTCCGGCTCGCGCTGGTATTCGAGCACGTGGATCAGCAGCGCCGTGTCGAACGGCCTGTCAAACTGGCCGAACTCCGCCGCGTCCCCTGCATAGAGTTTTGCCACCACCACGTTCGGCGTGCGCAAGAACCGGTTGTTGAGCGCGTGCAGATAAACAGGATCATGTTCTGCGACAACGTAAAGCTGCCGCCGCGCCATCAGCCGTCCGGCCAGATTCCCGATGCCCGCGCCCACCTCCAGCACCGTGTCCGCCACGTAAGGCCGCACCAGCCTGGTGATCCAGCTCAGATACTGAGGCGTCCCGCTGAGGTTGTTGAGGACGGCGCGGCCGTAGGGTTCCGCATAGAGATCATCCACCAGCCAGAAATGCAGGATCACGCCCAGCGCCTTCATGCCGTCACGCCAGCCGATTTTCTTTCCTTCTTCGTACGCGCGGCCGTGGTAGCTGATGGGCGCCTCGTAGATCCGCAGCTTGCGTTTGGCGCACTTCATGGTGATTTCCGGCTCGAAGCCGAAGCGGTTCGAGCGGATGGGAATACTCTTGAGCAGGTCCGTGCGGAAGACCTTGTAGCAGGTCTCCATGTCGGTGAGCTTGATATTCGAAAAGACGTTGGATGCCAGCGTCAGGCATTTGTTGATCATCGAATGCCAGAAGGGCAGTACGCGTGTCTGCTCGCCGGCCAGGTAGCGCGAGCCGAATACGGCGTCGGCGCGGCCGTCCAACAGCGGGCGGAGAAGCTTTGGATACTCGCTGGGGTCGTATTCCAGATCGGCGTCCTGCACGATGGCGAAATCGCCCTGTGCCTTCTCGATCGCCGTGCGGACGGCCGCTCCTTTCCCCTGGTTGATCTCGTGCCGGAAGAGCCGGATGCTGCCGTTGTTCTGAGCCAATCGCTGCAAAATGGCGTAGGTGCCGTCCGTCGAACAGTCGTCCACCACGATCAGCTCCCGCTCCATGTTTTCCGGCAAGGGAGCGTTGAGGACCTGGGTGAGACTCCGTTCCACGACTGCCCGCTCGTTGTAGACGGGAATGAGAATGGAGAGCAGCATGGGAAATGACCAGTATAATGGGCGGCCCGGCGGCCCAGGCTCGTGATCGAGTCAGGCATAAGATAGAATCACGAGTCTGACTGGAATCGAGCGGGTTGGGACCTGGATCGGGCTGGCGTTGCTGGCGGCGCAGGTGGCGAGGAGCGGTATGCCGGCGCCCAGAGAGCGGAGATCGTGATGCGCTATCGCATCAACGGACAACAGGAGCAGGTATGGCGGTATCCGCATTGAGCTGGAATCCGTTGCGCTGTGGCGGCACGTCGCTGCCGGTTCCCGTGCTGCTGATGGCCAAGCTGATCGCGCTGGCGTTGCTGCTGACCAATCACGTGCGGCTGCTGCCCGATCCGTTTTTGCCGTTCATTCCGGGGCTCGACCGGCTGCTTCCCGGGGTTGTTGTCCAAAAGACATTGCAGGTGGTCTTTGTTGTTTCGGCGGCAGCGCTGCTGTTCAACCGCTGGGTGCGGGCAAGCTGTCTGCTGCTGGGCGGCAGTATTCTGTTCGGAGTGCTGTCCTCGCGCGCCTATTACGGGAACAACAAGACGTTTTGCGCGCTGGCGCTGATCCTGGCGGCGCTGGACCATCGGCTGATCCGGTGGCAGGTGGCGATTGTCTATTTCGGCGCCGGGCTGAACAAACTGCTGGATGCGGATTGGCAATCGGGGCAGTTTTTCGAGCATTGGGCGGTATCGAGGCTTCAGCAACCCGTTTACATATGGCTGAACAGCCTGCTGCCCCCGCTGGTGTTGGGCAAGATCATGTGCTGGCTGACGATCGCCATGGAACTGGGCGCATCCCTGCTCATGGCGATGCCACGGCGTCAGGCCTATGGCGCGTTCACCAGCATTCTGTTGCAGTCCGGAATGCTGCTGTTCACCGGGCAGACCTTCACCATGTTCTTTTATGCCATGCAGGCCGCGATGCTGGCGTTCCTGCTCTGGCCTGAGAAACAACTGGAGGTGATTTGGGACGGAACATGCGGCTTCTGCGACTGGACGCGCCGCTGGGTCGACCGGTTCGATCTGGAACGCGTTTTCGCCTGGTGGCCGTATCAATCCGGGCGCGGGCGGCAATACGGGATCCCCGACGAAGCCGCCGCGCGGCGGATGCAACTGGTCACCGCGGGGGGCGTGCTCGAGGGTTTCCAGGCCTGGCGGCGGATGCTGGTGTATCAGCCGGTGACCTGGATGGCGCTGTGCGTGCTGATCGCCGCCGCGCCGGAGCCGGCGCCTCAGTGGCGGCGGATCGTGGTTGCATCAGCGCTGTTCTTTTTCTCGCCGCTCATGAACCCGATCGGCGTGGCTGCGTATGATTGGGTGGCGCGCAACCGGTACCGGCTCTTTCCGCGGAGTACGTGCGAGTTGCCTGCGGCGGGCTCGCGGGAGAATGCTTAAGCAGACAGACATGGATGCAGGCAGACAACTCGACGCTGGCGCTCTGCGCCGGGTTTGCGATCCGGACAGCCTCCGTTTTGAGACTACTGCGGATCTGCCCGCTCTGGCCGAAGTGCTCGGGCAGCCACGCGCGGTGGCGGCGATGGAATTCGGAGTGGGCATCGCCAGCCATGGTTTCAATCTCTTTGCTCTGGGCCAGCCCGGCTCCGGACGAACCACCCTGATCCGCGAATACCTCGAGCGGCTCGCCGCCGCGCAGCCTGCGCCTCCGGACTTGTGCTACGTGCACGACTTCGCCGATTCACGAAGACCGATGCCGCTGCTGCTGCCGGCTGGCCAGGGCGCAACCTTCAAGCGGGACGTCCACGACCTGGTGACGGAATTGCGCGCCGCCATTCCGCGCGCCTTTGACGCCGAGGAATATACCAAACACCGGGACCAGATTGTCCAGGAACTGGACGACCGGCGCCAGCA
>JACQDF010000126.1 GCA_016201205.1 Acidobacteriota bacterium
AACGGAACACCCCACCGGAGGACCGGTGTCCGCTTCCGCCGTTTAAGTGGAACGAAGACCGCCGCGTCCGCCTGCGCGCCGAACTCGACGCCTACTACGCGAGGCTGTACGGGCTCGCTACTTTCTGGCGCAAAAATGAGGACGTAAACCCTTTGGCATGAACGGGGCTTCCGCCTCGAAGCTGCCCGACCGTACGGTCGGGCTCAGACGCCCTGCTCAGTCGGAACATTTTTAATTGAAATTGTTGTTGACAAGCGGATCGATTTGTGTTTCACTATAAATGATGAAACACGAGCAGGCCATCGCCAGACGCAATCGCCTCCTCTCTCATCCGCCCGACCTCAGCGCCATCCTTCGCGGCTCTCTGCTCCATCGCACCATCCGCCATCGCCAGGGCTGCCCCAAGTGCGCCCGCGGGGAAGGCCATCCTGTCTGGGTGCTCACCGTGGGCTATCCCGGCGGCGTCACGCGGCAGATCAGCTTGCGCAAAGAACTGGTCCCGCAAGTGCGCCGGTGGTTGAAGAACTACCAGAAGCTCAGGGAGACACTGGAACAAGTCTGCGATCTGAATCAGCGGTTGCTGCGTCCCGATGCGGCTGAGCCCAGCTCACGGAGGCGTTCTCGTGATTGAAGTCCGCCGCCTCCAATCCAGTTTTGCCGACGGCTTGATCGCTGAGGAGGTTAGCGATTTGTGGGAGGACTGGATGCGGTCCGCCGACCAGGTGCTGGACGATGATCAACTGCTGACCACCGTGTACGAAGCGTTGGCCAAACGGCGTCCCAACAGCCGTCGCCGCGGTCGGCTGGGCACGCCGGCCGAAGTGGTTCTGCGGATGCTCTTGCTCAAGCACATCCGCAACTGGAGCTATGAAGTGGTGGAGCGCGAGGTGCGCGCCAATCTGGTATACCGTTCGTTCACGCGGGTGGGCGGCGGCAAGGTCCCCGACGACACAGTCATGAACAAGTGGGCGCTGGCCCTGGGGCCGGAAGTTATCCAGGGTATCCACCAACGGGTGGTAGCGATCGCGCAAGAGAACAAGATCGTCGAGGGGCGCAAGATGCGCGTCGATACGACGGTGGTGGAGACCAACATTCACCATCCCACCGACAGCAGTTAGTTTATTGGGCGACGGGGTGCGCGTTCTGACGCGTGTGATGAAGCGGATCACCGCCATCGCCGGTGAGGCGGGGGCCACACTGCGGGACCGCAGCCGCAGTGTGAAGCTGCGGATTCTGGAAATTGGTCGGGCGGCTCGCTCGAGGGCTTGCGGAAAGAGTTGGACACGATGACCCCGAGAGTTCAGCAGGTGATCCAACAAGCCCGGGCGCGGGTATTCGGAGGGAACACGCACGTGGAAGGCAAGCTGGTGAGCATCTTCGAGCCGACCACGGAGGTCATCCGCAAGGGCAAGGCGAGCAAGCCCACCGAGTTCGGCAAGCTGGTCAAGATCCAGGAAGCCGAGAATCAGATCATCACCTGCTTTGAAGTCTATGCGAAGCGGCCCAGCGACTCGACGCTGTTGATTCCCGCCATCGAATCGCACCAGGAGCAACTGGGACGCGTCCCGCGTCTGGTCGCGGGCGACGCGGGATTCTACTCGGCCAGCAATGAGAAGGCGGCGCAGGAAAAGGGAGTCCAGCGGGTCTGCATTCCGAATCGCTCCACCAAGAGCGCCGAGCGAAAGCGGGAACAAAAGAAGCGCTGGTTCCGCAACGGGCAGAAATGGAGAACGGGTTGCGAAGGGCGCATCAGCGTGGTGAAGCGCCGCCACGGACTCAACCGGTGCCGCTACAAGGGCGACAAGGGAATGCACCGCTGGGTCGGGTTCAGCGTGATCGCCGACAACCTCATCAACATCGGAAAGGTGCTGGCCAGCAGGGCCAAAGAATAGCGCTCCCCTCACTCATCAACAGCAGTCCATTTCTTCTGGCCCACCGGTTGTCCCGGTGGGCTTTTCGTGCGTTCTCCAAATGCCTTGAACCCCGCCTGTCCGAGCGCTTTTCAAGAAAACGATTTTTGCGCCAGGAAGTAGCTAGGTTTCCGCGCCTGTCGGCAAGGTCCCGACTCTAACACTTGCCGTGCCGGATCACTGCGCCTTGGCATCGACGATAGAGTCCCAGACATCGGCAGCGCGCTGGTCGCCGGCGGCGGCGCCGGCGAGGTCGCAAACTGAAGCACGCTGCTCCGGGATAATCAAGAGGTATGCCACACGCGCTCTCCCGAGCCATGACTGATGCGCTTGTCCGCCGTCTCGCTGGCGCGCGGTCGTACCAGCGGGGGCTCGATTATTTCTCTCACGGGCAGGTTGAATCGTTGGAAGACCGTGGTAGCAGCATCCGCGCCGTCGTGCGTGGAAACCAGGATTACACCGTGACGCTGGCGGCCGACGATGGAGTGCTGGATTATTCGTGCGATTGTCCCGTCGGCAGCGACGGCGCTTTCTGTAAGCACTGCGTTGCTGCGGCGCTCGCCTGGCTGAACCGAGCGGCGGGTCCGGCGAGATCTTCGGGTCGTGGCAAAGCGAAGGAGGTCACCCTGGCCGATGCTGGGAGGATCCTCCAGGCCGAAGACATAGACGTGCTGGTGCGGATGGTGCTCGATTGGGCCAAAGACGACGATCGGCTCCACGAACGGCTCATCCTCTACGCTGCCCGGCGTTCAGGGCCCGACACCGGCGCCGCCGCTGTCCGACGGGCGTTTGAGAAAGCTGTTCAGGTTCGCGATTTCGTGCCGTACCGCGAGGCGACGGGCTGGGCGCGTGGCGTCGACGATGCCATTGATTCAGTCGAGCAGTTGCTGAACGATGGCCAAGCTGCCGCGGTTATCGAGTTATGCGAGTCGGCCCTGCAGTCCCTGCTGGGCGCCATTCAGGCCGTGGATGATTCCGATGGCCACTTCGGCATGCTGCGGGATCGGCTGCAAGACATCCATTACCGGGCGTGCCAGCAAGCCCGGCCTGATCCGGTGGAATTGGCCAGGCGGCTCTTTCAGTGGGAGTTGCATAGTGACTTCGATGTCTTCTCCGGCGCCGTGGCGCGGTACGCGAAGATCCTTGGGGCCAAGGGCATGAAGGTCTACCGGAAGCTGGCCGAGGCCGAATGGGAGAAGGTGCCGGCGCGAACGGCCAGGCATGAACGGTCCGAGTGGGGCCAGCACTTCTGCATCACTCGCATCATGGAATCGCTGGCAGAGGCGTCGGGTGATATCGAACAACTCGTCGCCGTGATGAGCCGTGACCTATCGAGCGCGTACAGCTTCTGGAAGATCGCAGAGCTGTATCGCGAAGCGCGCCAGCACGACAACGCGCTGCTCTGGGCGGAAAAGGGATTGAAGGCTTTCCCGGATCACACGGACGAAAGGCTGCGCGAATTCGCGGCTGAAGAATACCATCGCCGCCGCCGTCACGACGACGCGATGAAGCTGATGTGGGCCGAGTTCTCGGAGCGCCCCTGTTTGGAGAGCTACAAGACGTTGGAACGGCATGCGAAGAAGGCAGGAGCGTGGCCCGCGTGGCGAGAGCGCGCTCTGGCGGAGATCCGGCTGCGCATCGCGAAGGCCAAAGAGAAGGCGCAGGGGCAAACCCGGCCTCGCTGGATGGGGCCCGACGACGATCATTCCCCGTTGGTGGAGATCTTCCTCGATGAGGGCAACCCGGAGGAGGCCTGGCGCGAGGCGCAGACTGGTGGATGCTCCGATCGGCTGTGGCTCCGGCTCGCGGCCGTCCGCGAGAAAGAACATCCCGAGGACGCCGCGCCCATTTACTTGAAGCAGGCCGAAGCTGCCGTTGCTGCCACCAGCAACGGGCGCTACGAGGACTCCGTCGGCTTGCTGGTGAAAGCCGCTTCGGTGATGCGGCGCATGGACCGTGGCGCGGAGTTCGTACGCCGCCTGGAAGCCCTGCGCGTGAAGTACAAGATCAAGAGGAACTTCATCAAGCTGGTCGAGCAGAAGCGGAAGTCGCTGTACCCCTAATAGAAAACAGCGTGACTCCAGCAAGCGCCAACGTCTTATGGATCACGCCGGGCTGGTTGAAGATCTCCAGGAGTTGCTTGGGATGAAGGTCCACGTCGGGACCGAGAAGTCGCTCCACTGGTACGTGCGCGACAGGATCCTTGGCGAGGCGATGCCCCTGTGAAGGATGATAGGCTCTACTTGCACCACATGCTGGAGCGTTGCCACCGCATAACCCGCTTCATCGGGCCCGGCAGAGAGACGTTCATGGCGTCCGAAGAATTCCCGAACTCCAGGCAGTGTTGGAGCGGTTCCTGGCCGACGAAGGTCCGGGCTCGCCGCCGGTTCCATGACATCCCCATGACATCCCACGCCGGTACGCGCTGAAACTGGCCATCACGAACGATGCGGGTTTTGCAATTCCGTCCGCGTTGTTGCACTCTCAAGGAATAGCCGGAAGTTTGAAATCTGGGACCCCGTTCCTGGAAGGAGCATCCAATGAAGAAGCGCCTTGCGCTATTTAGCTGTTTTTCTCTATTGATCACGCTCTCGCTTGCCTACTCGCAACGCGGCGGCGCCGGCGACCGGATGGAGCGTTTCCGCCGCATGTCCAGCGATGCGGAGCAGAAAGGCCTGGCCGAGCCGTACCGGGGCATCACCAGAGACGGAAGCGTTGTGCCAGGGCTGTTCCCCATCCGGTCGTCAGGCGTTTCCACCGAACCCGTGAAGAAGGCCGCTTCTGCGTTTCTCGCCGCCCTGACAAAAGACCAGCGCTCCAAGACGGCGTTTCCCGTCGACGATCCGGAATGGCGCAAGTGGATGAATCAGCATTTCTACATCCGCCAGGGCGTCAGCTTCCAGGAAATGAGCGAACCGCAACGCGAGGCCGCCTTCGGGCTGCTTCGCGCATCGCTAAGCGCGAAAGGGCTGAAGCTCACGCGCGACATCATGCGCCTCAACTACACGCTGGGAGAGCTGAACAACAACAACTTCGAGGAATACGGCGAGTGGCTCTACTGGATCACGGTGATGGGCGAGCCCTCCGCCAGCGAGCCTTGGGGATGGCAGCTCGACGGGCATCACGCCATCATCAATTACCTCGTCCTGGGCGACCAGGTGGTGATGACGCCCTTGTTTGTCGGCTCCGAGCCGGTGATCGCTTACGAGGGCAAGTACAAGGGCGCCGTGATCCTGCAGGACGAGCAGAACCAGGGACTGGCGATGATCCGGGCGCTCACCGAATCCCAGCGCGAGAAGGCGATTCTGCAAGTCTCGAAAACCGGCAACAACAACGTCGGCGAGGCATTCAAGGACAACGTAATCCTCGACTACGCCGGCGTCCCGGCGGCCGGGTTCTCGACTGCTCAAAAGAAGCAACTGCTCGACCTCATCGGAAGATACGTGAACAACATGGATGACGGCCACGCGCGGGTCAAGATGGAGGAAGTCCGCCGCCATCTGGATGAGACCTGGTTCGCCTGGATCGGCGGGACAGAGGACAAGAGCGTCTTCTACTACCGCATTCACAGCCCGGTGATCCTGATCGAATTCGACCATCAGCAGCCAGTGGGGTTGCGGCATCTGGCCGCGGATCCGCGTTTGCCGGAACGCCAGCATGTCCATTGCGTCGTGCGCACCCCGAATGGAAACGATTACGGCAAGGATCTGCTTCGCCAGCACTATCAGCGGCGCCCGCACACCGGGGATTGATCAGCGCCGGCGACTATACTGAAGACTGGAGGAGAGCCGCAACCTGGAACAGTGAGATGCAGGCGATTGCCAAAGACACGGCCCTGGCCCGGTTTCCCGGGTTCACCGAAGAGCACCACCTCATCCGGCAGACTGTGAAGCGGTTCTGCCGTGAAGAGATCGCACCGCACGCGGAGCAGTGGGACAAGGAAGGCGAGTTCCCGCGGGAGCTGTTCCGCAAAGCCGCGGACCTGGGTCTGTTCGGAATCAGGGTGGACCCGCGGTGGGGCGGAAGCGGGCTTGACTGGTGGGCCACGGCCGCGTATCTGGAGTCGATGGCGCACGCCGACAGCGGCAGCGTCGCGATGGCGTTCACGGTGCAATCCGATCTGACGCTGCCGGCGATCGAGCAGCTCGGCACTGAGGAGCAGAAGCGCGAGTTTCTGCCTCCGTCGGTGAGCGGGGAGTGGATCGCCGCGCTCGGCATCAGCGAGCCGGGCGGGGGCTCGGACGTGGCCGCCTTGCAAACCGTCGCCCGCGCGGATGGCGGCGACCTGGTGATCTCCGGCCAAAAGCTGTGGATCACCAACGGCAGCCGCGCCGACTTCCTTGTTCTTGCGGTGCGCACCGGCGAACCGGGGCACAAGGGAATCTCGCTGGTGTTGTTTCCCACCCGCACCAGGGGATTCTCGGTCGGAAAGAAGCTGAGCAAGGTCGGCATGATGGCTTCCGACACGGCGGAATTGTTCTTCGATCAATGCCGGATTCCCAAGCGCTACCTGCTGGGGGAAATGAACCGCGGCTTCTATCACATCGTCGAGAACTTCCAGGGAGAGCGGCTGACGACGGCGCTGCTGTGCCTGGCCGTATCGGAACGCTCGATTCGCCACGCGCTCGACTATGGCGCCGAGCGGACCGCTTTCTCGACGCCGATCCGCAAGTTTCAGACGTGGCGGCACCGCATGGCGGAGCACTTGACGAACCTGGAGGCCGGCCGCTGGCTGACGTACCGTGCGCTGGACCTGATGAACCGCGGCCAGCGGGCGGTGCGCGAGATCACCATGGCAAAGCTCTACACCACCGAACTGGCGCAAAAGGTGACTTACGACTGCATGCAGATGTTCGGCGGCTTCGGCTATACCACCGAATATCCGATCGGCCGCATCTGGCGCGATGTGCGGCTGTTCACCATCGGGGCGGGCACCTCGGAAATCATGAAGGAGATTCTCGCCAAAGAGGATCGCATCTAAAGACCCGATTCTGGCGCTTGCTGAGCCTATTCCTTCGTGCTATGCTTCCGCACATCGTCAGGAAGATGGGCGTCTGATGTATCAGCGTTTGGTTTGCTCCCTTGTAAGCCTTTGCGTGAGTTCCTGGTGCGTCCTGCCGGGCCAGGATGCCACCGTCACTGGAATCGTGACCGACTCCGCGCAGGCTGTGATGCCTGGCGTGCAGATCACGATCCGCAACGTAGACACGGGCATCGCCCGCACGGTGCGGACCAACAGCTCCGGCGCCTTCACCATGACCACCCTGCCTCCCGGCAGGTACGGTTTGAAAGCCGAAATGACCGGCTTCCGCGCGTACGAGAAGACCGGGATCGTGCTCGAGATCGGTCAGACGTTGCGCGATGATATCCAGCTCGACATCGGCTCGGTCACCGAGTCGGTGAGTGTGACCGCCGAGGTGGCCGCACTCAACACGGAAAACGGCGCCGTGAAGGGCGACGTGATCGTGCAGCAGGAAATCATGGATCTGCCGCTCGACGGGCGCGACTTCACCGACCTGGCGTTCCTGGTGCCCGGCGTCATGCCGAACGCCCAGGGCGGCCAGGGCTCGTTCGCCTCGATCAACGGCGCCAGGGCGACCGACACGAATTTTTACGTCGACGGCTTCAGCAACCGCAACCCGCGAGGGGCGGCGGCACAGGCTCGCCCGAATATGGGCGCCATGCAGGAATTCAAGATGGAGGTCTCCGGCTACTCGGCCGAAGTCGGACGCATGGCCGGCGGCGTCCTCAATATGGTCATGCGGTCAGGCACAAACCAGTACCACGGCGACATCTTCCACTACGTCCGCAACAACCTCATTGACTCCCGCAGCTTTTTCGATGTCGAAAAGCAGAAGCTGAACCGGCATCAATTCGGAGCCACGTTCCACGGTCCGGTGTGGCTCCCCAAGCTCTACGACGGCCACAACAAGACGTTCTTCATGTTCAGTTGGGAGAGCTACAAGCAACTGATCGGCTCCACGCAGCTCACTCACGTGCCCTCGCTGCTGGAGCGGCAAGGCAATTACTCACAGTCGTTCAGCCTGACGGGCGCGCCGATCCTGGTCAAGGACCCGCTCAACAGCAATCAGCCATTTCCCGGCAACCAGGTCCCGGACAGCCGGTTCCATCCGATCGCCATGAAGCTGATGGAGTACTATCCACTGCCCAACCGCGCGAACCCCCGCGTCAACTATCTGACGGCAGCCAACGACGACGACGCCTGGGACAGCTTCATCGTCAAAGCCGACCACCGCTTTAATGAGAACAACAGCGTGAGTTACCGCTACCAGATCCGGTTCAACAACACGTCGGAGCCGTTTGCCGGCAGCCCGCTCGGGGCCTTCGGCAACAAGACCGGAGACGATCGCTCTCTGATGGGGCTGGATTACACGCACCTGTTCACGCCAGGGTTCCTGGTCGAGTTGCGCACCGGATTCAGCCGTAATACGGCCCGCCAGCATTGCATCTGGAAGGAGCAGGACATCGCCGGCCAACTGGGAATTCCCGGCTCCACCAAAGATCCGGACTTGATTGCGTTCCCGCTGTTCAACGTCACCGATTTTGCTCCTATCGGTTGCGCCGCAAACCAGCCGGTCGAATTCCATGTCACCGACATTCAGAACGGATTCAAGTTCACCTGGGTGAAATCGCGCCACGTCATGAAGTGGGGATTCGAGCACTCGCGAGCCCGGTTCAACCAGCCGTTCTTCAACAACAACCGCGGCACGTTCACGTTCAATGGAGCGCGGTCGAGCTTTCCGCTGGCCGATTTCATGCTGGGCCTGATGAACCAGACGACGCGGACCGTCGGCTGGAACCGCAACTACCTGCGCGCCACGAGCATGGGGATGTATTTCAACGACGACTTCAAGCTGCGGCCGAATCTGACCCTCAATCTTGGCTTGCGCTACGAAATCGACCTGATTCCCGCCGACCGCTACGACCGCCTCACCAACTTCGTGCCGGAGCTAGGCAAAGTCGTGCTCGTCTTTGACGATCCCAGCGTGAAGGATGTCGTGGCCAGAGCCGGCCTGACGGAACGCGTCACCTACGCGTCCGCCGTCGGGCTTCCGCGCTCGCTGGTCTACCCCGACTACACCAATGTCGCGCCGCGCATCGGCTTCGCCTGGACGCCCTGGAAGGACCGCAGGACTGTCCTCCGCGGCGGCTACGGCGTTTTCTATACCGGCCTTCTGCTGAACCCGTTCCGGAATCAATTGCAGAATACGTTCCCCTATGCGCAGACGGAAACATTCGGTTGGGTTGCGAGCCGGCAGGACCTGGTGACGCTGAGCAATCCCTTCCCGAACGACCGGCTGACGCTGGGCGGAACCACTACCAGCTCCGGCATCGAGGTCAGCGCGCCGACGGGCTACCTTCAGAGCTATAACCTGACGATCGAACGCGATCTGGGCGGCGGCACGGCCCTTGAAATCGGCTTCGCCGGTTCGAGGGGCCTGCACCTGAGCCGGCTGCGTGACATCAACCTGCCGCGCCGCAGCGAAGCGGCCTACCTGGCCGGCATCGCGGTCGTGAACCTGCGTCCGTTCCCGTACTTTAACGGGGCGATCAACCAGTTCACCTTCATGTCCAATTCCATTTACAACGCGGGCCAAATCTCGCTCCGCAAGCGAGGGCGTGGGGGTACGTTCTACCGGCTGAACTACAGCTACTCCAAGTCGATCGACGAAGCCTCGCAGCTCAATGGAACCTCGACCGCCGGCCTTCTCGCGGCGTCCCAGGACCCCAACAACCGCCGCGCGGACCGCGCCCGTTCAGACTGGGATCGCGGCCACGTCGTGACGGCTGCCTTCTCCTGGATGGTTCCTTTCGGCCGCGGCCGGCAGTTCTTCAGCACAGCCAGCGGCTGGAAGCAGGGCCTGATCGGCGGATGGCAGTTCTCCGGGACCACCTTCCTGGCAACTGGCGCACCGCTCACTCCGGTGGCGGCGGATGTCAACCTGAACCTCGGCGAATCGCAAAAGCCGAATCGGATCGCCAAGGGGATCCCGGAAGAAATCCCGGGCCAAAAGCGCGGCGTCGATTACCCCTGGTTCGATCCGGCTGCCTTCGTGAAGACGCCGCAGTGCGTCTCGGTCACCGTCGGCTGTCCGGCGGACAAGTACGGCTTCAAGCCGTTTACCTATGGCAACTCGGGTCGCGGCATCCTGGACGGGCCCGGCCTGGCGTACTTCAACCTGTCGATGATGAAGAACTTCCGCTTCCACGAGCGGAAGAACACCCAGTTCCGCTTCGAATCGTTTAATGCATTCAATCACCCGAACTTCCTGATGCCGGCCAACACTTTCAACGGCTCCACCGCTGGCTTGATCACCGCCGTGGCGCAGGCCGCCCGCGGTGGTGCGCGCGTGTTCCAGGCAAGTCTGAAGTTCGAGTTCTAGCATCCGGCGGCGAGCGAATGGCGTCAGCGTCCAGGCGCGTCCCGCCGGGCACTGTAAGTATCAACGGCAGACTGACGCACCCAGGACGGCACACCTGGACAGATATGTCTTGTGCAAAGGCGCCGCTTTTGGAGGGGTCTGATAAAATTGGACAAGTGGATTCATGTCTGCGGTTTTGATCCTTCCCATGCTTCCCGGAGGCCGAATGGCGTCCGCGCCATAGGTCCCCCGGTTCCGGCCGCTGCCGCGCTCGGCAGAGAATTGCGCCAGAGCTTGCCGCCTGCTCTGGTGGGAGCGTTGGACAGAATCGGCGACCAAATCGAGGTCGAAATCCTAGACCCCCTGCTCTGCGCCGCCTCCGTCGAGCAGTTGGCCAGGACGTTCGAACGTGTATTTGCCAAGTTCAGGGACTACTACGTATCGACCGTCTTCATCATGTGGGGGTTTCTTCAGGAAGATCCGCAGCGGTTGTCTGCGCTGACGATCCGGAGCTTTCAAGAATCGGGAGATCTGATCCGTGCGCGGGGTCCGCATTGGATCGGCCACGACGCTTCGCTG
This sequence comes from Acidobacteriota bacterium, assembly GCA_016201205.1. Classification (GTDB taxonomy): domain Bacteria; phylum Acidobacteriota; class Terriglobia; order Bryobacterales; family Bryobacteraceae; genus CADEFT01. The sequence goes on from JACQDF010000126.1 coordinate 10,874, forward strand.
AACGCCCTGCAAGGGCTCGCGACCATAATTCGAATCGCGAAAGCGGCGACGAGGCTCTTCGACCAGGAAAGATCTGCGGAGCTTCGGGCCGATGAGTCCCACGCGGAGCCATGGGCGAATTCGATCATCGCGTATACGATGGCCTTCTCCTCGGTTCTCTCGTCTATGACCGCGCTGGCGAACGGACGGACGACTTTGGGCAGACTGGAAAACGTTGCCACCCTGGCGCACTGGAGCAAGAGTTACGCGGTACGAGCATACCACCTCACCAAGGTCATTGGACTTCTGAAAACCACGCCGCCCGATGGTCCCGTGGGCCCGAGCGAAGAGGAAGATCTGGTCCTCGCGGAAGCCGGTCTCGAAAGCTACGCTGAGGTGCTTCGCGAAGACGATCAGCCATGAACGCGGCAAAGCGCGACTCGGTTGCCCTGTGCCACCAGATCCGTGCGCTTGATCGCCGCAAGCTGATTCACAAGATCGGAGAACTCGCCCCGGAACAGCTGAGCGAAATCGAACTCGCGGTTGTGTTCGTATTGGGGCTTCCTTCCTAAACCCCTGGGCCGAACGCGGCCGCAACCTCAGCGGATCACACCATTGCGCTGAAGAAAAGCAAAGATCTGCGGATAGATCTCGTCGAGCTTCTCTTTCGGGAAGCCGTGCCTGCCTTGCGGCACGGAGATCATCTCGGCTTTGGCGCCCGTGCGGACCAGGGCTTTGGTGATCTCGACGCCATGCTCGTAGGGGACGGTCTGGTCGGCGTCACCGTGAATCGTGAGCACAGCCGGGATGTCCCGGCGCACGTAGTTCGACCGCATACTGGCGCATGTTGGGGCCGCCGAGCTGATCGGCGACATCCGTGATGCCATAGAAGTTCACCACGGCCGCAACTTTGGCCGGTTTCCCGAACCTGGCGGACTTGGGGGTCATGCCGACCATGAGCGAGAGATGTCCGCCGGCGGAGCCGCCTGTCACCACGATCCTCTTCGGGTCCACGCCGTATTTCCTGGCGTTGCGCTGGAACCATTCGGCTGCTTTCAGAACATCGACGACAGCGGCCGGCGCAGTGGCTGCTTTGGCGAGGCGGTACTCGACGTTGGCGACTACGAATCCCTTTTCCAGGTAGCGCCGGACGAATTGATCCCACTGGCCCTCTTTCGAGCCGCCGACCCAGCCGCCGCCGTGAATCACCAGCACACCCGGACGCCGTCCGGGCGCGGCCTGCTCGGGGAGGAACACATCGAGCACGGTCTCCGGGAAGCGGTCGTAGGAAATGTTCGCCTCCATCTTGATGCCAGGGGGCAGAGGCGGGTATTTCGGCGGCGTCTGCTGCGCGAGAGCGGCAGACACAAACAAGACAGCCAGGACACGCACCATGGAGTCATTCTATCCTGATCCGTTCGAGCGAGAATGCACCGTCGAGAACGATTGTGCCCTGGGGCCGGACCGTGCCGGGCTCGCGCTGGTAGACGAGCATCAGGCGGACGAGCGGCGCGGCCGCCCGGAATTCGAAAGAGGCATCGCGCCGCTGTTCGCTCCCCAGCGCTTCTGAGACAACCGCACCCGCCAGCCATCGAACGCCGGAGTGCGCCGCCAGACCTTGAGTGCGGTAACGGTAGCGAAGCCGGTAGCCGGTCCCCGGTATGACGGGAAGCAGTTGGGCAATCAGCTCCACGCGCTCCTCCTGTCTTCCCGAAAGCTCGATGCGGATGTGGCGTTGAAGTCGCGACCAGGTGCTGTACACGCCCGCACGCCATGGCAGGCGCCAATCGAAGCCGCGTCCGGAAGGCTGGACATCGAGGGCCGCGTTCGAGAGGGAAACGCCGGCCACGGGGTCCAGAAGCTGATACGCGAGCAGGCTGCGCCGGATCAGCCGATTCCAGATTGCCAGAGCCTGTTCCACCTGATCGCTCTCGATCCACTGGTCGCAGGCTTTCAGCAGCACAGGCGCTTCAGCCGTCGTGGCGATGGGAAGCAGCGCTTCGGCAGCCCCGTACGCGGCGCTGCGGTGCTCTGTCAGTAGAAAGTCGAGGTATTGAGCCAGCAGGGCGGGCTGGTTGGGGATGGCCTCGGCGAGGATGAGCGCCGCGTCGGACGAAGCCCGCCACGCCAGCCGGAACAGAGCCGTTCGATCCCCATAGCTCCGCTCGGCGGCAAGCCGGAGCCAGGGCCAGAAGCCGTCCAGCCGATCGCGGCGGAGATAGAAATTGGCCAGCGCCCAGCGGGGCTCGAAGGTCTTGTCCAGGCGGGCGGCCTCCAGCAGGCAGCGTTCTGCTTCGGCGTAGTCCGAGCCGGCTTCGGCCGTGACCGCTAATTCGAGCCAGGCGGCCGAAAGGTAAGGGTTGAGCTCGAGGGCGCGGCGAAGGTTGCCGGCGCGGTACTGGTAATCCGGGTGGATCGGGACAAGCTCGGCGGCGCGCTGGAAACGTCCCTGGTGATAAAGGTAGTCGGCGTAAGCAAGGCGAAGGGCGAGATAGGCGAGTGTGGCCAATAGGAGTGCGAGGAGGAGTCGCGCTGCTTTCCACATACGTCCGTAATACATTGTGGGACAATGACTTATTTTTTCTCACTATCTCAAGTTCAAAAGTGAACAGGCCGAAGAAGGAGGGTGTGGGAAGGCGGCCTGCGACGTGCCGGAAGCCTTCCCCCAACGGGTTGCACGGGCTGGAAGCCTTTGCCACCGGAGTTTGAAGTACCAAGGAGGAACGGATTACTGCGATGAAGAAAGAAACGTGGGTGGTGTTGTTGGTGGTGATCAACCTGACGATCGGGCAGGCAGCCTCGCCGGCGATCGGGGTAGCGGTGGCGCGGGGGACGTTCCAGCTCGAAGGGTCGAGCGTCACGGGGACGGGCACGCTATTTGAAGGGTCGATGGTAGAGACAGGGAAAGCGACGTCGGAACTGCAGATGCAGAGCGGCGCGCGCGTGGTTTTGGACACAGGGACTCGCAGCAAGGTGTACCGCGAGTATTTGCTGCTGGAACGCGGCAGCGGGCAAATCGAGCGTGGGGAGAGCTATCGGATCAGGGCGCGGAGTCTGGAGATACGCCCCACGGGGACCGGGATGGCGAAAGTATCTTTGACGGGGATGAGCCGGGTTCAGGTAGCGGCGCTGGCGGCGCCGGTGCGGGTGACGAACGCGGCGGGCGTGTTAGTGGCGGACGTGGCAGCCGGGCGGGCGGTCGAGCTGGATCCACAGGGAGCGGGCGCGGCCGCGCCAAGCACGCTCACCGGATGTTTGCAGAAAAAGAACGGCCACTACGTGCTTACCGATGAAACGGCCGGCGTGACTGTGGAATTGCAGGGGGCCGGTCTGGAAAAGGAGGTGGGCAATAAGATCGAGGTTACCGGAGTAATGGATCCATCCGCGACCCCGGTGGGCGGATCGAGCCAGGTGATTCGAGCAAGTCAGGTGAAGCACCTCGCCAAGAAATGCCAGGCCGGCGGCGCCGGTGCGGCGGCAGCGGGTGTGGGCATGTCAGCAACCAGCAAAGCGGTGATTGCAGGCGTTGTGATCGCCGGAGCAGCCTCGGGCACGGCAATCGGACTTACCCGGGAGGACAAGGAATCGATGAGCCGGTAGAATCGCCCTCTGAGCTGTAAGCAACGGGGCTCCGGTCAGCAAGACCCATAGGCGTTAAAATAGACCGGACCGCCCCGTTTGCTTTTTCGGGCCACCACCGAGCCCTCAGGGATTTACCCGGGTTCATAGAACCAGAATCCGAGAGACAATAGAAAATATGAAGGTTCTGGTTTTATGTGTGATCGCCGCGCTGAGTGCCGCGGCTCAAACGGTACCCGGGCGGTACATCCTGGAGCTGGAAAGTGCGCCGCCGGCGGGCAAGACCGAGCGCTCAGCCCGCATCCGGGCCGAGCAAGAGCTGGTGAAAGGGGCACTGGCCCTGCGAGAGGTGACCGTGCGTGCCACGGTGGACACCGTCGCCAACGCCATTATTGTCGAAGGGGCGGATCCGGCTCAATTGGCTGGATTGCCAGGGGTTCGGCGAATTCATGAGGTCCGGTATCTGACCGTGAAACTGGACCGCGTGTTGCCCCTTATGAAACTCCCGGAGGCTTGGGAGAAAGCGGGTGGACGCGACCGCGCGGGCGCCGGGATCAAGATCGGCATTATTGACACGGGAATCGACTATTGGCATTTGGGTTTCCAGGATTCTTCCATGAAGGCCCCGGACGGATTCCCCAAGTTTTCGCCTGAAACCAACCGCAGCTACACCAACGGAAAAGTTATCGTGGCGCGCAGCTACGATGGCGGATCCGCTGAAGACAAGGTCGGCCACGGCACCGGTGTGGCCATGGCGGCAGCGGGCGTCTACCATCTGGGAGCACGGGGCTTTATGGCGGGAGCGGCGCCCGGGGCCTGGCTCGGAAGCTATCGCGCCAACGATGGCCCAAGCGAGCGGTTCACCACGGACAACATCCTCCGCGCGATGGACGATGCGGTGAAAGACGGCATGGATGTGATCAACCTGAGCTTGGGGGCGCCCGGCATCTCGTCCACGGCGGACAGCATTCTTTCGCTGGCGATCCAGAAAGCAGTGCAGTCGGGTGTCGTTATGGTGACGGCGGCGGGCAACGAAGGTCCTGACGTGGCGACGATTTCGGACGCGGGATCCACGGACGAAGCGATCTCGGTGGGCGCCTCGGAGAATGACCGGATCCCGACGTCACCGGCGCTCATCATTGAGGGCGCGTCGATCACACCTTTCATCGCGGCGCCGGCCTCCAACAGCGAGGGCCATGCGCCGATTCAGGGGACGCTGCTGGACATCACGCAGTTTGACCGCAGCGGACTGGGCTGTGGGACTTTCCCGCCCAACAGCTTAAGAGGGAAAGTGGCGTTGATTCAGCGGGGAGAGTGTTTCTTTTCCGAGAAATTCGCCAACGCGCAGGCGGCCGGCGCGGTCGCCGCCGTTGTCTATAACAACTCCAACAATCCCACGCGCGTGATCATGGATGTGGGCTCGGAGACGCTGGCTGGCCTGATGATCTCGCGTGCGGACGGGAACACTGTCAAGGATCGGCTGGCAGCCCAGCCGGACACGACATTTGTGCTTTTTTTCAGCCTCAGCCTGCCGGAGGATCCCAACCAGGTTGCCGACTTCTCCAGCCGCGGTCCGACGGTGGATCTGACCGTCAAGCCGGACGTGCTGGCAATCGGGGGGAACGTGATCACGGCGACAAACGGAACCACGCCTGGGGACCCCGACACGAGCGGGTATATCGTAGCCGATGGGACCAGCCTTTCCTCCCCGCTGGTGGCAGGCGCGGCGGCGGTGGTGAAAGGCGCGCGTCCGGGTCTGACGGTGGCGCAATACCGCTCGCTGGTGATCAACAGCGCCCGGACGTTCCCGGAAGGAAGCAATGCCATCGATGTGCAGCAGACGGGTGCGGGCATTCTGAACCTGTCCGCGGCCCTGACAACGAACGCCGTGGCGACGCCGGTCTCGGTGAGTTTCGGCGAACTCCGTGGCCAGAGCAGTCTATCGAAAGACTTGACGGTGGGCAATGTAGGGCGAGGAGACACCTTCACAATGGAAGTGGTGTCCAACGACAGCCTGAAACCGGAGCTTTCGTCGCCGTCCGTATCGCTGGGCCAGGGTGCGACGGCGACGGTGAAGGTGTCCTGGCCACACGCCAGCCCTCCGGCGGGCGCTTATCAAGGGTATATCCAGATCAAGTCGGCGGACGGGAGCGTGTCCCAGGTGCCGTACTGGCTGGCGGTGCGCTCGACGACGCCGAAGGCGATCTCGCTCGCCAGTTTGCCGGTCCGGGGTACACCGGGCTCGCAGGTGGACGTTCTGTTCCGGGTGGTGGATGGCGCCTCGCTGTCGTTGCTGGAGCCGCAGCCGGACGTCACGGTGGTGGGCGGAGGCGGAACCGTCACGCTGGTGCGTCTGCTGGGCTCGCAGTATCCCGGCCTGTACGTGGGACGCTTACGGCTGGGACTGGAGGCCGGCATCAACACATTCAAAGTAACGGCAGGGGGGCTGGAGCGGCAATTCAACATCCGGGGAGGCAACTGACCGGAGGTTCGGATGCACATGCGGACGGCCTGGTGCGCGCTGGCGATGGCCGGCGCGGTCTGGGGACAATCGCGCCTGTTCACCGCGGAAGATCTCGAGCGCGTGGCTGCGTGGTCGCAAAGCGAGCGCTGGGCGGCGGACGCTCGAACCGCTCTGGTGCGATCGGCGGAGACCTGGCCCAAGGCCCACCTCGACAGGTTCGGATTGCAGGAGCTGGCTCTGCCGGCGGACGGCGGCCAGTGGACGCTTTGGTACGTATGCCCGGTGCACGGCGTCTCTCTTCAATACCAACCGCCGAACACGCACCGCTGTCCCGTCGATGGCCGCGTGTTCACGGGCTGGCCGTTCGACCAGGTGATCTTCTCGCGGCGGCATTCGGACCTGGCGGCGGCGGCTCGGGATAACGCGCTCGCATACCGGCTGACCGGCATCCGCAAGTATGCGGAGGCAGCCGCCTGGATTCTGAAGGAGTACGCCGCAAAGTACCTGACGTATCCGATCAAGGACAAAGACAACCGTCCGAACGTGCGGTCCGGAGCGCGCGTGGGTGCGCAGACGCTGGATGAAGCGGTGTGGCTGATTCCGGTAGCCTGGGCGTACGATCTGCTCGCCGGCAGCGATGTTCTGGCCGCCGCCGAGCGCGACGGGATCGAGCGAACTCTGTTGCGGCCGGCAGTCGAGGTAATCCAGCGCAATGATGCCGGTGTCAGCAACTGGCAGTCGTGGCACAACGCCGCCATCGGCGCAGTGGGTTTCGCGCTGCCGGACCAAGGCCTGATCCAGCAGGCAGTGGATGGCAGGAGCGGCTTCCGGTTCCAGATGAACAACTCCGTGATTGGCGAAGGGTTCTGGTACGAGGGAGCGTGGAGCTATCACTACTACGCCCTCGATCCTCTGATCCAGCTTGCGGAGATGGCGGTTCGGAGCGGAATGGATCTATGGGCCGAACCGGGCCTGCGAGGCATGTTCTCCGCGCCTCTCAAGCTGACGTTCGCCGACGGGAGTCTGCCGGCGTTCAACGACAGCAACACGGTGAACCTGGCCGGTTATGCGCGGATGTATGACGTCGCCTACGGCAGATATGGCGATCCTTTGTTCGCGGCGGTGGCGCGGAAGGGATCCAGAGGGCGCGACGCGTTGCTGTTTGGTGCGCGCGAGCTTGAGCCGGCGGAGCTCTGGGCGCTTCAGAGCGAAGTCATTTCCGACGCCGGTTTTGCCGTTCTCCGTGCTCCTTCAGGCGACCATGCGGTGACCATGAAATTCGGCCCGCATGGCGGCGGGCATGGCCACTACGACAAGCTGGGGCTGATCTCGTACGCCTATGGCTGCATTCTGGCGGTGGACCCAGGAACGCAGAGCTATGCTGCTCCGACCCACGACACGTGGGACAAAATGACGGTGGCGCATAACACAGTCGTCGTGGATGAGCGGACCCAGAAGGAGGCAACGGGAAAGCTGTTGTGGCGGGACCTGGCGGGAGAATACAGCGCGGTGCGCGCCGAAGCCGGTCCGGCGTATGACGGCGTGCGGCTCGAGCGCACTCTGCTGGTGACGGCAGACTATCTGCTCGATGTGTTCCGCGCGGATGCGGCCGACGCGAGGCCTCGCAAGCTCGACTGGGTGTATCACAACTTCGGGTCGCTGGAGGCGGGCCTGGCGATGACGCCTTACAATGAGTTTCCCAAACAGAACGGGTATCAACACCTGACCGAGAACAGAGCGGTTGAAACAGCCGGGCCGTGGCAAGTACGGTTCGACGGGACGCCGCGGGAGGCTGTGAACTACGGCGCCGTGTATGCGAGCACGGCGGAGGTCGCCGGTTTGTATCAGCACTCGATGGAGCAATCTTCGGGAGGGCGGTTCTCCGGAAAGCTGTCCTATGATTTCCGTGGCGCGGGTTATCTGCTTTTCTCGACGCCGCTGCTCGGCGGCCAGCCGGACCGGACGCCCAGCGGATTACGGGTGAGCGTATTCGGCGACGGGTCCGGGCATCCGCTGACGCTGCGCATCAATGACGCCACCGATGAGCGGTTCGTGATCGGCGTCGGGCCCGTGAGCTGGACGGGCTGGAAGACCCTCGATGTGCACGAGCCGGCGAAATGGCAGCACTACCTGGGCAACAATGACGGTCTGATCGACACGCCGATTCGCACCGTCGCCTTCGAGTTGCAGCAGTCGGCGCCGGGTCCAAGGACTGGCGCGCTGTACGTGGACGACATCACTGTTCTGTATGGGAGCGAGGCGCGCCTGGCGGAGGATTTTGAGCTGCTGGTACGGCACCTGCGGCTCTGGATGCTGGGAGAAGAGGCGACCACCGTGGTGTCGGGCAAAGGCCTGGGGCCGGACCTGCTGAAACCGGCGCCTTACGTAATGGCGAGGCGGCAAGGACAGAAGGCGGAGTTCCTTGCGCTGCTCGAGCCGTACCGCACCGAGCCTCAGGTGGTCGAATTCCGCCGCGAGCAGGATGGCCTGTATGTGATCCGCGGGGCGCTGTTTGAAGACCGTTTTCGTTTGGGCGAGCAAGGCGTGGAAGGATACGTGCGTGTTATACTGAGAGGGCAATGAAAGCCGGTATTCATCCCGCCTACAACGAAGTAAACATCATCTGCGCATGCGGGAACACGTTTAAGACACGGTCCACTCACAAGGGTGACGTCCGCGTGGAAATCTGCTCGAGCTGTCACCCGTTCTTCACCGGCCGGCAGAAGCTGATCGACACCGAAGGACGCGTGGACCGGTTCCAGAAGAAGTATCAGCGCGCCAGGGAGCTTCAGGAAGCGAAAAGAAAAGCCGGCTGATTGAGCTTTCACTCGCGTGGGATGAGCCGCATCGTGCTCAGGATCACGGTCAGCCGCCGGTCGTCCTCCGCCGTCCGCCACACCGGCGAGGCGAGGATCTCGACGTGGTAGTCCCCGGCCTCCGGCACATCGGCTTCGAGCACAAAGACGCCCGTTCGATCGAGATCCCATGCGCCGGCCGAAGATCCGTTCACACGAACCTCGATGCGCGGATGACGGCCGCCGGCGAAAGAATTCTCATGCAGGTAGCCGCGGACACGGAGGCGTTGGGGCGTCATAAGGACGCGTGTCAGCCGCGCGGTGGCCCGAGGGCCGATCCAGCGGTACATGTTGCCGAAAACGCCTTCGAGCTCATGCCAGCCTTCGCCGAGCCGGGAGACGTGGCCCGGAAGCGAACAGTCGAGAATATCCTCGCGGTCGCCGGGATACAGCTCTTTCTTTTCGGCGGAAGGGAGCAGGTTGTAGACGCCGCCTTCCAGTGCGGCTTGATAGCCGCAGTGCTCGCACCGCAATGCGCCAGCGGCATCGCGGGCAAGATCCGAGCGGCAATCGGGGCAGCGAAGCAGCGTCTCGAATGAGGGCATCGCCGGCGCCGCGCCGGCCGCATCGCCCGCCTTGCGGCACACAGCAGCGAGCGTCCCGCCCAGAAGCTTGGCCGCGCGCCATTCACTTCCGTAGGGATCGAGCTTCACAGCCAGGCGTTTCACCACGCGCTCGCCCCAGCCGCGCTCGGGCACGAAGATCTGATACTGCCGGGCCGCGAAGTGCTGCGTGATCAGGTGATGCCATTCCCGGATGCCCATCGAGTGATTCTGGCGAATGCCGAAGCTTTCTTCCTGCTGAGCGCCAATGACGTCGCGCACCAGATAGCCGAGCAGCCCCCAGTCATAGAGTTTGCGCTCCCAGGGTCTCAGGTGCTCGTAGTAGGGGCAACGGTACAAGCGCAGCGACAGCAGGCGCTTCAGCGGCTCTTCGGCGAACAGAAACACGCCCCCGGGGGCAAGCACGCGCTTCACCTCGAGGAACACGCTCTCCATATTCATGAACTGGCTGAGCATCTGGTAAGCCATCACAAAGCGCAGCGAGCAATCGCGGAAGGGCAGACTGGCCGCATCGCCAGCGACCCGCACCGGCGCGCGCTCCAGCCCCCAGGCATCCATCAGATGAATGCCGTGACGCAGCGCGTCGGCGGAAAGATCGAGCGCGAAACCGTCCTCGCCGAATTCATTGGCGAGCATGTAGCTGGAATGCCCGGCCGCCGAGCCGATCTCGAGAAACGGCGTCATCGGGCCAATGAAATCCAGATGCCTCCGGATGACAAGCCCGCGACGGCGGTTTTGTTCGGCGTAGACCGCGAGCGCGCGCTCCGGCTGGCCGAAGCTGGCGAAGTTGTGCCACTCGACTTCAGCGCGTTTCACGGCCAGCGACTGCGCTTCCATCACGAGAAAAAGTACTCCACGTCGAGTGCGCGCAGATCCTCGACCAGCAGATCCGGGTGGCAGCCGGCGAGATCTTCCGCCGGAGAAAGCCCGGTGGCCACCGCCACCGCCCGAACCCGGTTGGCCTGCGCGGCTGTCACATCATTGGGATGATCCCCGATCAGCGACACGGGCGCGCCGGCGTCGATCCAGCCCTCCCGGCGAGCCTGGCTCACGGCGGATCGCACCAGGCCGGCGCGGGTGCCGCCCCGGTCCGAAAAAGCGCCGAAGCGGAAGAAGCGTTTCAATCCGGCGCGCTCGACCTTCTTCCAGCCGATGCGGGTGAGATTGCCGGAAACCAGACCGGTGGCGGCGCCGAAGCGGTGTAACGCTTCGAGCAGCTCCGGAACGCCAGGGCACACCTTGTCTCGCAGGTCGGCCGGACAGCGCCGGGCATACACCCACTGCGCTCGGGCGATCAGCCGCGGCATCCATTGGCGGATTTTCGCTTCGCCGGCGCCTTGGTCGCGCAGCATCCAGGCCAAAATGTCGGGATCGAGCATGCCTTGCACGGGAATGTTGTCCGTGGTGGCCTCCAGGCCAGTGACGTTGCGGACTGCTTCCACCAGCGCTTCGCGATGGTGCGGGCCGGCCCGCCGGAGCAAGGTGCCGTCAATGTCGAACAGCACCAAGGCCGGCGCCGCACGGCCATTCCAATGGGCCATGAACTTCCATGATAGCGGGCGGCGACGTTACGGAAGGCTGTGACACTGGCGGCAGGCGGTCTGTTTCGGCAGCTTGAGATGGGACCTGGCGGCAGAGCCGTGAGGCAGATGGCAGTTCTGGCAATCGGCAAGCAGGTCCGTGTTGTGCGTGTGAACCTCGGGATACTTCTGCTTGTCGTGGCAGGTGAAGCACAGCGGCGCCAGCGATGCGCGCTTCATCGCCCAGACGCCGTCTCTGACCGCGTGGCAGGCGTCGCACGCGGTGGGAGCGGGCGGATGCGGCCGGAACATCTTCCAGCCGTCCTGTTCTTTCCCGGCGGCGAATCGGATTCTGGCTTCTCCGCCTTCACTGCGAAGAATCAACTCGTGCGCGCCCTCGGCTACTTTGATCTCGCCCAGCACCACTCCGGGCGCGGGAGAAACCACCTCGACCGGCTTGCCATCGAGCAGCGCCTGCGCTTTGCCATCCGTTTTGCCGATCAGGCGCACGATCCCGGGAGCGACGACCGATTCATGGGCCGGCGTGAGAATCGCCGGAGATTCCTGGGCAAAGACCGCGGCGGCCCAGGCAACAACCATCAAACATCGATGCGGCATATCCAGCCGGAATCAGGACTGTTGTTCGGCTTTCCGCCCGGCGCGATGCCTGCATCGCAGTAGTAGAGATGGCCTTTGTAGAGGCACATGCCATGCGGGTCGGGGTCCTTGTCGCTGAGCTGGATCATCTCCACCACTGTGCCGTCCTTGGCGTCCATCTTGTGAATGACGCGGTCGTTGGAGAACATGCACCAGATGAAGCCCTTGTCCCAGGCCAGGCCGTGCGCTCGGCCCAGCTTACAGGGGATTTGGTGCAGCACCTTCCAGGTCTTGGGATCCATCTGTGAGAGCTTCTGAATCTTCAGCGAAGTGACCCAGAGCGTGCCTTTGGCGAATTCGAGGCCGTGCACGCCGCCGCCGCCGGGGATGTCATACCGCGTCAGTGTCTTTCCGTTCCTGGGATCGACCTTCACGACCTGGCCGGCGCCGGCGCCGGTGTCGGTCGGCTTGGGGTCGCGCCACAGCGCCTTGCCGTTGGCGGCCATCCAAAGGCAGCCATCGCCGAAGGCAATGCCGCTGGTGTTGGACGATTCGGTCTGGACCTTCTGGAGCACCTTGCCTTTCCAGTCCATCAGGTAGGCGGCATCACTGACCTGCTCACCGATCCAAACGCCTTCGGGCACGGTTTCCATTGCGTTGGGGTGCGCTTCCGGCGAACGGAACAGCTTCGTTACCTTCGCTTTGTGAACAGGAGCATCCTTGCTGGCGCGGGCGATGGCCGCGGCCAGAATTCCTGCGGAAAACAGTCTTCGGTTTACCATAGCGATTCTCCTCGAAAACGAACCAGGCTTTTGTCGATGGCGGCGAGGTTTGCAACTCCGGCGAGCCCCATATCCAGCGCCAATTCGGCGCGCAGCAGCTCGATGACGCGTTCGACGCCGCGCTGGCCGAACGCGGCCAGACCGTACAAGTAAGGACGCGCCACGGCGACGGCTTTGGCGCCGAGCGCGAGCGCTTTCAGGATGTCGGTGCCGCGGCGGAAGCCGCCGTCGATCATCACCGGGATGCGGCCATTGATCGCCTTGACCACTTCGGGCAGCGCTTCCATGGTGGCGCCGACGTGGTCCAACTGGCGCGCGCCGTGATTGGAAACGATGACGCCGGCAGCGCCGTACTCGACCGCGCGGGCGCCGTCCTCGCCGATCAGGATGCCTTTGACCACCACCGGGAGCCTGGTCATCGAGCACAATTCACGCAGTGTGTTCCAGGTCGGCGTCGGGAACGGGCGCGACGGATAAACACCGGCGCGCCATGGATTCTTTGCCGGCGGCATGCGCCCTTGGGCATCGCGCTTGGGCAGGCCCGTCTCGCACCAGGCGCGCTCGAGTTTGTTGCGGATGTCGCGCTCGCGGTGCGAGACGTGCATGATGTCCACTGTGAAGCAGATGCCGGAGCAGCCTTGCGCCTCGAGGCGCTTGACGAAGCTGCGCATGGTCTGCTGACTCTGGAGCTGCCCGCCGGTGGTGAGCTGCCACCAGACCTTCGAGCCTTTGCCCGATTCGAGCAGCTCGTCGATGCCGCCGTTGACGATATGCAGCGCTTTGGCGTTGCCGGCGGCCATGGCGACCGCCGCTTCCCCATTCGGAAAAAAACAGTTCTTGCCGCCGGCGGGGTCGAGCAGGATGGGGTAATCCAGCTTCTTGCCGAACAACTCCGTCGAGAGATCGATCTTGTGCACGTCCACCAGCATGCGCGGGCGGATGATCAGCTTGTTGAAGATTTCGCGGTTGTCGTGAAGCGCTGCTTCGTCTTCCGAGCCGCCGTCCAGATAGTCCCAGGCAAGCGGATCGAGTTTGGCTTTGGCGAGCCTGGCGAAGTCGAAGACATTCACGGGACCGTAGAGCGGGTCGTCATCCTGAGCCAGGGTGAAAGGAGAGCCTGCCGCCCAGGCGAACAAAGCGCGCACGGCGTCGCGCCGCGAAAATCTCATGTTCGAGCGTTGCCTCCCGGTAAGAGAGACCATTCCATCACAGTGGCTGGGACGGCGCAACGGTTCTATGGCAACGCTGTGGGGCGGTGACCGAAGCGCTCCTGATCGAGTCAGCCTTTGATCCAGCTATGCCGCGGGTCCTCGGCCCAGGCGCCATAGGTGCGCCCCTCGCCCGCCAGAATCCAGGTGTAGTTCAGTGCATAACCCGGGCAGCCGGCCACCGGGTGATACCCTCGCGGGATCAGCACCGTGTCGCCATGCTCCACCGGGTAGGCCACGTCAAACGGGTCTTCATCGTCCGGGTTGGTGTAAACGCGCATGAATCCGAAGCCCTGCGCCGGCTCGAGCTGAAAGTAGTAGATCTCCTCCATCGGAACTTCATGAGGCGGAACCTCATGAGGCGGAACCTCATGAGGCTCCCGAAAGCGGTCGTGCTTGTGCGGCGGACAGCTTGACCAGCAGCCCGGCCGGTTCAGCGTTTCGCCGCAGATCAGGTGCGCTGCATCGATGTTATCCGCGATGTGAGTGAACACGGTCCGGGTGAAATTATTCTTGCCCACCGTCCGGGTGACGATGGCGTCGAGGCCGACCAGCGCCGGCGCCGGACCGGCTTTGCCGAGCGCCCCGCCGATGGTGACGCGGGCTGCCCCGTCCAGAGCGATCAGGTGAACACGCGAATCCCTCGGCACATACACCATCGGATGCGGGCTTTGAATCGAGGCTCGCTCCGGAATGTCGGTGGCGAAGGTTCCTCCAGCGGTCTCCACCTCGACCCGCACCGGTCCCGTATAGAAATCCAGCGACATTTCTTCTTCGCCGGTTTCAAAGGAATGCTCGCGAAAGCTCTCCGCCAGTTGAACGATGGTGAACGAGAGATACTTCAGCTCGTGGCCGCGCCGGACAATGGGATAAACGCCCGGATCATGGGGCGGCGATTTGATGTGGAGACTCATGATTCTCACGCTATCATAGGCCCGATGCCAGGGCTGCCGCGGCTCTATGCCATCACGGATACAACCACGCTGGCGGGCGGCGGGCTGGACTTGTGTCTTGCCGTCCGGGCTCTGCTCGAGGCCGGCGTGCGCCTGATCCAGCTTCGCCACAAAGGGCATTATTCGCGGTCCGTGTTTGAAACAGCCCGGGAGATCTCCGGTATGTGCCGCCAGGCGGGCGCCATCTTTGTCATCGATGATCGCGCAGACATCGCTCGAATTGTCGGAGCCGGCCTTCATGTCGGCCAGGAGGATCTTGCGCCGCCGGATGCTCGCCGGGTGTTGGGTCCTGATGCGCTGCTGGGTTACTCGACGCACAACGCCGCCCAACTGGCCGCGGGCGACGCCGAGCCAGTCGATTACCTGGCCATCGGTCCCATCTTCCCCACTGACTCGAAAGAGAATCCGGATCCGGTGGTGGGCGTCGATCGACTGCGCGAGTTGCGCAAGCTGACGGCGAAGCCGTTGGTGGCGATCGGCGGAATCACCCGCGAGAACGCGCTGCGCGTCCTCGAGGCGGGCGCCGATGCGGTGGCGGTCCTCAGCGATCTGATTCCCGCTCAGCCCACTGTGCAGGCCCTTCGCGGCCGCGCCGAACAGTGGATTCGTATCCTGGAATGATGTGGTATAGTTCACGTTTGCCTTGAGCCCGAAGGAAAGGGGAGTCGCACGATGAGTCTTTTCGCGACCAAACCGCTCAGTCGCATCATCGAAGAATCCGAAGGCGGGGGCCATACCCTCAAGCGAAGCCTCGGCGCAACCAACCTGGTGGCGCTGGGCATCGGCGCCATCATCGGCGCCGGTTTGTTTTCTCTAACGGGCATTGCCGCCGCCAACTACGCCGGACCGGGCGTGGTTCTCTCCTTTGTGGTGGCCGCCTTTGGTTGCGCTTTTGCCGGCATGTGCTACAGCGAATTCGCCACCATGATCCCCATCGCCGGCAGTGCTTACACCTACGCCTACGCAACCATGGGCGAGCTGCTGGCGTGGATCATCGGCTGGGACCTGGTGCTCGAATACGCAGTCGGAGCGGCTACCGTCTCGGTGAGCTGGTCGGCCTACGTTGTTTCCCTGCTCAAGGACTTCGGCATCCAATTGCCTCCGCAACTGGCGGCTTCGCCGGCGTCGCTGGTGACGCTCGCCGATGGCACTCAGGCTCACGGAATCGTGAACCTGCCCGCGGTGTTCGTCATCGTGATGATCTCGCTGCTGCTGATGATCGGCATCCAGGAATCGGCACGGGTGAACTCGGTCATTGTGGTGATCAAAGTCGCTGTCGTGCTGGTCTTCATCGGCATCGGCTGGAGCTACATCAACCCGCAGAACCATACGCCGATGGTTCCGGCCAACCTGGGCTCGTTCGGCGAGTTCGGCTGGAGCGGCGTGGTGCGGGCCGCGGGAGTGATCTTTTTCGCCTACATCGGATTCGACGCTGTCTCGACGGCTGCACAGGAAGCCCGCAATCCGAAGCGCGACATGCCCGTCGGCATCATCGGCTCACTGATCATCTGCACGATTCTGTATGTCCTGTTCGCCTGGGTCCTGACCGGCATGGTCAACTACACGGAGTTCAAAGGCGCCGCCGCCCCGGTGGCGGTGGCGATCGACAAGACCCCATACGCCTGGCTGAACAGGGCAGTAAAGATGGCGATTATCGCCGGCTTCACCAGCGTGATTCTGGTGATGCTGCTCGGGCAGTCGCGCGTGTTTTTCTCGATGTCGCGCGACGGCCTGCTGCCGAAGATCTTCTCCGAAATTCACCCGCGCTGGCTGACGCCCTACCGCTCGAACCTGCTGTTCATGGTGTTCGTCAGCCTGTTCGGCGCCTTTGCTCCTATCGAAGTGGTCGGCGAAATGACGAGCATTGGAACGCTGTTCGCCTTCGTGCTGGTGTGCGCAGGCGTCATCATCATGCGCAAGACGCACCCGGCCCACCCGCGGCCGTTTCAAACGCCGCTGGTCCCTGTCGTTCCCATCCTGGGCATTCTGGTGAATGTTGGCTTGATGTTCGGGCTTGGCTGGACCAACTGGCTGCGGCTGTTCGTGTGGCTCATGATCGGGCTGTGCATCTACTTCGGCTACAGCCGTTCGCACAGCAAGCTGGCCTCGCACTGATCGGACACTGCGCTATTTCTTCGAGGGCTGTTTGGCGATGATCGAGTCCTTGACCTTGTTGTAGACGCCTTCGGTAAGGATCTTCTTCTGCACCAGCTCATTCTTGGCGCGATAGGGGCGGCCGTCGATGATCCTCTTGGCGTAAGCGTCGCCAATTCCGGGGACCGACTTGAGCTGGTCCGCGGTGGCGGTGTTGATGTCGATGGGCTCCTTGGGCGCCTCTTTGGCTGCCTTGGACTGGTCTTTGGCCGCGGACTTGGGCGCGGACTTGGCCGTGTCGGAGGCTTTCTTTTTGGCGCCGGAAGTTTGAGCCGGTGTAAGCAAGGCGAAGCTCACCAGGATCGCGAGCAACGCTGTCAGCAAGCGCATTCTCTTTCTTCCCTTCTCGCGTGCGCGCACCGTGCGCGCTGCAATTGACAATCGTCTTATCGTATCATGATGCCCATAGGGGCTGACATCTCTATGAAACTGGCAGTTCTGTTCTGGCTGGCATCCCTGGCCTGGGCTCAGGGCGACCTGAGCGGCAAGTGGGACGTGGTGGCTTCGCCCGAAGGCCGCACGGCGATGAAAATGGGCGCCCTCCTCAAGCATGACGGAGCGGAGTTGACGGGGACGGTGAGCAGCGCCGCCGGCTCAGGGCCGTTGAAGAACGCCGTCCTCGGCAATCCTCATCTCACCTTTCAGTTCTTGCTCGGCAAATACGTCTTCGATGTCAAGGCGGTCGTCGAGGGCAGCGAGATCAAAGGCACGTTTACCGGGCCGCGCAACATGAAAGGCAGCTTTCTGGCCAAGCGCGCCGATCTGCTCGCTGTCGTCGCGCCCGCTGAAGGTGTCGAGGCAGGCAAGCTCGGCAGCGCCGAATACCGCATCGACATCCCGAAGGATTTCAACGGCAGCCTGATCGTGTATTGCCATGGCTACAGCCCCGCGCCCGGCAGATTCGACAAGGACAAGGCCCCAACGGCTCTCACCAAAGCGTTTCTTGAGCTGGGCTACGCAGTCGCCCAATCCGGATATTCCACCGGGGGCTGGGCCGTCAAGGAGGCGCTGGAAGAAAGCGAGGCAGTGCGCAAGTACTTCCTGGGCAAGTACGGCAAACCCAAGCGCACGTACGTGACCGGCCACTCGATGGGCGGGACCATCACCATGGCGATGATCGAATCATTTCCGGACGCCTACGACGCCGCTTTGCAGATGTGCGGTCCGGTTGGACCGAGCCACACCGGCTTCCAGAAGCGGGTCTTCGATGCGCTGGTCGTCTATGACTACTATTTCCCCGGCATCCTCGGCTCGCCGGTCGAGATTACCGATGATGTGGCCTCCGGCCTCGAATTCATGCAGCGCATCCAGAAGGAGGCGACCACCTACCCCGACCGGCTGTCCGCATTTCAAAAATGGGGCGGTTTTCTGAGCGATACGGAGATGGCGCAAGTGGTCGCGTTCTTTGCCGTGATCCAAAAGGAGCTGATCGCGCGGGGGGGCGGCAATGCTTTCGACAACCGAAACACGCTCTATCAAGGCAGCCCGGACGATGGCGCTCTGAATCGCGGCGTCAAGCGCTACACGGCGGATGCCAACGCCGTCGAGTATCTCAAGAAGTACTACACACCCAAGGCCGATCTCAAACAGCCGGTGCTTTCGTTGCACACGACCTACGACCCGCTCGTCCCGGCGTGGTCAGCCAATGCCTACGGCGAGCTGGCGCGCCTCAATGGAGGCGATTCGCTCTATGTGCAGCGCTTTGTTTCCCGCAACGGGCATTGCAACTTCACACCCCAGGAAACGGTCCGTGCGTTTCAGGATCTGGTCACCTGGAAGGAAACAGGCAAGCGCCCGGAAAGCGGCGAGCAGAAGTAAGGGCCTGTCACGGGATAACGTTGCCAGCCGTTCGGGACCGCTTGCTGACGCGCGCGGCTCAGCAAGGCCTTCCGAGCCGCGACCGTGAGGGAGCGGTTGGAAAGGTTAGGCGCTAGGCTACTTCGTCCCGTACTCCAGCGCTTTGCGCGCCGTGACGTGCTTTTCGAGTTCTTTGCGGTTGTCGAAGTAGGTGGACTTGGCCTTCGACCTGGAAAACAGCTTCTCGGCCTGATCGTCGAAGTGCGGCGAATCGGGATGATCGCTCTCGCCGAGCGGCAGAATCATCCATGACTTCGGCGGCTTGCTCAGCACGACAATCTGCGTCTGCGTCTGGCCGCCGGCGCCAACCATCTCCTTGCCCACGCGCTCGAAGCTGATCGCGCGAGGCGTCGCCATCCCGGCTTCCGACAGCGTTCCGCCGCCCACCGGCCAGGTGCGCCTTCCGCCGCGCCGGCCGACGCGGAACAGCGTCCCGTAGACGGCGTCTGGCGGAAACTCCGAGCGTAGTTGTTCCTCCGATTTGCGAACCGCCGCGCGGATCTGCTCCTCCGTCAGACTCGCCGGCGGCTCGATCGCCCGGCTGTGCCCGGCGCCCAGCGCCATCTTGAACAGGTAGAACGCCAGGGCTCCTCGTGAATCCGCATCCGAACGCCGGTTCCATTCGATCAGCAGCTTTGCTTCCGGAGCCGCCTTGCTGATCTGTTCCTGCCACCTCTCGGCTTTGTACACCTGAGGAGAAAATGCCAGATCGATGGCCTGCTCCGCGGTGACATTCGTCGCGGCATGCAATTGCTCGAGCGACATCGCAGCCCGCTGGTGCGTCTGCTGCGTCGCGTTGTAGATGTAGGAAGGCCATTTGTCGGCCGTCAGAGGCGAGTCCTTCATCATGAAGAATGGCGGAACGTTGTTGTTCTGCATGTAGCCCTGCCTGGGGTTCTCGATCTGCACCAGGTCTTCGATGGGATGCAGCCCCTGCCATTCACACTCGCCCGTGCCCGGCTGCGGTTTCGACGGATCGCATCCCTTGGCGCGGACGGGCACGCGCCCGTTGCGCAAATAGAATATGTCGCCGTCCACCGTGCCCACCATGATGTTCTGCGACATATACTGCCGCATCGCCAGCGCCCGCTTCATCTGGGTCAGGTTGCGCGCCGTGATCATGTTCCAGGCTTGCTCCACCAGGCGGAACTCGCTCCCGTACGGCGTCGCCATCGAGTACGACTTGCCTTCCTTGTGCGCCCAAACCGGCCCGTGGTGCGTATATTCGAAGGTGACTTCGCGCCATTCCACCCGGTTGGCCTTCTTGACGCCGACGCGCTCATGCTCCACCCGCAGCGGCTTCCACTCGCCTTGGAACAGATACTTGCCTTCTTTGATCTGCTCCTCGAAGGTGTCGCCGGTGTCGGGGCCGCCGGTTGTCATTGCGATCGAGATATGCCGGCCGTGACCGAGCGTTGGAAACGGCAATCCCAGGCGCGCTCCGCCGGAGTGGGCAAGCTGGCTGCCGCCATAGATGCGCATCTCGTAATAGCGCGTCTCGCCATACCAGCTCAGGTGCGGATCAATGATCGCAATGGGCGCCTTCAGCGCCGTCCGCCAAGGCGCAATCAGCATTTGGTTCGAGCCCAGATACGGCAGCGGATCGGGCTGGATGCCCACTTTGCGCAGATCCGATGCAGCGTCGCCTTCATGCCAGCGCCAGATCGTGTAACGCCCATAAGCCACCACGTGCCAGGGCTCGATCCGGAAATCCGCCTGCTTGAGTTCTTTGGGGTGCTCTTTCTTGTAGCGCTCGATGCCGGCCGCAAACGCTTCCAGCATCCGCCGGATGTGAGGCGGCAGCTCTTCATAATGGCGCTGGGCCACTCGAGCGTGCTCCCACATGCGCTGCCGCAAATCGTGCTGAAGCCATTCTTCTCCAAACGCCTCCGCCATCGTGCCTAAGGCCTTGCGGAAGTTGACGTGCAATTCCTCCAGCCGGTCCTCGGCTTGCAAGTAGCCGGACGCGAACATCGCCCCCTCGGGACTCTTCGCGAAAATGTGCGGCACACCGAATTCGTCGCGCAGGACTTCGATTCTTTCCGTGGCCGCAAGGCAAGCCGGCAGCAGCAGGACAAGCAAGAGTCCCATGGGGATCTAGTCTAACTGACTCCAAGGCTCGGGATACTGCACCTCGGCCGGAGCGGCCAGATCGAGGGGCGCCAGCTCGAGCGCCATCCAGGCGTCGCCGAGTTTGGAATACGGACTCCGGTATCGTTTGCCGGCGGCTGCCGAAAAGCCGAAGCGAGGATAGTATCCGGCGTGGCCCACCACCAGCACCACCGCAATGCCTGTGTTGCGGCAGCGGCGCAAGCCCTCCTGGATGAGCGCCGATCCGATGCCTTGACGCTGCCGTTCCGGCAGCACGGCCATCGGACCCAGGGATGCCGCCGGAAACGCATCTCCGGCGACCTCCAGACGGCTGAACAGAATGTGCCCCACGATCTCTCCCCATTGCTCCGCCACCAGCGAGACAATCACCAAACCGCCTTCCCTCAGCCGGTCCACCAGCTTCGCCTCGGTCTCGTGCCCGAAGGCCCGGCAGTTCAATTGGCGAACCGCCTCGATGTCCCTCTCAGTCTCGAGCCGGATCATCTCGATATAATCCCAGAAGATGGCCGGTAAAGTGTACGACGTAGTGGTCGTGGGCTCGGGCGCCGCCGGCGGGACCTTGTCCGCGCACCTGGCGCGGCACGGCGTCGGGGTCGCCCTGGTGGAAGGCGGGCCGAAGATTAACACGCGCACCGACTTCAACACGCACGCCATGCCCTTCGACTTCCCCAACCGGCATATCCCGACCATGAAGCCCGGCAGGCAGGGCTTCGACTCGGAGCGCTCACGCGGCGTCGGCGGCAAGACGCTCACCTGGAACGCGGTCGCGTGGCGGTTCAGCCAGCGCGATTTCAAAGGCCACTCGTATGAAGGCGCGGGCGAAGACTGGCCCATGGAATACAAGGACCTCGAGCCTTACTACACTGCGATCGAGCGCGAAGTCGGCGTCTGCGGCAACCGCGACGGCCTCGAAGATCTCCCCGACGGCGAATTTCTTCCGCCGGTGCCGATGAAGTGCAGCGACCTCATCGTGAAGCGCGGGGCGGACAAGCTCGGCGTCAAAGTGATCCACGTGCGCAAGGCGACCCTGAGCCGGGCCAGGTTCGGACGCCCCGCCTGCCATTTCTGCGGCAACTGCATGGCCGGCTGTGACGTGGTGGCCAAGTACAATTCGGCCGATGTGCACATCGCGCCGGCGCTGAAGACCGGCCGGCTCGATCTGATCCACAACGCCGTCGTGCACGAAGTCGCCGTCTCGAAGGAGAACCGCGTCACCGGCGTCCGTTACGTGCATCGGGAAACCAGGGCTGAAGGGGAAGTCCTTGGCCGCGTGGTGGTGGTCGCCTGCGCCTGCGTCCAGAGCGTCGCACTGCTGCTGATGTCGAGATCGCGCCTGTACCCGAACGGCCTCGCCAACTCGAGCGGCCATCTCGGCAAGCACTTTATCCCGCACTTCACCGGCGGCGTAGAGTGTTTCCTGAAGGATCTGACAGGTAAACCGCCCGTGAACGATGAAGGCTTCCTCGACCACGCGTATGTACCCTCGTTCATGCACAATCGCAAGCGCAACTACGCGCGCAGCTTCGGAATCCAATTCAACTACCAGAACCGGCGGGCCGTGGGCTGGGCGCGCGACATTCCGGGCTTCGGCAAAGCATACAAAGAAGCAGTGACGGCGCGCTATCCGGCGTTCCTCACCTTCTCGCCTTACGGTGAGATGCTTCCCAACGCGAAAAGCTTCCTCGACCTTGACACGGAGAAGAAGGACGCCTACGGACTTCCGCTCGCGCGGCGGCATGTCACCTGGCTGGACAATGACCTCAGGATTTTCCGCTCGATGACGGAGTGGTCAAAGCGGATTCTGGAAGCCGCGGGCGCCGAAATCCTCGCCGTCAGCGACGAACCCCGCACCAACCACGAATTGGGCGGCTGCCGTATGGGCAGTGACCCGCGCACCAGCGTCGTCAACGGCTGGTGCCAGTCGCACGACGTGAAGAATCTGTTCGTTGTCGATGGAAGCGTCTTCCCCTCCGCCTCGGAAAAGAATCCGACGCACACCATCATGGCGCTGGCCGGACGCACGGCGGATCACATTGCCGGCCGGCTGAAGAAAGGGGAGCTGTAAGATGGCGGACCGCCGCGATGCGTTGAAAATCATCGGTGCGATCGGTGCGACTTGCGCATTTCCGTTCTCCGCCGATGAGCTCTACGGCCAGCACGAGCACGGCTCGAGTGAGCCCGCCGGGCCGCCGGCCAAGCCGTCGTTCTTCACCCGGCAGGAGTTGGAAACCGTGGAATGCCTGGCGGGCCTGATCATTCCGCCCACCGGTACGCCGGGAGCCGTCGAAGCCGGCGTCCCGATGTACATCGACTTCGTCGTCGCCGGCAACCAGGAGTGGAAAACGCTGTTCCGCGAAGGGCTGGCGTGGCTCGATCAGCAGGCACGCGCCAAACACGGCAAGCACTTCCGCGAGCTGAGCGAAGCGGTCCAGACCGCCTTGCTGGCGCCGCTCTGCGAAGCAGCCGACCGCATGCGAGCGCCGTCGCGCTCCTCACGCCGCCGCAAGGATGCCGCCATCGAGATCCAGTTCTTCAAAGCCTTCAAGAGCATGACCGCCGATGGCTACTTCACCTCGAGAGCGGGGCTTGTGGATACGCTCGGCTACAAGGGAAACACGGTGCTCGAGAAGTTCCCCGCCTGCGAGTAGCGCCGCCCCCTGGTCACCGTGCGCGATTGGCATCCACCACGGCAATCGCCGCCACATTCACGATATCGTTCACCTCGCACCCGCGCTGCAACACGTGGACGGGCCGCGACAACCCCATCAGAATGGGCCCGATGGCTTCCGCCCCGCCGATGCGCATCAGCAGCTTGTAGGCGATGTTGCCTGCCTCCAGGTTGGGGAAGATCAGTACGTTCGCTCCGCTCTTCAGCCTGCTGAACGGATATGTCTCGTCGATGATTTCCGGCGCGACCGCTGTATCTGCCTGCATCTCGCCATCCACCATGAGCTGCGGCATACGCTGCGAGACGATTTCGACGGCGCGCCGCACCTTCTCCGCCAGCGGATGACGCGTGCTGCCGAAGTTGGAAAAGGAGAGCAGCGCCACTCGCGGCTCGACGTCCAGACGCCGCACGGTGTCTGCCGCTTCCATGGTGATGTCCGCGAGGTCGTCCGCCGTGGGCTCGATGTTGACGGTGGTGTCGGCGAGGAAATAAACCTGCCCCCGCGGCGTGATCAGCATGTACATGCCGGACACCTTGCGGCAGCCCTCCCGGACGGGAATCACCTGCAACGCCGGACGGATCGTATCGGGGTAGTGCCTGGTGAGGCCGGCGACCAAAGCTTCGGCGTCGCCAAGCCGCACCATCATCGAGCCGAACGTCACCGGCTCAAGAATCAATTGGCTGGCCTCTTTGCGAGTCACCCCTTTGCGCTCGCGCAGGTGGTAGAGCTCTTCCGCATACAATTCGACCATGGCGGCGCGAGCCGGATCGACGATCAACAGTTCGCCGGTGTCGAGCCGCAGTTCGGCGGCGAGCTCCAGAATCCGGTCCCGCCTGCCCAGCAGAATCGGCCTGGCGATGCCCTCCTCTTGCAGAATCTGGCAGGCGCGCAGGATCTTCGGCTCTTCGCCTTCCGGGAACACCACCCGCACCGGGCGTCGCTGCGCTTTGTGAATCAGCGCGCGTGTGATCTCGTGCGCCTTTCCCAGCCGGCGCGCCAGTTGCTCTTTGTACTCCTCGAGATCGACAGGGCTGCGCGCCACCCCGGTGTCGATGGCGGCTTGTGCCACCGCGGAGGCGACCCAGATCAGCACACGGGAATCAAACGGCTTGGGAATAATGTACTCGCGCCCGAATTCCATCTGCTCGACGCCGTAGGCGCGGCGGACGGAATCGGGTACGTCTTCCTTTGCCAGCGCAGCCAGGGCGCGGGTCGCCGCCAGCTTCATCTCATCGTTGATGGTGGTCGCCCGCACATCCAGAGCGCCGCGGAAAATGAACGGGAAGCCGAGAACGTTGTTCACCTGGTTTGGAAAATCCGAGCGGCCGGTGGCCATGATCAGGTCTTTCCGCGCTGCCACCGCCACGTCGTAGGCGATCTCGGGATCGGGGTTCGCCATGGCGAACACGATGGGGTTCGGCGCCATCGTACACAGCATGCCGGGCGTGAGACAGTTAGCCGCCGACAATCCGAAAAATACATCGGCGCCGCGCATCGCATCGGCCAGCGAACGGGCGCCGGTCGAGCGCGCAAATCGCGCCTTGTATGGGTTCATTCCCTCGATGCGGCCTTCGTAAATGACGCCGTGCGTGTCGCACATCAGGATGTTCTCGCGGCCGATTCCCAGCCGGATGAAATGCTCCGCGCAGGCGATGCCGCTGGCGCCGGCGCCATTGAACACAGCCTTCAACTCCCCGATCCGCTTGCCCGCCAGCTCGACGGCATTCAGCAGCGCGGCGCCGGCGATGATCGCGGTGCCATGCTGGTCGTCGTGAAAGACGGGGATGCGCATCGTGCGGCGCAGCTCCTCTTCGATCTCGAAGCACTCGGGCGCGCGAATGTCCTCCAGATTGATGCCGCCGAAAGTGGGCTCGAGCAACTGGCAGGCGCGGATCACTTCCTTCGGATCATGAGTATCGAGCTCGAGGTCGAAGACATCGATGTCCGCGAAGCGCTTGAACAGAACCGCCTTGCCCTCCATCACCGGCTTGCCGGCGGCGGGGCCGATGTTCCCCAGCCCGAGAACGGCCGTGCCATTGGTGACCACCGCCACCAGGTTCCCCTTGGCGGTGTAGTGATAGACTTTGTCCGCATTGTCGCGGATCTCCAGGCAGGGCACAGCCACCCCGGGTGTGTACGCCAGGCTCAGATCGCGTTGTGTGCGGCAAGGCTTGGTGGGTGATATGGCGATCTTCCCGGGGAACGGATGAAGGTGATATTCGATTGCATCTTCTGCGCGAATGGCCATGACAGTCCGCCTTTGGGACGTGCGTCCCTGCCCACAAGGTGAGCAATCGGCGTGCCAACGCTGGGCGTAGGATAAGATTAGGGTACAGTCTCCGATGTCCCTTCCCCCCATCCCGCCGCCGCTGGAAGGCCTGGGGAAGCGTCCGTTCTCTTTCTACCCCCCGGTCTTGGGCGTTGAGCACAACGAGTGGGTGTTCCAAAAAGCAACGTGGTCGGAAATTCACGTCGTGAACACAAAGACGGGCATGGAAGTGTGGGTGCCGCGGCGGTTTTTGGGCGAGGTGTCGCGCATCGACGAGCCAGTCATGATCGTAGGGCTGAAGCGCGAGCTCGAGTACAAAGCAGGAGCTCTGTGGCCGCACCAGAGGCGCGTCGTCGAGATTCCAAAAGCGGTGAACGACATTCTTCGGCCGCTGCCCACCGAGCCACGCTCCGGACACGCCGGCATGGCCGGCATCCGGCTGGAAGATGGCGCCGAGTCGCGCATCGGAAAGCTCATCGCGGCCGTCCTCGTGGTGGGGATTGCCGTGACTTTCCTGGCGGTGAGCCTTTTTCAAAGGCGACAGGACTCACGAAACGTCACCTATGTGCCCATTCTTCAGCAGTCCCTGGGACTGAGCGCGCAGGATGATTATTACGCCGTCGTGCGCAAGCTGGGCGAACCGAAGGACGACCGCTGGCGCTCGGATACCGGCGAGCTGCAATACCGCCTGCTGCACTATCCGCAGCGAGGCGTGTACGTGATTCTCATGGGCGTCGAACGGGACAAGGCACGGTACATCGGCGCGCTGGATGGAAATTGGAAGGCGGTGGACGCCGTCGAGCTGCCCAACGCCGGCAACACCCGCTCGATGCTGAACAGGCTCGGCCGGTTCTAGCCTATGACCGCGGAGCAACAACAACAGCTCGATGAGCTGGGGTTTGTCGTGCTCCCCGCCTGGATGAGCCCGGCCCTGCTGGAAGAGCTGCGCATGCAACTGGACGCGGTCTCGGCGGCCGAAGGCGGCCGCGCCGGTTCGGAGTTCAAGATCGAGCCCCACACGCGCCGTCTGGCGAACCTTGTCGAGAAAGGCGAGGTCTTTCGCCGCATCCTCTCGATGCCCGAGATTCTGGAATACGTCCGCTCGGTCCTCGGAGACGATTTCAAGCTCAGCAGCCTCAATGCGCGCGCCCCCAATCCGCACTCGGAATGGATCCAGCCTCTGCATTGCGACGGCGCCGCCGTCGCCGACGAGCGCGGCTTCTGGGTCTGCAACGTCATTTGGATGCTCGACGATTTCACGGTGGAGAACGGCGCCCCGCGGGCGATTCCCGGCTCGCATCGCTGGCGCAAGCTGCCGCAAGAGGCGCTTGCCGATCCGATGGCGCCGCATCCGGGTGAAGTGCTGATCACGGCCCCGGCCGGCTCGGTGGCGGTCATCAACACGCACGCCTGGCACGGCGGCACGGCGAACCGCTCTCCCAACCCGCGCCGCTGCCTGCACGCATTCTACACGCGCTGGGACAAGCCGCAGCAGCAGTTCCAACGCGATCTGCTGAGCGACGAGACCAAGCGCCATCTCAGCCCGGAATTGCGCAGGCTGCTTGCCATCGACGATGAGTACAACGCCCAGGTCACACTGGCCGACCCCGGCCGCAGCGGTTTCCTAAAAGGAATTCGTGGGTCGGTCTCCCGGGACAACCTCCCGGCGGTTTCGCCAACTCCTTGATAACGCGTACGTTCCGTGAGAGGCGAAATCCGCGACCCGAGTCTTTTTTCCGTAACCAGTTTGCTTTTGGCTTTCCGCAGCCTTTCGGCACCTGTGTGAAGTCAGTCGTTTGCGTCCGTCGTCATGGGTGTCTTTGGGTTACCGGCGCTAGAAGGCGCGCTGCACGCGGATTTGATGGCGGTCCAGATCGATGGACGGGAGGCACGATCTTCCTGCTGCCGTATGGAAGTCGCCGAAGCGGTAGCCAACCCATCCTGCCAGCTTTACCCACAGATTTCTCCGAGGCCCCATCTTTTTCAATGCCGCCCACCATCTAAGAAAAGGCCTTTTCGTGTCCAAATCTTGGGTCCATTACACGTCAGTGCCGCGCCTAG
>JACQDF010000127.1 GCA_016201205.1 Acidobacteriota bacterium
GAATCGCCGTCCCTGGCGACGGGCACGGCGCTGAGTGAGCAGGAGCCGGCGCGATACCAGCCCGCAAACCCGCGTGAGTTGGCAAAGTGCCTGGCCCCCTGTGAGGCGCTGAAGGTGGCGCCTTCCGAGTTCACGATCCGGGGATCGAAGGCAAAGGCAGCCTCCTCGGCTTGTCTGGCCTGGCGGATTCGCTCCGGCGTATCGATCTGGTCTATGTCCGGGCAGAACAAGCCAAGATCGCCCTGGATGGCGCCCAGCTCATCGGGCTCGGGAAGGCCCGCGTGCGGATCTTCCGTGGTGAGCCTGGCCAGCTCGACAGCCGAAGCGGCCATGCGCTCGAGGCCCTCCCGCGTGAGGTCGGAGGTGTACGACGACCCGACTCTGCTGCCGATCATCACCCGCACGCCGGCCGCGCGTGAACCGGCCTCCTTCAGCGTCTCCAACTCTCGCATCCGGACGGACGCGGAGAACTCGCTTCCTTCGGCGATGGTGCATTCGGCTTCGTGGGCGCCTTTCTGGCAGGCGAGTTTCACGACCTGCCGGGCGGTTTCGAGCAATTCGGGGGTCACAAGTTTGATTGTAATTGGCGCGTGGGCGTCCGCGGCGGGGAGGCCGCTCGGGTTCGTTTGTTCATTTTTTGTTGCTTGGGTTCACGCGAGGCTTTGACAGGCCGCACGATCCTCCTCCAGCCCGAGACTACCATGCGCGGTCAGGCTTGAAGGTGGCGCGTAAGCACGTTTTGTTGAAAACAGGGGAGATATTTCCAGGATTCGGAAGGCATTGTTCTGTTTTTGGTATTGTTGTCAGCAGACACCTGCGAGGCGGGTGGGCGGCAAGCCGTGCATCCGCGGGATGCGCATGTCCGTCTACGACGTGCTCGACTATCTGGCGTCGGGCATGACCGAGGACGAGATCCTGCATGACTTCCCCGACCTCACGCGCGACGACATCCGTGCCTGTCTTGCTTTTGCCGCGGATCGTGAATTGCGTTGACACGACTGGGCCAAGGGAACTTCTCGAATGTCGAAGGCGTGGGCGGCGGCGTCTACGAGATCAAGATCGATTTCGGCCCGGGGTATCGGGTCTACTTCGGCAAGGACGGCGAGCGGATCGTGATTCTGCTGGGCGGGAGCGCGAAGAAGCGGCAGGACGCGGCGATTGCCGCCGCGAAAGCGGCGTGGGTCGAGTACAGGCGCCGCAAAGGTGGGAAGGAGCAGGGCAAATGGCACTGACAAGATCGTTTCGGGAGACTGTCTACAAACGCGCGCAGCAGGATGGCGCATTCCGCAAGGCGCTGCTGACGGAAGCAGTCAACGCCTATCTCGGCGGCGATGAGGCGACGGGGAAAGCGGTGTTGCGCGACGTCATCAATGCGACGGTGGGTCCGCGGGGCAACCCCAGCACGGCCAACTTCTTCGCGATTCTCCAGGTATTGCAGAAGAGAGCCGGCGTGAAGTTGACCGTGAAGGCGGCGTAAGATCATCTCGCGCGGGCTGGGCCAGATACGCCCGGTACAGGCAGGCCTGCGCGAAGGTGATGCGCCTGGCTGCGGCGCTGGGCTTCCTTGATGGCGTCGTGGCGGCAGTCGGTCGCCCTGGATGGCGCCCAGCTCAGCGGGCTCGGGAAGGCCCGCGGCCTCTTTCAGCGTCTCCAACTTGCGCATCCGGACGGACACGGAGAACTCGCTTCCTTCGGCGATGGTGCATTCGGTTTCGTGGGGCGCCTTTCTGGCGGGCGAGTCCAGCTTCAAAACAACGCCGCCCGATTCCGTCCCGCGAGCTTCCGCTCGAGTCTCCGCGCGCGATGAGCCAGCTTCGGTGTCGCTTGCTTCGCCAGCGCCGCTCGTGTGAATTCGAGCGCCATGGCGTAATTGCGCTCGCGGTGCTCGTAGTGCTTGGCGAGTTCTTCAAGGGCCGCCTCGCGCAGCGAATTGTGTGAGGCCGCCAAATCCGTGTACATCGCGAGGGCCGGTTGCTCGCGACCCAGCTTGCGCTCCAGTTGGGCGATGTCCCACATCGTGCGGAACAGCAGCTCGTCGGAGATGCGCCTCGTCAGCGCCTGCCGCATCCAGGCAACCGCTTCCTCGAAGCGCTCTGCCTTGCGCATCCACCGCGCCAGGCCGATCATCTCCGCCGGGTGCACCAGCCGGGCCTCGGAAGGATCGCGGAAGGCGTACGGCACAATCGCCGTCAGGCAGGCGAGCGTCAGGATGTCGATTGCATTGTGATGAAAGACGGGGACCAGACGGAGGATCTCGCCTTTGCGCAGGTAGTCAAAGTAGAGATACGGGATCAATTCGCCAGCCACGTCGCCTTCGCGCTCGACGCCCAGAATCTGGCTCTCGAGCTCGACCAGCCGGCAGCTCTCCAGGCGCAGCTTCCACAGCCGGCGCGCGCCGTAGAGCAGATCCAGATGCGCCATGCGCTCAAATGGCGGCTTGCTGCGCGCCAGCCGGTAGCGCGTCTCGAGCAGCGGCTGGTCGAAGGCTTTTCCGTTATAGGTGACCAGGACATCGAATTGAGCCAGATGCTCCGCCAGCGCCTCCAGAGCGCTCGCCTCTTCACCCGGGTCGCGAAGGAAATACTGCTTGAGGTGAAAACCGCCGGCGCTGATCCAGCCAACGCCGATCAGAAACGCGTACGTGCCAGTGCCCCCGGCCAGCCCGGTGGTTTCGGTGTCCAGAAAGCACCAGCGCTGCGGCTCGCATAGAGGCACGGTGCTTTCGCTAACGGCTTCGAGCAGATTGGCAGGGAGTTCCGCCAGGTTCGAGATCTCCATGCTCCCATGGCGCCGATGGCGCTCCCATCGGCGCGTAGTCTGAAAGTGGCGGCCGGAGCGCGTCTCGACTACCTGGCCGGGGAGCCATTCTTCCGGCGCGGTGCATTCGCGGGGAGAAACGGGAGCAGGCTTGGGAGGAGCAAAGCCGTTGGCGTACTTGCGGTCAATGGCGGCGATGCGGCGGCGGAGGAAGTCGAGTTGGGAATCGAGGTGATCGGCCATGTTCGCTTTTTCTTTGCCTTAGGGTAGCATGCCGCAAGCGTGAAACGTGATACTCGGGACACCCGTCCATCGCGGTGTAAGGCTCGAGGAGGCCAAAACAAATGAAGATGAAACGACTAGGGCTATTTCTGATGGGGACGTTGCTGGCCGGCGCTGTGCTGGCGCCTGCTTCAACCACCTCACCCACCGGTACCAGGACGCTGGCGGAAAAGGTGCGGCACGAACTGGTGCTGCTTCCGTTCTACAACGTTTTTGACAACCTCGCATTCACCGTCAACGGCAACGAGGTAATGCTCACAGGCCAGGTGACAAGGCCGACGCTCCGGTCGAGCGCCGAAAACGTAGTCCGGCGCATAGAAGGCGTGGGCAAGGTTCGCAACGAGATCCAAGTCCTGCCTCTGTCTCCCTTTGACAACCGCCTGCGGTTGGCGCTCTACCGCGCTATCTACACGCAGCCCGGTCTGGACAGGTATGCGCTGGGCGCGATCCCGGGAATCCACATCATCGTCAACCAGGGCAATGTGAAGCTGGAGGGCGTGGTGGCGACTGAGATGGACAAGAACCTGGCGTACCTGCGCGCCAACGGCGTGGCCGGGGTGTTTTCGGTGGAGAACAAGCTGCGCGTAGCGAGTTCCAGACACTAGTAGGGCAAGCCCGCTTTCAGCGGGCTTAGCCGCCTGAAAGGCGGCTGCGGCCAGGATTGGCCACCCCACCTACAACCGCACAATCTTGCTCGAGCGGTGGCCCTTCAGCGCATTGCGGGTATCGACGATCAGCCTGGCATTCTCGACAATCGGGTCGTAGTCGAGGGTGGTGTGGTCGGTGACGATCACCACGCAGTCGGCAGTGGCTGAGCAGGCGACCGGATCTTTGGAATCCATCTCAATCCCGTCGGCTTTCAGACAGGGAACATACGGATCGCTGAAGGTCACCGAAGCGCCGCGGCGTCGCAGCAGGTGAATGATGTCCAATGCGGGTGACTCTCGGACATCGTCGATGTTGCGCTTGTAGGCGACACCCATCACGTGCACGCGCGAGCCCTTCAGCGGCTTGCCGTGTTCGTTCAGGGCGTTCTGGACCTTGTCCACCACGAAATGCGGCATCTGGCCGTTGATATGGCCGGCCAGCTCGATGAACCGCGCCTCAATCCCGGCCTGCTTGGTTTTCCAGGACAGGTAAAACGGATCGATCGGAATGCAATGGCCGCCCAAGCCAGGGCCCGGATAGAACGGCATGAATCCGAATGGTTTGGTGGCCGCCGCTTCGATGACCTCCCACACATTGATGCCCATGCGGTCGCACATCATGGCCATCTCATTCACCAGGCCGATGTTGATCATGCGGAAAGTGTTCTCGAGCAGTTTCACCATCTCGGCGACCTGCGTCGAGCTGACCGGAACCACGTGTTCGAGCGCCCGCCCGTAGAACAGGGCGCCCATCTGGGTGCACGTCGGCGTAATGCCTCCGACCACCTTGGGGATATTGCTGGTCTGATAGTTGGGATTGCCAGGGTCCACGCGCTCGGGAGAGAAGCAAAGGAAAAACTGCTTGCCGACCCGCAGCTCGGGCTTCTCGATCATCGGCAGGACCAGCTCTGATGTGGTGCCGGGATAGGTGGTGGATTCCAGAATCACGAGCATGCCAGGGTGCGCATATTTGGCCACTTCCTGGCAGGCAGAGACGACATAGCTCATGTCCGGATCTTTCGTCTTCCGCAACGGGGTCGGCACAGCGATGTTCACTGTGTCGAGCGAAGAGATCACCGAAAAGTCAGTAGTGGCGCGCAGCTTTCCCGCTTCCACCAGAGACGCCACCTCTTCGGAGGAGATGTCCTGAATGTAGGAAATACCGCGATTGAGTTTTTCGACTTTGTCTAGCTGGACATCGATCCCGGAGACTCGAAAACCTGCTTTGGCGAACTCGACGGCCAGGGGCAGGCCGACATAGCCTAAACCAATGATCCCGACCTCGGCCGTGCGATTCAGCAGCTTCTGTTCCAGTTCTTCAGCCCATTGAGTCTGTGCTTGCATCGGAAATTCCGTTATGACGGCGCTCATTCGAAATAGAACTCTCCTCCGGCAATGATTTCGGCCGGTCCGGTTAGATGCAGATCATCACCATCCCAGCGAACCTGGAGAATACCCCCCGGTGTATTCACCTCAAGGGGACTCCTACACAATCCTCTCAGAATTCCTGCGGCTGCCGCACCTGAGCTTCCGGTACCAGAACTCATAGTCTCGCCGGCGCCGCGCTCCCAAAAACGGACTTCGATCGCGTGGGGGCTCAGCACGCGGACGAAGGAAACATTGGTGCGCCGTGGGAATTGCGGGTGGTCCTCGATGCGGCCGCCCAGGTCCCGCCAGTCGAAATCAAAGTCGTCGACGAAAACAGCACACTGGGGGTTGCCCATGTTCAGGATGGTGACTTCCAGAGGCTCATCCGGAAGCTCTTCCGGAAGCTCTTCCGGAAGCGGCAGAGGAAAACGCAAGCCCCCCTGTTCGAGCAGAGGCCGGCCCATGTTCATTTCGAACTCGAACCGGCGTCCCTGGCGGCCGAGCAGCCGGAGCTGTTTTGTGCCGGCGCCGGTGGCAATGCGGATGTCGCCGGCGTCCAAACCGGCATCCAGGAGGAAAGCGGCGGCACAGCGAGTGCCGTTTCCGGAGATCTCCGAGTCGCTCCCGTCGGAGTTAAGCAGCCGGATGGCGCCATGCGCGGCGGTGGTGGCCGGGCTCACGAGAATCCAGCCATCGCCGCCGATCCCGGCACGCCGGTCGCAGATGGCCCGCGCCATGGCGCGAGCATCCGCCGCCGGGGCCTCATGAGCCCATGTGAGCAGAAAATCATTTCTCGCGCCGTGCGCTTTGGTGAAGGGAATTCTCATCGAAGTCCTGGCGGCGGTAAATCTCGATGACGGGGGCGCCCTTGACTGCAATCATTTTCACACAGATGAACCTGGGGCCGCGACGCTGCGCCTTAAGCAGCGTCGTTGCCACCGAATCGCCGCTGATGGCCACCGCCCAGTGCTCCCACAAGAACAAATCCGGCCGCTGTTCCACGGCGTTCCAGAGCGGGTGATTGCCATCGTGCAGCGTCTCGCTGAGCGGGATGCCCGCTTGCTGGAAGATCCCGGTCAGGTCGCCAAAGCTGGTGTAGATGCCGTCCCCAAAGCGATAGTGATTCTTGAGATAGTCCGCGGCTTGTCCAGTCCACTCCCTGCGGGCTTCTGAATTCACCTGGGACTCCTTCCAGCAGATCCAGGTTTCCGGGCGCGGATACGCAATCCATGGCGAGATGGCCACGGCTGCCACCAGCACGGCTGTGACAGGCCGGAACCGGCCGGGAAGCGCGCTGACAAGAGCCGCCGCTCCGAACACCAGGAGGGGGAATGCCGCCAGCCCGTAGCGCGTGTTGTAGTAGCTATGCGGCCACATTTGGGGCACAAAAACCGGGGTGCCGGATGAGTGAATGCTCCAAATGTAAAAAGCAACCGGAAGAGCAAGAAACACCAGCGGCCAGAACAGGCGTTTCCAAATCAGAATGCCAATCCCGGCCAGCCCGAGAACAGGGAGAGCGCCGCCGGCGCAGAGTGCGGCAGCCGCCTGGAATTGCCGCCAGGCACGGAACCAGTCGTGATCCCCTGGCGCAGACGCCATTCCGCTGGCGAGCGCCCGCTGATAGATGGCCTTCGCGGAATAGGGGCCGTTGTAGAACTCGAGCAGGTTGCCATAGTCCCACCAGTTGTGCGTCAGCCACGCCAGCGGCGCCAGCGATGCCAGCAGTCCGAACAGCAGCGCTTTGCGCGGGCGATGGTTTCGGTCGGCCAGCCAAAAGTACAGCGTTACGAACGGAATCAGGAACCAGCCTTCGTAGCGTGTCAGGGACGCCGCATTCGAGGCTGCCGCCGCAAGCAACAACGCCCGGTAACTTCCGGATTGCCCGAACCAGACGGTGGCGTAAAGCAAAGTCAGGAGCCCGGCCAGGAAGATGGGTTCGGTCATGGGAGTGGCCTGCAAGTAGAGGAGGTTGGGATTCAGCGAGAACAAGAAAGAGGCCGCCAGCGCCGTGGTTCTGCATTGAAAGGCGCGGCGAACAGCGGCATAAAGGAAAGCGCCCGCCAGGACGAAGCAGGCCGCCACCGGCATCGCCCCCGCCAGCCCGCTGCGCCACCAATCGTTGTTCCCGACCAGAGGCAGCATGAGCAGATGCGGCAGCGGCAACCAGGCTGTCCCGATCTGCTCCCGGCCAGGAGTGCGTGAATCGACGACGCGCCGGGCAATGTTCAGATGCGCAGTGGCGTCGCCGTAGTAAAGCGTGTAGCCGTGCTCGAGATGCCACCAGACGGCGAGTGCGCTGATCAAGGCAAGCAGCAAGCACACGCCAGCGACATCGAGCATCCCGCCGCCGCCGCTTGTGGGCTTAGAACGAGGTGAAATTCCGGAACTCCTCAAAGCGCCTGTCAATGTCCTGCCGTGTCAGCGTTCGGAAGCGGTCCACGCCGAATCGCTCGCAGCAGAAACTGCCCATCACGGAGCCATAGACGACGGCTCGGCTCATGAGCATGGGATCGACGGGACCATTTCCGCCGGCGCCCTGCTCGGCCAGATAGCCCATGAAGCCGCCGGCGAAGCAGTCCCCGGCGCCAGTGGGGTCGTGGACGCGCTCCAGCGGATAGCCCGGAACGGCGAAGTAGCCGTGGTTGTGGAACAGAATCGCGCCGTATTCGCCTCGCTTGATAATCACCGCCGCCGGTCCCATCTGGCGGACCTTTTCCGCCGCCCGGCCCAGGTTGGATTCGCCGGACAGCAGGCGGGCTTCGCTGTCATTGATGAGCAGGAAGTCCCAATGCCGGATGGTCTGGAGCAGCTCTTCGCGGAAATCGTGGATCCAGTAATTCATCGTGTCCCCGCCGATGAGGCGGACACCGTGCATCTGCTCGCGCACACTGCGCTGCAAAGCCGGCTGGATGTTGCCGAGAAGCGCATAGGGCTGGCCGCGGTAATGGTCGGGCAGCTTGGGGTGGAAATCGGCGAACACGTTCAGGTCCGTGCGCAGCGTCGTGCGGTCATTCATGTCGGCCGAATACACACCCGCCCAAAAGAACGTCTTGCCAGGGACGCGTTCGAGACCGGAAAGGTCGATGTCGCGCGCCGCCAGAAGATCGTAGTCTTCCGAGGCGAAATCTTCTCCGACGACAGCGACCACTTTGACATGCGTAAAAAAACTGGCGGCCAGGGAAATATACGTGCAGGCGCCGCCCAGCATGCGGTCCACTTTGCCGTGCGGCGTTTCCACGCCGTCATAGGCGACCGAGCCAACGACAACCAGAGACATGAAGGATGAACTTCAGCCATTGTCCCATTGGCCGGGAGAAGAAGACAATTGCTGATAAGCTATCCAGTGCTATGTACACTCTGAGCCGCCGCCACTTTCTCGCCGGCACCGCCGGGCTCGCCGCCGCCTGGACTCTGGAGCAATCGCAGATCCTCAAGGCGATGCCGCAGGCCGAATCGGTGTTCGGCAAAGTCAAAATCCGCGATGTCGAGACGGCCACCATCCAGATGAATTATCCGGCGCACCTGGTCAAGATCACCACCGACCAGGGCATCTCCGGATACGGGGAGGCGTACAACGGGGCGGGCATCGTGGACCTGGTGCACCACGCAAAACAGTACGTCCTCGGCCAGGATCCTCTGCAAGTCGAGTATCTCTGGAGCCGCATGATGGAAGCGACCTCGGGCCATGGCTCGAACGCCGGCTCGACCGTGTCGGCGATCGCGGGCATCGAAAGCGCTTTGTGGGACCTGGCCGGCAAGATCCTCAAAGTGCCGGTCTTTGTGCTGCTCGGCGGCAAATACCGCGACAAGCTGCTTGCCTATCACGACACCGGCTCGCCGAAAACCGCCGATCCCAAACCGTGGATCGAAGAGGCGCTGGCATCCAAAGCATACGGGTTCAAAGCGATGAAATTCGATCTGGACTGGGAGTCTCGCAACCAGGGCGTTTCCGGCAGAACGCCCTACAAGTATCGGCGCGAAGTCTGGAATCGAGTGATTACAGCCGAAGAGATGCGCCAATGGTACAAGATCCTGGAATCCATCCTGAGCGCGCTCGGGGCGGGCTACGACGTGGGTGTCGATCTGCACTGGAATTACAACACGCGGGATGCGTTGCGCTTTGCGCAGGAGGTGGAGCCGCTGAAGCTTTGGTTTCTTGAAGACCCCGTTCCCCCGGAGAACGCGGATGCTTTGAAGCGCATCACCGATGCCACCAGGACACCCATTCTCACCGGCGAGAACCTGTACACGCGCCACGGCTTCCGCCCGTTCATCGAGAAGCAGGCGTGCGACATCATCCAGCCCGATCCGCAAAAATGCGGCGGCCTGCTCGAGACCAAGCGCATCGCCGACATGGCGGATCTGTACTACATCACCTTCGCCTGCCACAACATGTGCACTCCGGTGGGGACATACGCCTGCGCGCAGGTTTGCGCCGCGATCCGCTCCTTTGTAGCGCTCGAGAGCGACAGTATCGAGATCCCGTGGTGGAAGGACATGGTCGCCAACGACGGCGGCAAGTTCTATCCCGGCGGCTGGTTCACGCTGCCCAATAAGCCTGGCCTTGGCTTCGAGTTGAATGAAGAAGTGTGCAGGCAGCACCTGGCGGCTGGCACGCGCTGGTTCCGAAGCTAACGCGGGTCTGAAGTGTTTGCGTAAGACCGCTTGTCGCGGCTCAGAAAGCGCTTCCGAACCGCGACGGTCACGGAGCGGTTGCCCGGTACCGCAAGACCCTTTTTGGTTCCGGCTATGCCGGGGTAGGGAGCGGAGCGCAAACACTTCTGTTGTAGTGTTTAACTCTTGCCTATCCAGCCCAGACACCGGGGCGGTTCGGCCCATGACGATGTAAACTGGAAACGTTGCCAACGGTTCTTCGGTCCGGCCCCTACCGGCTCTTCTTCTATTCGGCGGATCGAGACGAGCCTCCCCACGTGCATGTGGAGCGGGAAGAATTGAAGGCCAAGTTTTGGGTGGAACCGGTCCGCTTGGAGAGGAGCCGGGGATTTAGCCGAGCGGAAATCGGACGCATCGAGAGGCTGGTCGCAGAGAACGCAGTGAACTTGCTGAGGGCATGGCATGAGTACTTCGGGAACTGAAGTTGGGGAAGCGGTGGCGCAAAGGGTAAGCGTAAGTGAAGACGCTTTGGTCGTGGACCTGGCAGATGGCCGGACGATCACGGTACCGGTCGCTTGGTTCCCGCGCCTGGCGCACGGGACGCCCGCAGAGCGAGCGAACTGGCGTCTCATTGGGGGCGGCGAGGGGATCCACTGGCCGGACTTAGATGAAGATATCAGTGTCGAGAGCCTCCTGGCTGGTCGCCGATCTGGTGAAACGCAGGAGTCTCTTCGCCGCTGGCTAACGGGGCGCGGCAGGCGACGGCAAAAAGCCGGCCGCGTCTAAAGTGTTTGCGTAAGACCGCTTGCTGACGCGCGCGGCTCAGAAAGATGCGCTAACGCGGAGCAGGCGGCAGCCTGCGCAGAATCACCCCCGGCCGTGCACCGGTGTGTTTGCCTTGATCCAGCACCACTGCGCCGTTCACGATGACGTATTCCACGCCGCCCGCATACTGGTGCGGCTTCTCATAGGTGGCGTGATCGATCACCCGTAGAGCGTCGAACACCGTCACGTCCGCCGCCATCCCCGGCCGCAGCAGGCCGCGATCATAGATGCGGACCTTGGCCGCGTTGGCCGAAGTCATCTTACGCACCGCTTCTTCGAGCGTGATCACTTTCTCCTCGCGCACGTAGCGTCCCAGCACCCGCGGAAATGTGCCGTAGTACCGGGGATGCGGATTGCCGGCCGCCAGCGGCCCCTCGGTCGCTACCGCCGTTCCATCCGAGCCGATCGAGACGAACGGCTGCCGCAGCGCATACCGCATGTCTTCTTCGGAATGATGGAAATACACGGTGGGCACGGAGCCCTTGTTGTCGCTCAGCACTTTGAAGAGCACGTCGATCGGGCTGCCGCCCACTTCGGCGATCACCTGGCTCATGCGCTTGCCTTCGTACTTCTTGTACGCAAGGTTGGAGAACGACACCAGCAGCATGCCCTCCCACGATCCTGTGGCCGTGTAGTGGTTGTACCAGTTCGAGCCGGGAATGCCGTTGAGGATCTCCTGCTCGAGGCGCGGGCGCAGCGCGGGATCGTCGAGCCGCCCGATCATCGCCGCCGGGCCGTTTTCGTGCGCCCAGGGCGGGATGATGCTCGAGAGATTGTTCTGCCCGGCGCGATAGGGATAAACATGCGCCTCGACTTGCTGGCCATTGGCGCGGGCGTTCGCAATGGTCGCGATCAGCTCGGGCATGCGGCCCCACAGCTTGTGCTCGGCGATCTTCAGATGAATGATGTCCACCGGCACACCAGCGCGGCGGCCGATTTCAAGCGCTTCCGACACCGCTTCAAACACGCCGAAGCCTTCCGTGCGCATGTGCGTCGAGTAGATGCCGCCGTAGGGGGACGCCACTTCGCACATGGCCGCCAGCGTGTTCGTATCAATCCAGCTTCCAGGCGGCCCGCTCAGCGAGCTCGCCACTCCCAGCGCGCCGTCCTCCATCGCCCGGCGCACCTCGGCGCGCATTCTCACGAGTTCCTCCGCGGTGGGCGGTCCGGCCTTTTGCCCCCGCACCTCGGTCCAGATCTGGCTCGATCCGACATACGAGCCGATGTTGGTCGAGATGCCTCGCTTCAGCAGCTCTTTGTAATAGGCGTCGAATGTGGGGAAGTCGCGCGACGGCGCAGCCGAGCCGCCTTCCCCGAAAATCATGCTCGTCACGCCTTGCCGGATCATCGACTGGGCGTTGCCATCCACGAGAATCGTCCGATCCGAGTGGTTGTGCATGTCGATGAAGCCCGGCGCCACCGTCAGCCCGGAGGCATCGATGGTCCGGCGCGCCGGTTTGCCGGCCAGCTTGCCGATGGCCGCAATCCTGTTTCCGGAGATGGCAAGGTCCGCCATGAACGACGGATTGCCGGTGCCGTCCGCCAGACGGCCGTTGCGGATCAACAGATCGTAGTCCTGTGCCAGAGCGGCTCCGGCGAATGGAATCAGCAATAGCCCTGTTCGCATCATTTCTCCGATATCATAAGTCCTGATGAGGAATTTCACCAGGCGCAGTTTTGTGGCGGCCGCGGCCGCGGGCGCCGCTTCCGGCAGAACGCTGCCGGCCATCGGCGTCCAGCTCTACACGGTGCGCACGATTCTCCCTGACCAGCCGCTGGAAACGCTGCGCGCGATCGAGCAGATCGGCTTCCGCGAAGTAGAAGCCGTGGGCCGCGACCTGGAGAAGATCTGGGCGCCCCTGAAGGAGACGTCCCTGAAGGCCGTGAGCCTCCACCTGGATACCGGGCTGTTTCTGCGCGCCCAGGACAAGCTCCCAGCCGCGCTCGATGACGCTGTGAAGCGGGGTTTCCAATACGTCGTCTGCCCTTACATCGCTCCTGCTGACCGCGGCGGCGTCGAGGTGATCAAACGGCTTGCGGAGACGCTGAGCAGGGCCGGCCAGCGGTGCCGGGCGGCCGGGCTGGCGCTGGCGTATCACAATCATGCCTTCGAGTTCGAGCCGGCGGGCTCGAAAACCCTGCTCGACATTCTGCTCGAATCAACCGATCCGAAGCTGGTCGGGCTCGAACTGGACATCATGTGGGCGAAGGTCGCCGACGTCGAGCCGGTCGCCGTGCTCGAGAAATACAAGGGGCGAATCCCTCTAATGCACGTCAAGAACCTTCGCGCGGGGATCGAGAAACGCTACAACGAACAGGCGCCCAGGGACGGCTTTGTCGAGGCCGGCAAAGGGATCATCAACATGAAGCCGGTGCTTGCGGCCGCGGCACATTCCGGCGTGAAGCATTACTTCGTCGAGCAGGATCAGACGCCGGGGAATCCGCTGGACAGCTTGCGCGAGAGCTTCCAGTACCTGAAGAATCTCAGCTACTGAAGGCGAGCGGTTCGTCCCGGCTGATCGGGCTCACCGCTGGAAGAGCTTTGCCTCATCCCACTTGGCGATGATCTCTTTGACCAGCGCCGTCATTTTCTCGACAACCGCTGCAAAATAGGCATCCGCTTTCGCCTGGTCGAACTTCGGATACCCCTGCCCCGGCTGGTACAGAATGATCGACGAAGGGAACGGATACGCCGACCACGCGCCGGCCGCCGGTCGCGCCGTCGCCTGCGATGGCTTGTAGCGTTCCGGATGCACCAACTCGCGGTCAATCGCCTGGATGAACGCCGTTTCGTTCCAGCCTGCGTGACCGCCGTCCTCGCCGAATACCTTCATCGTCACATCGGAGCAATAAGCCCACCAATTCACCACCAAGGTTCGAATGCGATGCTCGCGTCCGATCTTCTCGGCCACGTCATTCAAGATCGCGGTCTGCGGGCCCCCATGCCCGTTAATCACAATCAGATTGCGGAAGCCATTGCGCGCCAAGCCCGTCATGACGTCGGTGACAAACGCGCGGTACGCCGGCTCGCTGATCGAGAACGTGCCCGCGAATCCATCGAGACTGCCGGTGACGCCGTAGTTGAGCACAGGCGCCACCAGGGCGTTGATCTTCGGCGCCATGGCGCGCGCCAGCGCCACCGGCGCCGTGTTGTCCGCGCCATTGTTGACGACGCCATGGGCTTCGAGCGTCCCCGCCGGCAGCAATACCGTCTGGATGCGCGAAGGCGCCCATTCCTGAAACTCCATCCAGTTGATGTCGTTCAGCTCACGCGTGGATGGACCCGCCTGGGCCATCAGCCCAAGTGCGGTGATCAGAAGAAAAAGCAACAGACGCATGGACTCCTCCTTTTAAGAAACTCGCTCGCACAACGCGCCGGGCCTACCGGCAGCCGGCGGGTTCCTCACCGGTATGGAGGCCGGCCCGGCCTGTGCGAGCTTCCTATTAAGAAACTCGCTCGCACAACGCGCCGGGCCTACCGGCAGCCGGCGGGTTCCTCACCGGTATGGAGGCCGGCCCGGCCTGTGCGAGCTTCCTACGGCGTGTGCCGGCCGTGCGCGGCAGCCTGGTTGAGGTGCCGGTAAAAGCCGAGATCTTCGTGCGTCAGCAGCTTGGTCGCGTAGATGATCTGGCCTGTGTGCTGCGCGAAATGCTCGACTACATGGAACACGGCTTCCAGTACGGAAACGTCATACCCCTGAATCGTGACTCGCTCTGCCAGCCGCTCCGCCGTAAGCTGATCGATTACGCCGGCGGCCTGCTCGACCGCCGCTTCCAGCCGCTGACACAGCTCCTGCCTGGAGATATCGCCATGCGCGGAAAACTCACGATCGCGCGTGCGCACGTCCGGTTGGCCGCCGACGCCGCTTACAATCCATTGCCGCACGTTCCCGGCCAGGTGCAGCACGAGATTCCCAATGGCGTTCTCATTCTCCGAGCCTCGCTCCCAGATCCGCTGGTCATCCAGCCGCTCAAGGCATGCCTTGATGCGGTCCAGATACTGCCGCAACCGCCGCCGGGCCGTGTCGAGAAACAGAGGGGCGAGTTCCATAGGACGATTGTAGGTATTACGTGGAATCGAGCTGCCGCCGTAGATCGTCAGGGTAGATTCGCAAGAGTTGCGGATAGGCTTCTCCCAGCCGGATCAGATCCAGCTCGTCTTTTTTCCGTTTGCTGAGTCTTCGTTCAGGAGCTCCGTATGCCCACAGCTTCCCTTGCGCCACGTCCTCCAGGCAGGCCACTCTCACGGGAACTCCAAGCACCTGGCGCGTCTCGGCGCGATCGAGGAATACCTGATACCGGGGATCTGTCGTGAGCTGAACTCTCAACTCACTGCGGCCCTCGGCGCGAAGCGCTTCCGAGACGGCCTCGATCCCGGAGGCAACCAGCACAATGTCCGCATCCAGCGTATAAACCGGCTCGACATAGCAATTGACGGCCAGCCCGCCGATGAGACAATACGGTCCGAATGCCTGACACACCTCCAGCACACGGCTGAATTCCGTGGCCCCGCCGCGCGTCGTCAATTCGTAGACCTCCTGCGCCGTCACAACCCAAACATAACATGGCTTTCGGTCGGGGGGTGCCATAAAATAATAAATTCTAATTGTATAGGATGATGATTTTTTGCTGGACTTATACCATGCCGTTGCCCTATACTTAGCGATAACTCCTTCTCTCCGCAGGAGTCGAGGGACGAAACAAATGGCTTACGAACACCGTAGTCAGCGCGGCCTGCCCCCTAAACAGGGCCTCTATGACCCCTCTTTTGAACGAGATGCCTGCGGAATCGGGTTCGTCACCAACCTGAACGGTATCGCCTCGCACGACATCATCCAGAAAGGCATCCAAATCCTGATCAACCTCACGCACCGCGGCGCCTGCGGGTGTGACCCGGAAACTGGCGATGGCGCCGGCATCACCATCCAGTTGCCGCACAAGTTCTTCCAGAAGGAATGCGCCAGGCTCGGATTCACGCTTCCCCTGCCTGGCGAATACGGCGTAGGGATCGTGTTTCTGCCCGTCGAGTCCAATTCGCGGCTGCGCTGCGAAGGCATCCTCGAACGCGTCGCGCGCGAAGAAGGACTCGAAGTCCTCGGCTGGCGGGACACGCCGGTGCATGCCAACGCCATTGGACGGCTGGCCCGGTCGTCCCAGCCCTATATCGAACAGATTTTTCTGGGCCGCGCTCCCGGGATGCCGCGTGACGAGCTCGAGCGGAAGCTGTACGTTGTCCGCAAACGCTGTGAATGCGAAATCGCCTCCCTCGACATCAAGGAAGGCGACTTCTTCTACATTCCCTCCATGTCCACGCGGACCATCGTGTACAAAGGTCTGCTTCTGGCGCCGAAGATTGCTCAATTCTATGGTGAGCTCAGCGATCCCGACGTCATCAGCGCCCTGTGCCTGGTGCACCAGCGGTTCTCGACCAACACCTTTCCTACCTGGTCGCTGGCGCATCCGTTCCGCTACCTCTGCCACAACGGCGAAATCAACACGATGAAGGGCAACGTCAACTGGATGAGGGCCCGCGAGAGCGTCCTTTCAAGCCCGCTGTGGAACGG
This sequence comes from Acidobacteriota bacterium, assembly GCA_016201205.1. Classification (GTDB taxonomy): domain Bacteria; phylum Acidobacteriota; class Terriglobia; order Bryobacterales; family Bryobacteraceae; genus CADEFT01. The sequence goes on from JACQDF010000127.1 coordinate 16,058, forward strand.
CGACGTCAGGAAGCTGTTTCCGATCTGCGTCCCGGGCGGATCAGACTCGGCGACCATCGACAACGCTGTCGAGCTGCTGCTGCTGTCCGGACGCGAATTGCCGCACGTCATGGCCATGCTGATTCCGGAAGCCTGGGATCACGACACAACCATGTCGGACAGCAAGCGCGCCTTTTACGAGTATCACGCCTCGCTGATGGAGCCCTGGGACGGGCCGGCTGCGATCGCGTTCACCGACGGCCGTGTGATCGGCGCCACGCTGGACCGGAACGGCTTGCGCCCTGCGCGTTACATGGTGACGCACACCGGCCTGCTTATCATGGCTTCAGAGACCGGCGTGCTGCCGGTGAAGCCGGAAGAGGTGCAATTCAAGGGCCGCCTCCAGCCTGGCAGGATGCTGCTGGCCGATCTCGAGCAAGGCCGCCTGATTCCCGACGAGGAGATCAAGGAGAGGCTGGCAGCGCGCCGGCCGTACGGCGACTGGCTCCGCAAGCACCAGATTACGCTCGATCATCTGCCCGACCCGGCGCGCTGGCACCCCACGGATTTCGACACCATCCTCCAACGCCAACGCTGCTTCGGCTACACCGATGAAGACTTGCGCATGATTCTGGGCGCCATGGCGGCGCAAGGCGAGGAGCCGGTCGGCTCGATGGGCACCGACACGCCGCTGGCCTGTCTCTCGGACAAGCCGCAGCCGCTGTTTCATTACTTCAAGCAGCTCTTCGCCCAGGTAACGAACCCGGCCATCGATTCCATTCGCGAGGAGCTGGTGATGTCGCTCACCTCCTACATCGGAACGGAGCGCAACATCCTCGATGAAACGCCGGAGCACTGCCACACGCTGAAGCTCACGCAGCCGATTCTGACCAACTACGACCTGGAACAACTGCGGCGGGTCTCCTGGGGCGAGTTTCTGGGGGCCACGCTGTCCACGACGTTTCGCGTCGACGGCGGCGAGCGCGAGCTCGAGCGGGCCATCGAAGGGGTCTGCCGCCGCGCCGGCCGCGCCATCAAAGACGGCTACACGCTGCTGATTCTGTCTGACCGCGGCATCGACCGCGACTACGCTCCCATTCCCAGCCTGCTTGCACTGTCGGCAGTGCACCACCATCTGATCCGTGAAGGCACGCGCACCCAGGTGGCGCTGATTGTCGAGTCCGGCGAGCCTCGCGAGATGCAGCACTTCGCCCTGCTGATCGCATACGGCGCCAGCGCCGTGAATCCTTACCTGGCGATCGAAACGCTGGAAGACATGCACCGCAAGGGGCAATTCCCCGAGGGCATGTCCTTCGACACCGTGCTCAAGAACTTCAAGAAATCAGTGAACAAAGGACTGCTCAAGATCTTCTCGAAGATGGGCATCTCGACGCTGCAAAGCTACCGCGGAGCGCAGATTTTCGAGGCCATCGGCCTCAACCAGGAGCTGGTCGACAAGTACTTCACCGGCACCGCGTCCCGCATCCAGGGCGTCGGCCTCGATGTGCTCGCCCGCGAAGCGAAGATGAAGCATGACCACGCATTCCACCCGGTCACCGAGGCGGACACGGAACTGGCCGTCGGAGGAAACTACCATTATCGGGTCCGGGGCGAGTATCACCTTCTGAATCCCACTTCGATCAGCAAGCTCCAGCACTCCGTCCAGCACAACAGCCAAGCCACCTATGAAGAATTCGCCGCCGCCATCGATGAGCAGAACCGCCAGTTGTGCACGATCCGCGGTCTGATGGACTTGCAGTGGGCCCCGAGGCCGCTGCCGCTGGAAGAAGTCGAGCCGGCCAGGGAGATCGTCAGGCGCTTCGCCACCGGGGCCATGTCTTTCGGTTCGATCAGCAAAGAGGCGCACGAGACGCTGGCCATCGCCATGAACCGCATCGGAGCGAAATCGAACACGGGCGAAGGCGGGGAGGACGACGAGCGCTACATCCCGTTGCCCAACGGCGATTCCAGGCGCAGCGCCGTCAAGCAGGTGGCCAGCGGCCGGTTCGGCGTCACCATCAACTACCTCGTTCATGCGGATGACCTGCAAATCAAGATCGCCCAGGGCGCCAAGCCGGGCGAAGGTGGCCAGCTTCCAGGTCACAAAGTGGATGAAGTGATCGCCCGCGTGCGCCACTCGATGCCCGGCGTGGGCCTGATCTCACCGCCGCCGCATCACGACATCTATTCCATCGAGGACATTGCGCAGCTCATCCACGATCTGAAGAATGCCAATCCGCTGGCCCGGGTCCACGTGAAGCTGGTCGCCGAAGTCGGCGTCGGCATCGTGGCGGCAGGAGTATCGAAAGCGCACGCCGACGTCGTCCTGATCAGCGGCGACAGCGGCGGAACAGGCGCCAGCCCGCTCACCTCGATCAAGCACGCCGGCATCCCGTGGGAGCTGGGGCTGGCCGAGACGCAGCAGGTGCTGGTGCTCAACGACCTGCGCAGCCGCATTGTCGTGCAGACCGACGGCAAGCTGTGCACGGGCCGCGACGTCGCCATTGCCGCCCTGTTGGGCGCCGAAGAGTACGGGTTCTCGAGCGCCCCCCTGATCACGATGGGCTGCATCATGATGCGCAAGTGCCATCTGAACACCTGTCCGGTCGGCATTGCCACCCAGGACCCGCGTCTGCGAGCGAAGTTTCACGGCCAGCCGGAGCACGTCATCAACTACTTCTTCCTGGTGGCGGAAAACCTGCGTCAGATCATGGCACGGCTTGGCTTTCGCACGGTCAATGACATGATCGGGCGCGTCGACAAGCTCAGGATGCGCGATGCAGCGGACCACTGGAAGGCGCGCGGAGTGAACCTGAGCAGCATTCTGTATTATCCCGATGCCCCAAAGCGCGTCGGCCGCCGGTCGATGATCGCACAGGACCACGCCCTGGAAAAGGCTCTCGATCACACGTTGATCCATCACGCCAAAGAAGCCATCGAGAATAAGACGCCGGTCGAGTTCAAGCTGCCCATTCGAAATGTGCATCGCACGGTGGGTACGATGCTGAGCGGCGAAATCGCCCGGCGTTACGGCGCCGCCGGCCTGCCCGACGATACGATCCGGTTCCAGTTCACCGGCTCGGCGGGTCAAAGCTTCGGCGCTTTCCTGTCCAAGGGCGTCACCATGATCCTCGAAGGCGATGCCAATGACTATACCGGCAAGGGCCTCTCGGGCGGCCGGCTGATCATCTATCCGCCGCGCGGCTCGACGTTTCCGGCGGAAGAGAATATTATCGTCGGCAACGTGGCGCTGTACGGCGCCACCAGCGGCGAGGCCTATTTCAGCGGCATGGCCGGTGAGCGTTTTGCCGTTCGCAACTCCGGCGCGGCAGCCGTCGTCGAAGCTTGCGGCGATCACGGCTGCGAATACATGACCAAAGGCATCGTCGTCATCCTCGGCAAGACCGGGCGCAACTTCGCCGCCGGCATGAGCGGCGGCATCGCCTATGTTCTCGACGAAGACGGCGAATTCGCCCGCGTCCGCTGCAACCGGGCCGGAGTCGATCTGGATCCGGTGGACATCGAAGACATTCCATTGCTCAAGCGGCTGATCCGGAATCACGTCGATTATACCGGCAGCCCGCGGGCCGGCTGGGTGCTCGAGAACTTGGCGATCATGGTCCCCAGATTCATCAAAATCTTTCCGCACGACTACAAACGTGTGCTCGGCATCCCTCGCTCCGCAGCACAGGCAGCCACTTTGCCCAAACCGCCGGGGCAGCCGGCGGCGCCGGCCGTGGCGGCGCGCTAAAGGGGGCGCTCAATGGGCAAAGTCACCGGTTTCATGGAATATGGGCGTGAAACAATTCAGACACGCCCTGTCTTGGTCCGCATCCACGACTGGTTCGAGGTGTACGCCGCTCTGCCGGAAGAGAAGGTCCGCAATCAAGGCGCGCGCTGCATGGATTGCGGAGTGCCGTTTTGCCACACTGGCTGCCCGGTGAGCAACATCATCCCCGACTGGAATGATCTGGTGTACCGAAACCGCTGGAAAGAGGCGATCCGCGTTCTGCACTCGACCAACAACTTCCCGGAGTTCACCGGCCGCATCTGTCCGGCGCCGTGCGAGGCCGCTTGTGTGCTGGGGATCAATGAACCGCCGGTTTCGATCAAGCTGATCGAGCGCGCGATTATTGACCAGGCCTGGCAGCAGGGGTGGATTCAGCCCGAACCACCCGACCGGCGCACGGGCAAGCGGGTCGCCGTCATCGGTTCCGGCCCCGCGGGACTGGCGGCTGCGCAGCAGCTCAACCGGGCCGGCCACAAAGTCGCGGTTTACGAGAAGGCGGACCGCATCGGCGGCCTGCTCCGTTATGGCATCCCCGACTTCAAGATGGAGAAGCACCACATCGACCGGCGTGTCGATCAAATGACGGCGGAAGGCGTTGAGTTCGTAACCAAGGCGCATGTCGGCGCTGCTCTTCCGATCGAAGACCTGCAAAAGGAATTCGATGCCATCCTGCTGTCCACTGGCGCGGAGGCTTCCCGGGATTTGAACGTGGGGGGACGTGAATTGAAGGGCATCCACTTTGCCATGGATTTTCTTCCGCAGCAGAATAAGCGCGTCGCGGGGGATGCGGGCATCGTCGCCGACCCAACGCGGCTGGCGGAGCCGATTCTGGCGACTGGCAAGCGCGTCATCATCCTCGGGGGCGGCGACACCGGCGCGGACTGCCTGGGCACCACGCACCGCCAGAAGCCGCTCTCGGTGCATCAGCTCGAGATCATGCCGAAGCCGCCGGACGAGCGCGCCGGCTCGACTCCTTGGCCATTGTGGCCGCTGAAGCTGCGCAGCGAAACTTCACACGAGGAAGGCGGCATCCGCGATTGGAGCATCTCGACCACGCATTTCAGCGGCGATGAGCAGGGCAACGTGAACAAGCTTCACGCCATCCGCTGCGGTCCGCCGCCCAGCTTCGAGCCGGTCGCGGGCACCGAGTTCACGCTCGACGCCGACCTGGTGCTGCTGGCCCTGGGGTTCACCGGCCCGTGCCGCAACGGTCTCATCGAATCGCTCGAGAAACAGGGGCTGAAGCTCGACGCTCGCGGCAACGTCGCCACCGGCGAGGACTACATGTCCACTGTGCCGGGCGTGTTCGCCGCCGGCGACGCCCGCCGTGGCCAGTCGCTGGTGGTGTGGGCGATCGCGGAAGGCCGCAAGGCCGCCCGGGGTGTCGACAAGTGGCTGATGGGCGAGACGAAGCTGCCGTGAGGGGCGTGAGTGGCGTGAGTGGCGTGAGTGGAATGGTACTTGACTCGCGCAAACAAGTTCTCTACAATGAAGGTGGTTATGCCTGAGAAGATTGTGCTCGTCTAGGTGATCCTCTTCCATTTCTTGAGAAGATTTTGCAGCTCGATGTACATCGAGTCTCCCGCTTCTTCCTGGCTTCTCCTTTCTTTTTCCACCCAATCTTTGAAGTTTCTCCAAAGCCCCACCAAGACTTCTTCCATATAGTCTTTGATCAGGCCCTCGTCCGCGCGGTCTTCCCTCACGGCCAGCGCCGCTTCCTCGGCGAAATCCAGCAAAGCGACAATTTTTCGCCGCGTGTCCATGTCGGTGGGGAGTACGAGCTTCCCGCCCTTCTTTTCGCAGGCGTAGTCGACCGCATTCATGCTTCCCGACTTCACTTTGGCGAAGATGTCTTTCGAATCCGCCAGATCCTTGGTCTGCCAGCGCGCGCAGAGGCTCTCCGCCCTCTCGGCCCGCTTCTGATCCAGCCCGCTCAAGTGGCTGTAGAGCACGAATGCGCCACCAACGATCGTTGCGCCAAAGACGATTGTCTTTTCCCAACTTGCCGCTACGTGGTGGTAAGCCATCAACAGAATTCCTTCAATAGGCACAAAGATGCCAAGAGAAATCCAAATCGCTGGAATTGCGGGGGGCTGATATTTTTTCGCCATCGGATTTCAAAACCTCCAGCAAAGAATAACGAACATGCCTGGCGTCTGCAACAAACTCGAGCCGCGAGCATGCCGATCCACTGCCGGGGCGCGTTCAAGCATGTCCCTGCTCGCATCGCCGAGGCCCGGGCACAAGGATTCGAGAGGATCGTATACTGGTCATCTCGATGAGGATCCGATCCGTTCGCGCGCACCTGCTCTCGTATCCGCTCCGGGATCCCCCGAAGCTGGCCTACTACGGCGGCGAGCGTATGATTCTGAAGCGGGACGCGATGCTGGTGCGAATCGAATCCGACAGCGGCGTCGTGGGCTACGGTCCGGGAGCGGCGAGTGAGCAATGGAAATCGCGCATCGAAGGGGAAATCGCCCCATTCCTGGCCGGCCGTGTGGCGGCGGATGCGGATGCGCTGCGGATTCAGTTCTTCCAGCACGCCGGCCAGGATGCCGAGATGCAGAAGATCTACTGCGCAGTCGAGGTGGCGCTCTATGACTTGATCGGCAAGCTGAAAGGCGTCCCTGTCTCGGAGCTGCTGGGCGGGCGGGTCCGCGACCGCATCCGCCTCTATGGCAGCGCAGGCATGTATATGCCGCCGGAAGGCTACGCCGCCGAGGCCGCGCTGGCAAATGAGTTGGGCTTCAAGGCTTACAAGATGCGGCCGGGGATCGGGCTGGAAGGCGACCTGGAAGCGGTTCGGCGGATGCGGGACGCCACCGGCGGCGGCTTCGAGCTGATGGTGGACGCGCACACCTGGTGGCGCATGGGGGACCGCAGCTACACCCCGGAGACCGTCGAGCGGCTCGCACAACAAATGAGCGAGTACGACATCACCTGGCTGGAAGAGCCGCTTCCACCGGATGACCATGAAGCCTACCGGCGGCTGCGCGAAAAGGAAATCGTACCGCTGGCCAGCGGCGAGCATGAGTCCGGCGAGGAGGGTTTCCTCGATCTGCTGAACGGCCCTTGTGTCGATTACGTGCAGATGGACGTCGTCTGCCAGGGCGGCTATAGCCTGGGCCGGCGCCTGTTCAGCGAGCTGGGCCGCGCGGGGATGCGTTTTGCATTCCACTCCTGGGGCACTGCCCTCGAAGTGATGGCGGCGGCGCAGCTAGGCGTCTGCTGGCCGGAAGCTGTGGTCGAGTGGCTCGAGTATCCCTGCTACTCGGCGCCCGAGCACAAGTTCATGTACGCGTTTCCGCTGGCGGCGGAGATCGTGAAAGAGCCGCTCGAGATTGTGAACGGGGATCTGGTGGTGCCCGCAAAACCGGGTCTCGGAGTCGAGGTGGATGAATCCGTCCTCGAGCGGTACCCCTGGATCCCGGGGCCCTGGTCGTTCTTCAAGCTCTTCTCCCCGCCGGAGACCTTCGCCGTGATCAGCGATCATAGCGTAAAGTGGACGGAGAAGGGCTGATGCTGATTCCCGAAATCGCGTACGCGGGCGCGGCGGTGGCCGCGGGCGCCATGACATGGGCTGTGCGCGGGCGCAGCGCGTGTGTGTTCGGCGCCTCGGTTCATCGGGGGCCGCGCGATCATAAGGCGATTGCGCTCACGTTCGATGACGGACCCAGCGAATCGACGCCTCAGTTGCTCGATGTGCTCGACGGCGAAGGGGCCAGGTGCACGTTTTTTCAGGTTGGCCGGAATGTCGAGCGCCTGCCTGAAATCGCGAAGAGCGTATTGGCCCGTGGACATGAGATCGGCAACCACACGTATTCGCATGCCCCTCTTTATCTGCGCCCTGCCCAATTCATCGCCGATGAAATCTTCCTGGCGCAGGACGTGATGTACAAGGTGACGGGGCTCGCGCCGTCGCTGTTCCGCGCTCCCTATGGCGCCCGCTGGTTTGGTTTGCGGCGCGTGCAGGAGCACTTCGGATTGCTCGGCGTCATGTGGACGGTGATTGCGCGGGACTGGAAACTGGATGCTCAGGGAATCCATCAGCGCATCAAGCGCGGCGTGGAGAACGGCGCCATCATCTGCCTCCACGATGGCCGAGAGGTGCAGCCGAATCCGGAGATCCGGGCGACGATCGAAGCAGTGAAGCGACTCGTGCCGGAGCTCCGCGAGCGCGGATTCGAGCTTGTCACGGTGAGCGACCTTTTATGCCCGAAAGCATCCTCGAACGCGTGATTCGCGTCATCGCCTCCGCGCAGCACATGCCGCCGGAGGAGATCCACCCCGGGAGCACGTTCGAGGAGCTGGGCATCGATTCGCTCGACGGGATCAATATCGTGTTCGCGCTCGAAAATGAATTCGACGTGAACATCCCGGATGAGGCGGCTAAGTCGATTCGCGGCGTCGGCGATATTGTCCAAGGCATCGACAAGCTGCTGGCTGAAAAGCAGGGGCCGTCCGGATGAGCCCGCGGCGCGTGGCCGTCACGGGAATCGGCGTGTTCTGCGCCTCCGGCAAGAACCGGCGCCGGTTCTGGGAAGCTCTGACAAGCGGCCGCAGCGCGATCGGCCCTATCGAAGGATTCGGCGAGCTGCGGTTTCCCAACGGCGCGCAAATCCGCGATTACTGTCCGCTGGATCAGTTCAGCGAAAAGGAGGCGGACTTTCTCGACCCCTTTGCGCAATACGCGCTGATCGCGGCGCGAGAGGCCGTTGCGGCGGCGGGCATCCAATGGACCGCGCAGTTGCGCCGGCAAACGGGTGTGATCACCGGCTCTTGCGTGGGCGGCAAGCTGACCGAGGACCGGGCGTTCCGCGAATTGTATGAAGAGAAGAAGACGCGGTTCCATCCCATGATCATTCCGCGAACGATGGCCAATGCCGGAGCGAGCGCGATCACTATGGAGTTCGGGCTGACGGGAGCGTCGTTCACGATCTCGACGGCGTGCTCGTCCGCAAACCACTCGCTGGCGCAGGCATTCTGGCTGGTGCGGCAAGGATCCCTCGAGATGGCCATTGCCGGCGGCAGCGAAGCGCCTTTCACCACCGCGCATCTGAAGGCGTGGGAAGCGCTGCGCGTGATGTCGCCTGATACATGCCGGCCGTTTTCCAAAGACCGCCGGGGCATGATTCTGGGCGAAGGAGCGGCCATGCTGGTGCTGGAGCCGCTGGCGGCGGCCAAAGCCCGTGGCGCGACAGTGTACGCGGAGTTGGCAGGCGCGGGCATGAATGCGGATGCGCATCACATCACCCAGCCGTCCGTCGAGGGAGCGGCCCGCGCGATGGAACTGGCGCTTGCCGACGGCGGTGTTCCCGCGGATGCCGTCGGCTACATCAATGCACACGGTACCGGAACGCCCGCCAACGACCCTGTCGAGTCGAAAGCGATCCGGCGGTTGTTCGGCGCGCATGCGGACCGGATTGCGGTCAGCTCGACCAAGTCGATGCACGGGCACGGACTCGGGGCAGCGGGGGCGATCGAGGCCGCGGCCACCGTCTCGGCTCTCGACACGGGTGTGCTTCCTCCCACGGCGAATTACACAACGCCGGACCCGGAATGCGATCTGGACGTGATTCCGAACGAAGCCAGGCGTGCCGAGATTGAGTACGCTCTTTCGAATTCCTTCGCCTTTGGAGGCTTGAACGCGGTGCTCGCTTTTCGCCGCTACAATCCTTGAAGCATGACTCTGGCCCGCGCGCTGTGGCTCTTGCTCGCGTTCCTGGGCGCGGTGGCCTGGTGGATGATTGTCTGCCTGGGCATCTGGCATTTCGTGGTGGTGGCGGCCGGGCTGTACGAGGCAAGCACGGGCAGCCCATTGCCCGGGCTTGGCAGTGTTGCTGGGGGCTGGCGTGCTGGCTCTACGCTGTGCTGAACCGCTTTCTTACCCGCCGGGCGCGGTTGTACGCCGATTTCGCCAAGGCGGTGATTGAAAAGGCGGCGTCGATACTCGACTTGAACGAGCGGAAGCGGTTCCTGGAGCGGGAGCTGGCTACGTGGTTCGGCTTCAGACAGGTGCTCGTGTCGCAGGACGCGGAACTGACGCGGTTTGCCCAAGAGCAAGGCGGCGATGTGTTTCATGTAAGCCGCAGTCGCTCGAGACGTGCCGGCTGGTGGAAGAGAAGATTGGGCTGGAACGGCTGGCAAGCCTCGGCCAGGCTGCGGCAACGATCGCGCAACTGATGCGGGAAGATCCGGCCCTCGCCCGGAGTCATGGCGAGGATCTGGCGTTCATTGCCGGCGAGGCGGACCGTCTGGACGGCTCCGTGCGCCAGCTTCTCGGGTTCGCACGGCAGAAGCCGCCTCTGGACGAAGAGGTGGACTTGTCCGCGTTGCTGGAGTCGGCGGCGGCCGCGGTGACCCGGCAAACGGAGAAGGACGGCGTTGGCGTGTCGGCGCAGGCAGAGCCGGGCATCGTGGCTCTCGGTCGAGGATGACGGGCCGGGGATCCCACCCGAACTGCGGGACAGGGTATTCGAGCCGTTTTTCACAACCAAGCCAAAGGGCGCCGGACTGGGACTGGCGATTGTGCGAAGGAACGCCAGGGCGATGGGCGGAGATGCATGGATTGAGGGCGGCGAGGGAGGCGGGACGCGAGTGGTGGTGGCCGTGGGAGCCCCATAGCAGGGATGGTGTAAGATCACGGTCATGTTCCCTGCATATGCATTCCTGCTCTTGCTTGCGATGCCTGGCGCGGCCCAGAAGACGCTGTGGTTTCCAAAGCCCGTGCAGCCGGCGGCCTACCGGCCGCCCATGAAGCCGCTTACACGGCTGGGGGACCTGAAGGCGAAGCACTGGGGCAACACGAACTGGAGTGAGCTGGTGATTGACGACGGCAACACGAAAGCGTGGGTGATCTCCGCATCGCCCGGCTCAAGAGTGGCTCGCCATCTGTTTCCCGATTCGCCGGCCTGGTGGGTGGTGCAGGAAGGGCGCATCCGGTTCGAGGTTGAATATCCGGAGAATCAGTGGCAGGTGATCGAGGCGCGGAAGGGATCCTACGTGTTCGTCCCGGAGCGGCATCTGCATTCGCTCGAAGTAATCGGCGATGCGCCCGCGATTCGCCTCGAAGTGCAACTGGCGGCGGCGACGCCGGTGTGGGAGAAAAGGCCGGAAGGCGTGGACAACAGCGAGATCGAGTATGTTCCGGTTCGACTGTCCACTGGCGAAAACCGTGACGACATTCCGCGCGCCGGCGGCAAGCCGGACCGGATTCACGTGAATATCGAGGATCTCGAAGCGGCTCATCGCGGCCAAAGCGCATGGTCGGAGCCTTCGATGCGAAAGAACCGGGTACGCGGCAACTTCATCTACGGCCACGAAAAGGACAACCCGAAACGCGAGCCAGGGTACCGCGGCCATTTCCACGCGGACTTTGCGGAATTCTGGATCGTGGTCCGGGGGCGGCTGCGGTGGATCATGGAGGGCATCGACAAGCCGCTCATCGCGGGCGAAGGCGACATCGTCTACGCGCCCCCGAATACATTTCACATCCCCGAGTTTCTGGGGCCCGGGCCGGCGTGCCGGCTGACCAGCAGCACGTATCCGGGAGCGAATCATATCTTCGATGCGCGCTGACAGAAAGCAAGAGAGCGATGTCAGACTGCTGACCTGCCGGCTCCCCGCGTCCCCATCCACGTCAGCGCCCCCGCCCCCGCCAGCCAAATTGCTCCCGTCCAGTACGGAGATCCCGCTCCGGCCCAATCAAACACGGCCCCCGCGTACAAAGGTCCGAAGACGCGAGTCAGGCTGAGCAAAGATTGTGTCGAGCCGAGCAGCCAGCCCTGTTCCCGGGGGCTGACGCGATGGGTGAGCAGCGCCATCTGTGCGGTGCTGGCGAGCCCGACTCCGGAGACCAGCAACACCGCCAGGTACAGTTGCCAGCTATTCTGCGAGAAAGCAATCCCGAGGAAGCCCAGCACCAGCGCCGTCATGCCCCCCGTCGCCATCATCCGCTCTCCCAGCAACGGATTCAACCGCCGCACCAGGAATCCCTGGACCAGGGCGGCAAGCAAGCCGATGTAGGCAAACACCGTCGCGTTTTGCTGCGGGGTGTACCCCAGACGCACCAGCGTGAACACGGGGAAATTGCTTTGCAGACCGCTGAAGGCGAAGTTCAGCACAAACACCGCCGCCAGCAGCAGATGCAGCTCGCGCCGGGCCAGCACTTCCCCAAGCGGCCGTAAGGGATTGAGGTCCCTGAGGCGAAACCCTTGCTGGCTGCGGTGCTCCGGCGCCAGCGATTCCGGCAAAGCGAAGTAGCCCAACACGCATGTGGCCAGCAGGAGCACGCCCGCGGCATAGGCCGGCGCGTGTACGCTGATGCGGCTCAGCACACCGCCCACGGCCGGTCCGATGATAAAGCCGAGGCCGAAGGCCGCTCCGATCAGTCCGAAGCTCTTGGCGCGGTCCTCCGGCGCCGTGACGTCGGCGATGTAAGCCTGCGCGGTCGAGATGTTGCCGCCGGTAATTCCGTCGAGAATGCGGGCGAAGAACATGACCGGCAGCGAACTCGCCAGCGCAAACAGGAAGTAGCCTGCCGAAGAACCGAGCAGGCTCACCAGCAGCACCGGCCGCCGGCCGTAGCGATCCGAAAGCACGCCCAGCACGGGACTGCCCACGAATTGGGCGGCCGAAAAGCTCATCGACAGCATCCCCACCGCGGTGGCGTCGGATCGGAACTGGCGCACCAGGTAGGGGATGATCGGCAGCAGAATGCCGGCGCCCAACAGATCGAGGAATACCGTCAGAAACAGGAAGACGAGCGCCTTCCTGCTTGGCGCGGAACCGGGTGCGTTGGGCGGAACTGCGATAACGCTAAATCTCCGCGGCCCGTTTCTCGGTAGTGAAGGCTTCGATGATGTCGTTCGGCTTCACGTCGTTGTAGCCGGCCAGGCTGATCCCACACTCGTAGCCGGTCTTCACTTCGCTGACGTCATCCTTGAACCGGCGCAGCGAGCCGATCTTGCCGGTATGCACGACGATGTTGTCCCGCACCAGGCGGACCTGCGCATCGCGCGGAATGACGCCGTCCTGCACCATCGACCCGGCGACCATGCCAACCTTGCTGATGCGGAAGACCTCGCGCACCTGAGCCCGGCCTTTGTGGATCTCCCGGATCACCGGCTCGAGCAGACCGGCCATCGCCTTCTTCATCTCGTCGGTCAGCTCGTAGATGATCGTGTGCAGGCGAAGATCGACGCTCTCCTTCTCGGCGAGCGCGGCGGCGTTTTTCTCCGGCCTCACGTTGAAGCCGACGATCACGCCATTGGACGCGGAGGCGAGCAGCACGTCGGTTTCGGTGATGGCGCCGACTCCGGCGTGGAGAACGCGCACCTTGACTTTTTCCGTGGTGAGCTTCTGCAACGTGTCGGAGAGCACTTCCGCGGTGCCGCCAACGTCCCCCTTGAGGATGATGTTGAGCTCCTTGACCTGGCCTTCCCGCAGCGACTGGGCCAGCGATTCCAGCGTGACGCGGGCGCCTTTCTTCATCTGCTCCTCGCGCGCCTTGCGCTCGCGATACATCACGATCTGCTTGGCTTTGGCCGTATCGGTGACTACCTGGAAGGTGTCGCCGACGTCGGGCACCTCATCGAGCCCCAATACTTCGACGGGCATGGACGGCCCGGCTTCCTTCAGCAAATTGCCACGGTCGTCAAACATCGCTCGTACGCGCGAGAACACCGAGCCGCAAACGAAATAATCGCTGACGCGCAACGTTCCCTTGTGCACCAGCACGGTAGCGACCGGGCCGCGGCCGCGGTCCAGTTGCGCCTCGAGCACGCTGCCCACCGCCGGGCGGTTGGGATTCGCCTTCAGAGACTGAAGGTCGGTCACCAGCAGGATCATCTCGAGCAGCAGGTCGATATTCTGCTTCGTCTTGGCGGATAGAGGAACGGTGACCGTTTCGCCGCCCCAATCCTCCGGCATCAGGCCAAGATCGGTAAGCTGCTGCTTGATGCGTTCCGGCTGCGCCTCGGGCTTGTCGATCTTGTTGATGGCGACGACGATGGGCACTTTCGCCGCGCGTGCGTGATCGATCGCCTCACGGGTCTGCGGCATCACACCGTCATCGGCGGCCACCACCAGCACGACGATATCGGTGACTTTCGCGCCACGGGCCCGCATGCGTGTAAACGCTTCGTGGCCAGGCGTGTCAATGAAGACGATCTTACGTCCGTTCTTCTCGACGCAGTACGCGCCGATATGCTGCGTAATGCCGCCGAACTCGCCTTCCACGACATTGGATTCGCGAATCGCGTCGAGCAGGGAGGTCTTGCCGTGATCGACGTGGCCCATGATCGTAATCACCGGAGGCCGGGGCGTCATATCCTGAGCATCTTCCGCCATTTCCAGGTCGAAGGTTGCTTCTTCCTCGAAGGTCATCTCGGTGGTGGCGGCGCCGAAGTCTCTGGCCAGATTTTCAGCCATCTTCACGTCCAGGGTCTGGTTGATGGTGGCAAAAATCTTGCGATCGACGAGCTTCTTGATCACCAGATTGGCCTTGATGCCAAGCTTCTCGGAAAGCTCCTTGACGGTGATGCCTTCCGAGACGGTGATTTCTTTATTGGGGGCGACAACCTGCTCGGGCGCCTGCCTCCTGGCAATCAGGCGCTGGTCTTTCTCTTCGATTTCCGGCTTACGATGGCGGTCACGCGCACGCTTGGCCAGGTCCCGGCGGCTGTCGGCGGGGAGAGCCGCCGGTTCCGGCCGCACGGGCGTCGTGGGATGCATCGGACGCACCCCGGGGCGCTGTGGTCTGCCAGCGGGCTGAGATCCTGGTTTCAGGATCGGCTGCCCGGGACGAATCGGGCCGCGATAAATGGGCTGTCCAGGCACCGGCGCGGATGGTCTCCCCGGCATCGGCGCGCGTGCAACAGGCTGCCCGGGCGACGCTTTCGGCTGCGTCTGCAAACGCAGCACCAGGTCCGGCCGCGGCGGCACCACGGGACGAGCCGCCGGCTGGCCAACGAGAACGGGCTTGGCGGCGGGTGCGGCCGGCCGCTGGCTGGGCGGGGCAGACATGGGCAGACCGGGAGCGGTGACAGAGCCGGGCGCCGAGGGTGGGGCGGCCGGCGCGGGACGTGGTTTCCGGGGAACCAGCAGGGCGGCTGAAGCGCCCTCGACGGGTCCCGCAGTCTCCACACCCGATGGAAGCGGCTGCCGTGGGCCTGTCAGGATTTGTCCCGGACGCGGTGGGGGAACGGGCTTGGCAGGGATGGCGATCGTTCGTGGAAGGGGGGCCGGAATGGTGGGCGGAGCCGCCGGTGTAGCGGGAAACTCCCGAAGAACCGGCCCGCTGGCCATGGGACCCGCCAGCGGCGGCCGCAGCGGCGTCGAGGACCGCGCGAATCGATCCAAAGAGAAAGTCGAAGGCTGCTCAGCCTCGGAGGCAGCCCCCGCGCTCGCGGTTACCGCGGCTTGCTCATCGGCGGGTGGCGCCCCGCCGGCGGCAGACAAATCTGCTTCGTGCTCGGGAGGCTCAGCGACTGCCGTTGCCGTCTCGAGGACGGCGCCGCCGCCGTCAAGGCCAAACATTCGACGCAATTGGATCGCGACCTCCTCGTCAATTGAGCTGGAGTGAGTTTTTTTCTCGGCGACTCCGAGTTCGGGGAGCAGGTCGAGAATGCGGTTTGGCTTGACTTCCAGCTCCCGCGCCAGCTCGTTGATTCGAATCTTGGTCATACCTCAGAAATATGAAGTTCCTTCTGCGCAGTCTCCACGTGTCTGCTTCCCATCGAAAGCACGGTGCGACGCGTCCGCTAGCTCGCCGTTGGCTTCCTTACTCCGCGCTTTTTATCGTATCAGATTCGCTCTCCAAGTACCTAGGCTCCGCACTCGGAGGCGCTTCCGCCCCGGGGGCCTGCTCGCTGCTTGCGGCGTTTGCGGATCCGGCTTCAGCCTCTTTGGATGCCTCCTCGACCGGTTCCGGCGACTCCGCTTCCGCTGGAGGAGCTTCGGCGGCGTCCACGGTTTCTTCCGGCACCTGGACGGCCTGTGGCGCAGCTTCCGCATCCGCCGCCGCCGCCGTTTCGACTTCCGCCGGCGCTACTTCAAACTGGCCGTAGTAACTGTTCACGGCGACCTGGATGCTTTCAACCATCTCGGAGCTCATTCCGGCCGCCTCGAGTTCCTCCGGCGTCATGGCGCCGAGCTTCTCGACGGTGGGAATGCCGGACTCGATGAGCCGCTGGGCGATGCTCTCCGCAATGCCATGCCCGATCAGCACCGAAACGGGCGCGCCAGGCACGGTAAGAGCCTCCATAGCGGATTCCACTTCCTGGCGCTTTTCTTCCTCGCTCTTGATGTCAATGCGCCACACCAGCAGTTTCGAGGCGAGCCGGACGTTTTGTCCCTTCTTGCCGATGGCGAGGGAAAGCTGGCTGTCGTCTACGATCACCTCCATGTGCTTTTCCGGCAAGCTCAGGATGGACACTCGAGTGATCTTGGCCGGGCTCAACGCATGGGTGGCGAAGACCGCCGGGTCCTCGGAGTACTCGATGATGTCGATCTTCTCGCCTCGCAGCTCGCGGATGATCGACTGAACGCGCATGCCCTTCATGCCGACGCAGGCCCCCACGCTGTCCACTTCGCGGTCGCGGCTGCTGACGGCGATCTTGGTGCGCTCGCCGGCCTCGCGGGCGCATCCCCGGATCAGCACGGTTCCGTCGTAGATTTCCGGCACCTCCTGCTCAAACAGGCGCTCGACCAGCTCAGGCGCCGCCCGCGAAACCAGAACCCCCGCGTTCTTTCCGGCCTTTTCCACGCTCTTGATCACGCACCGGATGCGGTCTCCGACGGAGAAGTTCTCCAGCTTGGACTGCTCCTTTCTGGGCAGCCGCGCCTCTGTCTTGCCCAGGTCGCACAACAGATCCAACCCTTCCATTCTCTTGACTGCGCAATTCACCATTTCGCCGACGCGGTTGGCGTATTCCGCATAAACCGTTTCCCGCTCGGCTTCCCGCACCTTCTGGAGAATCACCTGTTTGGCGGTCTGGGCCGAGATGCGGCCCAGCGATTCGGTGGATCTGAAAATGCGGATCTCCTGGCCCACCTCCGCCGCCGGGTCGCTGCGGCGCGCCTGCTCGAGCGTCATCTCGCGAATCGGATCGGTGATCTCCTCCACCACCTTGTAAACGGCGAAGATCCGCACGCCCTGGCTGCGATCCTCCAGATCCGCCACCAGGTCTTCCGTGGTGCGGAAGTGCTTGCGGGCAGCCACCAGCATGGCGTCCTTCACCGCGTCAAACACGATCTGCGGGTCAATGCCCTTCTCCTTGCTGAGAAGCTCGATGGACTGGAAGATATTGTCCAAACCTGACTCCTTCTGTTCTCTTCTGGGTTGTTGGATCGCGGGAGCTACCACTCAAACTTCAGGTTCGCCTGTTCCACCTCGTCCAGGGGGAAATCAATAAGCTTGCCTGGGGATGCCTCCAACGTGATGACGCGGCCGGTGATGCCGGCCAATGTCCCCTCCCAACGCCGCCTGTTTTCGACCGGGGATCTCAGCACCACTCTGGCTTTCTGGCCGGTGAAACGCTCAAAATCCCGCGCGGTCTTGAGCTTCCTCTCGACGCCCGGGGAGGAGACTTCGAGAGTGTAGCCGGCGCCCGGCACAACGTCCTCCACGTCGAGGATGACGCCAACCTGGTGCGAGATCAGCTCACAATCGGAGTGAGTAACGCCAGCCGGCTTGTCGATATAAATGCGCAACACGCGGTTTCTGCCGCCTCCCGCCAACTCCACATCCACGATCTCGATGCCTTCCGACGCGCCCACTCGGTCCGCGATTTCATGAACCTTGCCGAGCACGGACTGCTTTGCTTCCAGAGACATCGCCTTAGAACAAAAAAGTGGGCATCGGGCCCACTTGTATCGCAACAAACTCCTTCTTTATTATACATGACACCGCCGGGCTCTCCGGCGGCCAGGGGAGTCAGGGAGTCAGGCCGGGCTACTTTTTCTCCTCTGCCTTTTTTTCGGCAGGTTTCGCCTCTGTATCCCAGCCGGTCACCACGCTCGCATTGGGCAACGACTTCTTGAGCTTCTCGATGCCCTCTTTGGTCACCTTGGTCTGCCAGACGTAGAGGTTCTTCAGGCTGCCCAGCCCGGTCAGGTGAGCCAGGCCGGCGTCGGTAATGGCCGTGTTGTAAAGGTTCAGGTACGTCAGCTTCTTCATGCCGGCCAAATTCACGAGTCCTTTGTCTGTGATCTTGGTTCCTTCCAGGTGCAATTCCTCGAGGTCGGTAAGCCCCTTGACGTAGGCAAGGCCGGCATCGGTGAGCGAAGTCTTGCCCAGATGGAGCTGCGCCACTCGTTTGAGGGAGGCGACGGCAGCGACATGCTCGTCCCGGATGGCGGCGCCTTCCAGGTAAAAGCTGACCTCGCGACGCTCGTCGTTCTGGGCGATCTGGCGAACGCTGCCGCCGGCCTTCTCGATGGCGGCGATCGCCTTGGCCTCGGGATCGGCTGGGGCGGTGGCTTGTTTTTTTTGGCCAGCCTGGAGCCAAGCCAAGGGAAACGGCAAGAGTTTCATGGGGAAGATGATACAGCGTGGAAAGGCGCTTGACAATTTCTGTACTTCAATGATAATAGAAATATGCGTCTGGTTCCTCGGTGGGGTCAGGCTTTCAGCCTGCCGCCGGGCTTCCGCCCGGCGCGGGACTCAGCGCCGATGGCGCGGGACTCAGCGCCGGCTGGCGCGGGACTCAGCGCCGATGGCGCGGGACTCAGCGCCGGCTGGCGCGGGACTCAGCGCCGATGGCGCGGGACTCAGCGCCGGCTGGAAAGCCGGCGGCAGCCAAGAATGGCCGCCCCACGCCGGACGAGCCGCGGTGAGATACGGATTATGCTGACACGAAGGCTATTGCTGACGGAACTGGCAGCCGGCCTGATGCCCGCCGCTTCGGGCTTCTGGAAGACCGCCATTGGACTGAATGGATTTGGCTCCTCCGAGCGCGTCTTCAACCAGAGATACGAACTCGATCAGATCCTGAAATTCGCCCGGGATGAGGGGTTCGATGGGATCGAGTGGTGGCCGTTCCACGCTCCTTATCCCCATCCCGACGACGACACCATGATCCAGGCGCTGCGGAGCAAAGTGGAATCCTACGGCATCCGGATCTTCTCGATCCAGACGAGCACGCGCGGCGCCAATCCGGTTCACGCCGATCCGGCCGTCAGGCGCCAGTATGCCGAGTTGCTCAAAGGCCAGATCGACCTGGCCCGAAAGCTGGGGTGCGAGGCGGCCGGAGTGTGGCCGCCTCCGCTGCCGGCGGCAAAAGGTCTGGGGGAAGACGAGATCATTGAGCGGCTGGCGGAAAGCCTGCGCCCTGCCGCACGCCATGCCACCGACCACGGGCTGATTCTGGCCATTGAGGGCGAGCCTCCGCTGGTGATCAACTCCCCGGTGCGGTATCAAAAACTGTTCGCGGCTGTCGGGATGAAGGAATTCAAGGTCATTTTCGACCCCAGCCATTTCGATCTGCTCACGGGCGGAAAACGGCGGCCGGATCTGCTGCTCGAGCAACTTGGCGTCGGCCGCGTCGGATACGTCCAGTTCACCGACGGGGACGGCACTCTCCGGGTGCGACCGGACGGCAGCGTGGGCACCTCGAAGCATCTCGCCGCCGGCCAGGGGAAGTACGACATTCCCCGGCTTCTGAAGATGCTCCACCGCGGCGGGTTTCGCGGCTGGATTCAGATGGACACCTGGGAAACCGAGGATCCCTTTCAGGCTTCCCGCGCCGGCAAGAAGGCCGTAGACGCGGCCGCGCGCCGGTTGGCTGGACGGAGGCGGAACTAATGGAGGGGGCTGCCGGCAGGCAGGGGCGATCCCTGACACTCCCCGATCAGACCGCACGCTACGCCGACATGTTCTCCGCCATGGGCGCCGAACACAGGCTGCGCATCCTGCGCCTGCTGCTCTCGGCGTACCCCAAGGGCATGACCGCCGGCGATATCCAGGAGGAATTGGGCCTGTCGGCTTCCAACCTGTCGCATCATCTCGAGAAGCTTCGCAACGAAGATCTCCTCACCGTGCGCCGGGAAGGCACCTTCCTCTGGTACGCCGCCAGTACAGACACACTCCAGGAGCTGCTTCGCTGGCTCTATGCGGAGTGCTGCACGCGGAACAAAGTCGTTCCGCCCGAGACCGTAGTCCAAATCCGAAAGGCTTGAAGCATGAGTGAACCCAACATCAAAGAAATTGTCAGGGAAAAATACGGCAAAGCCGCCTTGCGGGCCGTCACCGGCGGTGACGGCTGCTGCGGCGACGGCTGCTGCGGAGCCGGGCCATCGGCCGGGGGCGCCGATCCCATCACCTCGAACCTCTACAGCACGGGCGAAACCAGCGAGCTTCCCGAGACCGCTGTGAAGGCGTCGCTCGGCTGTGGCAATCCCACCGCTCTGGCTGAATTGAGGCCTGGCGAGACGGTGCTGGATCTCGGAAGCGGCGGCGGCATCGATGTGCTGCTCTCGGCCAGACGCGTCGGGCCAGGGGGCAAGGCCTACGGCCTTGACATGACAGATGAGATGCTCGCGCTGGCCCGCGAGAACCAGCTCAAAGCGGGCGTCGAAAACGTCGAGTTCCTCAAAGGCGAGATCGAGAACATCCCGCTGCCGGAGAACACGGTCGACGTCATTATCTCGAATTGTGTGATCAATCTTTCCGCCGATAAGGACCGCGTGCTGCGCGAAGCGTTTCGCGTGCTGAAGCCCGGCGGGCGGTTTGCCGTTTCTGATGTTGTCACCCGCGGCGAGATCCCGCATGACATTCGCCGGAGCATCCTGTTGTGGGTCGGTTGCCTGGCCGGTGCGTTGGAAGAGGACGAATACCGCGACAAGCTTGCCTCGGCCGGCTTTGAGAACATCGGCATCGAGCCTACTCGCATCTACAAGGTGGAAGACGCGCGTCAATTCCTGACCGGCCGCGGCCTGGATGTCGACCGTATCGCTCCTCTGGTCGATGGCAAATTCATGAGCGCTTTTGTGCGCGCGCGAAAACCGCGCTAGCGCTATTTCACCGATACAGTGGCGGTGACGGGCGTCGACCGTCCGGCGATCGTGACCACCACCGACAGGTCCTTGGCGGCTCTTACGGTGCTGGGAACATTCACGTTCAGTTGAACAAGCCCTGCCAGCGAGCCGGGCACCGCGGTGGCCGAAATGACGCTGGCGGCATCCCCACCGATGGTAACCGAAGGCGTACTGTTGAGCACCGGCAGGGGGCTGGCGCCGGCGAGCTGTCCTTCGGGGTTCGGTAGGGGTGTGATGGCGCCGCCGCCAGTGAGGTACAGCACCAGGATGCCTCCTTTGCTCACCGGCGTGGAAGCCGCGTTGAGGCTGTAGGTTTGGGTAGCGGCGACATAATTCAGCGCCGCAGCCTGGCCGCGGCCGGAGCTGTCGACAGTGAACACGCCTGGATCCGAGGCGACGCCGTTAAAGGTCAACGCAGTGGAAGTCAGGTTGTTGTACGTGACGCGCAACTTCAGCCCGTTCACCACCGGCAGGGTAAAGGGCGCCTGGCAGTTGATCAGATTGGCCTGGGCCAGGATAAGCGGCGCCGCAATCCAGGTATTCGAGCTGGCGGGGATCTCGAACTCGACCGTCGTCGCCGGTGTGCCAAGAGAAGTAGGGAAAGCGTTGTTGGCCGGGGTGGCGAGGATGGCCGTCGAGGGGCCGAGCCCGGCGCCGAAGATGGAGAAGATTTCGCCGGGGGCGAGCACCGGTGGCGTGGATTGTGCAGCGAAGCTCGCCGCGTTGGTGATCGCCTGCAACGTAGGGCCAGGCGGCGTGACGGTGAAGGCAATCTGGTTGGATACCGGCTGAGGTGAGTTGAGGACCGTGATGTTGAGGGCCCCCGGCGTGGTCAGGAGAGCCTTTGGAATGGTCGCAAGAACAGCGCCTGTGCTGATCCAGGTGGCTGGCAGATCGGTCGAGTTTGCTTTGACAACCGAGGCTTTGAACAAGTGGCTGCCGAGAATCGTGATCGTGGTGTCATTGGCGCCGATAGGAGCGGCGCTCGGCCAGAGCGAGGTCAGCACAGCGGCGCCGGGCGTGACGGTGAGAGTGATGCTGATGGTGAGCGTCTTGTTTGCTGCCGTCTGTGAAGCGAGTGTTATACGGCCGGTATACGTCCCTGGTGTCATCCCGGTGGTGTCGGCGGAAGCCGCAATCGCCACCGGGCTTCCCGATAGGGCGACCCCAACGGTAGGAGTAATCGAGAGCCAGGAGCCGCCGCTGCCGGCGGCTGTGAACGAAAACGGCTCGCCGTTGGTGGTCACCGTAATCGTTTGTGGGACAGGCAGGGAAGCGGCATCGGTTTGCCAGGTATAGGTGAGTGAAGCCGGCGTCGCGGCCATGGTCGGTGGTGGATTTTTCACTACCAGAGTCACGGTCGCGGTGGCGGTATCCTGAACTCCAGGCGCCGTCACCTGCAACACGGCCACGTACGTACCCGCGATCAAGGAGGTCGGATTCACCCGCGCGCTGACGGAAGTGCCCGTCTTGCCGGTCGTTGGGGTGACGATGAGCCAGGGGGAGGCGGGCGTCACGGCAATCGTGAAATCAAGAGCAGTGCCCGAGCCGGATCGCTTGATCTGAAGGCTTTGCGCCACCGGCAAGGTGGTGGCGCCGATCTGGAAACTGAAGCTGACACTGGAGGGTGTGACGCTAAGGGTAGTGGCGGTTTGCGCCGACAGCGGCAGCCAAACAAGAAAGGCGAGCAACAGCCGCAGCATGCTAATTGCTTATCGGCGCAAAAAGAGGCAGTTTTCAAGGAAACCGGATTTTTCCGAAGCTCACAAAAGCCAGGAACTTCGCACACCAAGTTCATTACGTGAGTGATCAACGAGATAGGAGGAAATTCGCAAATGCGAGCAAATGCGAGATTCGCATTTGCGTTTTGCGGGTTTGGTGATATAATTCTTGCAGTCAGATGGAGGAAAGAGAGAACCTGGCCAAGCTTCCCATCCTCGCCCTGCGGAACCGCCGTGAGGGCCTGACAAAGCTTCTGCCTC
>JACQDF010000117.1 GCA_016201205.1 Acidobacteriota bacterium
ACATACTTACGTCGGTCTGTCAATAACAATAGTGATCGGCCGACTTATTTTGGGACTTGCCGATCCACCGGGTCGCCAAAGGAATAGAACAATCTGCTTAGAAAATGTAGAAACTCCAGCGGCGGGCCTTCAGGCCCGCCCGCTTCAGCCTGCCCGGCGCCGGCACCCAGCGCCGGCTAGAAAGCCTGCGGCGGCCAAGAATGGCCGCCCCGCAGAGCAGCATAGCCGCAACCAAACAAGAAGGCGTTCCACGTTTCCCGTACGATGGTGGTTGTCGGCTACATCTCACGGGAAAGGAAACGCCTATGAACGAGTTTACCGCCAAGTACCAGGATCAGTTGAGTGGAACCTTATCCGGTTTTGATCGGCTGGTCTTTATGGGCACGGTGTTCCGCAACCGCGTGACCGGCATGAAGGGCTATCTTTGGGCGCATGGCCTGGGTGCCAAGGATTTCGGCCGACATGCCGAGGAGATTTCCAAAAGGGTGAAGGCAGCGGCCCTGGAGCCGTTGGAGGCCGCCGGGAGGCCGGTCCGCTTTCTGAACTCCGGCAAATTGGACAAGCAGAACATCGCCCGGGAGATTGCCGACAAAGATGGCGTCGTGAAGGGGCCGATTTGCGCCCTGACCGCAGTGGAGTTGTGCAGCAGTTATGCCATCAAAGGCTCCAGCCAGGGCCCGGAACTGCAGATGGCGCCGCGGAAGTGCTTGTTTGTTTACCAATACTGGATGCATCCTGTGTTTGGGTTCATGAGCGTGAGGCTGCAGACCTGGTTTCCGTTTCCCATTCACATTTATCTGAACGGACGGGAGTGGCTGGCCCAGCAGATGAATCAAGCCGGAATCGGTTACCGCCGTCAGGGTAACTGCTTCCCGTGGATCGAGGATGTGGCCCGGGCGCAAGAGTTGATGAACCAGCAACAGCGAGTCAATTGGGGCAAGTTGTTCGATCCGGTGGCGCAACAGATTCATCCATTGCTGTTTTCCGAGATGTCCCGCAATTACCCGATGAAGTACTACTGGACCTGCTCGGACTCCGAGTGGGCGATGGACCTGATGTTCTCCAATCCGGAACAGTTGCGGAGGATCGTGCCGCGGCTGATGCGGCTGGGCATCCTCAGTTTCTCCAGTCCGGACGTGCTGCGATTCATGGGCAAGAAGGTGACCCGGCAGGGAGAGCCGTTCGGCCATCCACTGGAGTTGAACTCGGATTGGAAGGTGCGCACCAACGGCACGCGCATCAAGCACCGGTTAGGGCCCAACTCGATCAAGATTTACGACAAGGCCTATGAGCCACAGGGCGGTGTGCTGCGAGCCGAGGTCACCATCTCGGCGCCGAAATACTTCCGCATTTTCCGCCGCACCGACGATCCGAATTCCAAGCCGGCGGTTCGTCAGATGCGGCAGTCTGTGGCCGATCTGCATGCTCGCGGAGAAGTCTCGCAAAAGATTCTGGACCGTTACTGCAATGCGCTGGCGGCCATCGACGACAGCACGACGCTGGAGGAACTGACCGCCACCTTGGAGCACCGGGTGCGCTGGAAGGGCAAGACTGTCCGCGCGCTGCATCCGTTCGAGCCGCACGACCACGCATTGCTGAAGGCGATCAACCGGGGGGAATTCGCCATCATCGGGTTACGAAACCGCGACCTGCAATCGCTGCTCTACTCCGGCTCACCAAAGAACAAAGTCGAACAGCGACGTCGCTCGGCGGCAATCGGACGCCAACTCCGGATGCTTCGCGCCCATGGCCTGATCCGCAAGCGGCCCCGCTCGCACCGCTACGACGTCAGCAAGCGTGGTCGGCAAATCCTCAACGCGATTCTTCTGGCTCACCAGATCACCGTAGCCAAACTGCTCCCCCTGGCTGCTTAGAGGGAATCTTCGCCCCAGGAGAAGAATTCAGCATGGTGTAATACACGGTAACTGAACAGCATTGGGCCTAGGCTTTTGCCGCCACTCCCATGCTAGGCTAGCGATTTGAGACTTCCCGGGCAGTTCTTCCTCCGCAATCTCATTACGCAGAGAACGCTGCTGTACCAGATGGTCCGGCGCGACTTCGAGAGCCGCTTTATCGGCTCGGTCGCGGGCTGGCTTTGGGGGCTCATTCATCCGCTCGTCCTGCTGGCGAGCTGGACGTTTGTGTTTCAGTGGTGTCTGAAGGTGCCGCTGCCGCCCGGTGAAGTCACCCAGAACTACACCATGTTCCTGTTCTGCGGCTATCTGCCGTGGCTGTTGTTTCAGGAGACCTTACAGCGCTCTTCCATGTGCCTGCTCGATCACTCGAACCTGATCACCAAAACTGTGTTCCCTTCCGAGGTGATCCCCATCTCCATCTTTCTGTCCGCGCTGCTGAGCCACCTGATGGCGCTGCTGATGGTGATTGCCGCCTGCCTGCTGTGGATCGGGCACGTCAGCGGCATGATCGTTCTGCTTCCCCTGTACATGCTGCTCACGGGCCTGCTGGCGGTGGGGCTGTCCTGGATTGTATCCAGCCTGCAAGTCTACTTGCGGGACACAGCGCAGGTGGTCTCGGTCGCGCTGACGCTGTGGTTCTGGATGACGCCCATTTTCATCACCGAAGAGCAGGTCCCCGAGCGGCTGCGGTTCCTGGTGCACTACAACCCGATGTCCTACCTGGTGCGCGCTTATCGGGAGCGGCTGCTTTCCTATCGCCTCCCGAGTCTCGAGGAACTGGCGCTGCTGGCCGCCTAT
This sequence comes from Acidobacteriota bacterium, assembly GCA_016201205.1. Classification (GTDB taxonomy): domain Bacteria; phylum Acidobacteriota; class Terriglobia; order Bryobacterales; family Bryobacteraceae; genus CADEFT01. The sequence continues at coordinate 2,715 of JACQDF010000117.1, forward strand.
TCGCTTGCCGCTTTCCTCATCGGCGGTCTGTTCTTCCGCCACCTCAAGCGTGGTTTCGCGGATGTCTTATAACAGGATCAGAAACATGCCCTGGACTCGACGCAGCTTTCTCTCTTCGGCAACCGCCGCGCCGCTGGCGGCCCAAACCAGGAAGGGCGCTCAGACACCGGCGCCGTCGCGGCCGAACATCCTTCTGATCCTCGCGGACGATCTGCCGGCGTGGGCGCTGGGCTGTTACGGCAACAAGGAGATCCGCACGCCGAACATCGATCTGCTGGCGCGCAGCGGCACGCGTTTCCTGAACAACTTCGTCTGCACGCCGATCTGCTCGGCCAGCCGCGCCACTTTGTTCACCGGCCGCACGCCGCGCCAGCACGGAATTCACGATTTCCTGACGCCGAGCCCGATCGAGAAGCCGGCTCAGGGGCAAAAGGACCCGCCTGGCTCTTTTGGCCGTGAAATCATGATCTCCGATCTCGTCGCCGCCGCCGGCTATCAGTGCGGTTACGTCGGCAAATGGCACATGGGCAACGACGCCAGACCCGCTCACGGATTCAGCTACACCTACACGATGATCGGCGGCAGCCGCGCCTACACGGACCCGGAGATGGCGCTCGATGGCCGGATGATCCAGGAGAAGGGTTATCTGGCCGAGCTGATGACGCACCGCGCCGCCGAGTTCCTCGACCAGCAAAAGCCGGGCGCGCCGTTCTTTCTCACTGTCGGCTACCTGAATCCGCACACGCCGTACGAAGGGCATCCGCAGCGATACTACGACATGTACAAGGAGACGCGCTTCGACACGTTCGGCTGGGATCCGCCGGCGCCGAACGCTCTTCGCGAAAAGAACCTCCTTTCCGACATCGTCGGCAACAACCGCAGGCAGGCCGCGGCGGTGACGGCGCTGGATGATCAGATCCCCGTGCTGCTCAAGAAACTTGACGAGCGAGGATTGCGCGACAACACGCTGATCCTGTTCACCGGCGATAACGGGTTTCTGCTTGGCCGCCATGGCTTGTGGAGCAAGGGACACGCCTCGGACCCGATCAACATGTACGAAGAAGTGATGCAGGTGCCGATGATCTGGAACTGGCGCGGCAAAGTGCCTCCGGAGGCGGTGCGTCCCGAGCTGGTCAGCTTTTACGACGTGCTGCCGACATTGTGCGAAGCAGCCGGAGTCCCGGCGCCCCCGGACCGGAATCTTTGTGGCCGCAGTTATCTTTCCCTGGCCCTGAACCGGCCGTCGAAGGAGAGCTGGCGCAATCTGGTTTTCGGGCACTTCCGCTACGCGGAGATGGCGCGCGATTCACGCTACAAGCTGATCCTGCGTCATGAGGGGCAGGGTCCCAACGAGCTGTATGATCTGGCGAACGATCCGCGCGAGCGCGTCAACCAGCATGACAATCCGCAGTTTCTCGCGGTCAAAGAGGCGCTGGCGCGGCAGATCGAAGCATGGCGCGGCAAGTACGGCTGACACTCACTTCGGCGCGCACTCGTACTGAAAGGGCTTGCCGCCGTATTCTCGCTTCCAGCGCTCCGCCGTCCTGGTGAGCGGGCTCCACACCAGCACGCCTTTCTCGACAAACGGTTTCAGCGAATCCAGCCCGGCAGCCATCGTATCGAGCAGTTCCGGCGTCAGCCGCCCCTGCGCAACAAAGGTGTTCGCCGTGTAGAAGCCCTTGGGCAGCTTGCTATCCGCCAGCTCCTGCAAGCGGGTGCGGAGCGTGGCCATGTCGTCGGCTGGCATGCCTGCCCATGAATAACAATTGCCGCCAATGTAAGCGAGCCGCCGGGACGCGTCGTGCTCATAGAAATTGTGCCCGTCCTTGGGCCGCCACATGCCGTGCCGGCGCTCATCGGCCCCGCGATGCAGAAAAGTGCCCGCGCCCCAGAGATTGTCCGCCTTCCAGAAATAATCCGGAAACCGCCGCCCGCGAATGCCGTCCTCATGCTGCTCCCATCCCTGCGGATTCTCCGGCGGCAGAAACAGAAAACCGCCTGCGTTGGCTGACGGCTTCACGCCGATCCGCGTGTGGAGATAAGCCACGTCCGCGTAGTTGTATTTCGTCTCATGTGCGTGCGGGTCTGCTTCAAAGCCCAGATCCTACACCATCCAGCGCACGATGTTCTTCCCCCTGGTGTCGGCCACTGTATCGCCGGCGTCGAACTTCGCCACCGCCTCGAGAAAATTCCAGTCCGACTGGAAATTCAACATGGCGCCCTTTTCATGGATGATCATCGCCATGCGCCGCAACAGGCCGCGGTTACGCAGGTAGAATTCGCGGTCCAGGTAATCCGGCTGCCGCTGGTTCGGCTCTTCATTGTGGGAGACAATTGTGAAATACATCGGCTGCGCTTGCGCCACCGCGCAGGCCAGCCAGGTTAAGAGTGCGCTGCTTCGGCCCATTGCTTCGGACTCCTTCCGGCGCGAGCGCTCCGGCAGGAACTCCCGGCGGCGCATGCTGCCGTTTGCCATACAGCAATGTCAATGATATTATCTCAACACGAAAGCAGTAGGATAGTCATGCCCCTTCGCGTCGTCTCCTGCCCCCTCGTATTCGCCGCTCTGCTTGCGGCCCAGTCTTACCAAGGCGAGATCACCGGCCTCGTTCGCGACTCGAGCGGCGGCGCCATCCCAGGCGCGCGCATCGAGCTGGTGCAGCTCGACACCGGCGTCAAGCGAGTTGTCGAATCGGATGTGCAAGGCCGGTTCTACCTGCTCCAGCTTCCTCCAGGACCGTACCGGCTCGAGGTGAGCCACACCGGCTTTCACCCCTTCGAGCGGAGGCTGGCCCTCGAGGTCGGCACGCGGGCGGTTGTTGATGCCGTGCTCGAAGTCGGTGCAGTCGCCGAGAGCGTGCAGGTGGAAGCAGCGCCGCCGCTGCTGGAGACCGCGGGCGGAGCCATCGGCACCGTCGTCGACAACGCGCGCATCAACAACCTGCCGCTCAACGGCCGCAACGCCTATGAGCTGGTGGCGCTTTCTCCCGGCATCATTCCGACCGGCGCATTCGGCCTCGCCGAGCCCGCCGAAAAGCGGGCGCAGGCGTCGTTCTCCGCCGGAGGCAGCCGCGGTCTTAGCAATGACCTGCTTCTGGACGG
>JACQDF010000120.1 GCA_016201205.1 Acidobacteriota bacterium
ATCTCAATAACGAAAAACCCCGCATGCTTCACGGTGGTCCGACTCTTGCCTTCCACTTGTTCGACGTTAACCAGATCGCACCACCTACCGACCAGCTACTATAGGAGTTCTGAGCCTAAGGCCGGGCAGTCGAGGCTTTATCGTTGCGCGGGACTTGACTTGCTGACAGTGAGGCCCGGGCGCTGGAGGTGCTGGCTTGAGACCGCAGCCGGGTGATGCATCCGGAAATCAACCTGCTTGCAAGTTCGCTCGGCTGGCCGGAAATCCACATATGGAGAAGCTTAACCGGATTGCTCGCGAAAGACGCCGTAGCGTTCATTTGGTCCACTTGGCTGGTAAGTCGCCATCCCGGACTCGTGCCCTGGCCGCGGGCGACAGACGGCCTTCTGGGAAGTCAGTCAGGCCGCACACTCGATAGCTGGCGTGAAATCCACTCACACACCGAAGGCTCACTGGCCGCCTCTGTTAGTTGCTTTTTCGAAGCGCTTTCATGGCGAAGGACAGCGCCAGCAGGCCAAGCCCGGTCAGCGACGCCGACACCGGCTCAGGGGTGTACGTCTCAATGAAGTCAATCGTCAGATCCAGGTTGGTGTTTCCGACGAAGGTGACCTCGATCGCCCGCACCGCCGTAAGGTCGAACACTCCGGTCGTGGTGGAGCTGGAGAAGTCCAACATGCGCGGACCCGCGGGTGCAAGGGCCGGAATCACGTCGGTCCTCTCAATGAAGTTGCCGGCGCTGGTGTAGAAGCGAAAGCTTACCGTACCGCCCGTGTCGACGGGGCTTGTGATCTGATAGAGCACACCGACGCTGTCGAAGAAGTTGATTCCGGCCCCGCCGCCTAGCAGGAAATTCAGGGTGCTTGCATCGGCGTCGAAGCCGTCATATTGCAGGAACAAGGTGCCGGAGGCCGCGACAGCGCCAAACGTCAGGTCGCCCAGGTCGAACGCATTTGCATTGCCATCCACGCGCCCGCCTCCGGAGTCGCGGACGACACGCATGTCACGATCGCCCCCAATGACGCCGATCACGGGAAGGGAAGAAGAGGACGGAACCCCACCGCACACGCCCGCGCAAATCGCCTGTCCTCCGGCAGGATTGTTGAAGTCGTCAATGATGATAGCCGCGCCGAAAAGAGCTTGGGCGCCGGACAGGCACAACAAACTGATTCCGATGAGCGCGGTTCTGGGGAACGGCATCTCCACTTTTTCCTTTTGCGGCCGCGTCAGAGGGACACGTATCCCTCCCAGACCAGCCTCATTAGTATACGGCAGCCAGTACTTCTTGGCTAGGAAAAAGCCTGAGTTTGCCTAAGAATTCTCTTTATCCTAGTACCAGTACCTAGAATTGGCTTGCTTGGACCGGTCCAATATGGTATGGTATGGCTTCCCCCAATGCTGCCTTCCCTCCAGCTCGATGCGCGTTCCGAGACCCCTTTGTACCGCCAGTTGTATGAGCAGTTGCGCTCGCTGATTCAGTCCGGCCTCATTCAGCGCGGGGAGCGATTGCCGGCCACGCGGGAATTGGCGGGGTGGCTTGGGCTGAACCGGGCCACCGTATCCGCCGCCTACGAGCTGCTGGAAAGCGATGGTTTGATCAAGGGCCACGTGGGCCGGGGGAGTTTTGTGGAGGGCGGCCAGACGCCATTAAGCCGGATTGCATGGCAGGAACTGGCTGAGGCGCCCGCGGCTGGGCTGCCGGCTCCGGCACTGGGCAGCGAAGGCATCAGTTTCGCCAGCTCCAGGCCGGATGAAGCGTTGTTTCCCCTCAGCGAATTCCGGGCGTGCTGCGAGGAAGTGATTTCAGCGGATGGTCTGAGTACGATTCTGCAACTGGGCTCTCCGGCCGGCCATGCCCCCTTGCGCCAGTACCTGCTCGGGGAGGCGCATGTGGATGGCAATGCCCGCGCGGGCGATGACGTGGTGATCACCAGCGGCTGCCAGCAGGCTCTGGATTTGCTGGCGCGTGTTCTGATTCGCCCCGGAGATCCGGTGGTCGTCGAGGACCCTGTGTATCCGGGCCTGCGCGACCTGTTCACCGCCGCCGGAGCGCGATTGATGGGCGCGCCGGTTGGCCCGCAGGGGCCTGAATTGCACGTCCTGGAGCGTTTGCTGGAGGCGGAACATCCGCGCCTGCTGGTGGTCTCTCCGAATTTCCAGAATCCGACCGGCGCCACCATGCCGCTCGAGGCCCGCGAGCGGTTGTTGCGGCTGGCGTATTCGGCCGGGGTTCTGGTGGTGGAAAACGACATCTACGGGGCGTTGCGGTATGAAGGAGAGCCACTGGCTTCGCTGAAACATCTTGATCCGGCGGGCGAGGTGATCTTCCTCGGAAGTTTCTCGAAGGCGGCGTTTCCCGGCCTGCGGGTCGGCTGGGTGATTGGACCGCCGGCCTTGATGGCGCGCCTCAAGGAGGCCAAGCAGCGGAGTGACTTGCACACGGACCAGCTTTCGCAGGCCGTCTTTTTCCGGTTTGCCGAATCGGGCCGGCTGGCGGCTCATTTGGATCGAGTGCGGGTGGAAGGGGCCCGGCGGCTGGCGGCTGTGCTGGCCGCGTGCCGGGAGCATCTGCCGGAGGGGAGCCGTTGGACGCAGCCTGAAGGTGGGATGAACGTTTGGGTGCGGCTTCCCGAGCCGCTCGATGCGGGCGAGCTGCTGCCCCGGGCCGAGCGTGCCGGCGTGAATTATCTGCCCGGCAAGTATTTCGCTGTCGGCCGCGCCGAGCCAGGCGCGTTGCGATTGAGTTTTGCAGGATTGCCTCCGGAGCGTATTCGCGAAGGAGTGGCGATCCTGGGAGAGATTTTCAAGAACGAGCTGGGACGAGTACGCGCGGCGCGGCTGGCGGAGCCGGCGCGCGCACTGGTCTGAAGGAGGAAAGCGAATGATGTATCTGGATGAGCAATTGCGGCTCAAAGTCGGACTGGCCGAGATGCTGAAAGGCGGCGTGGTCATGGACGTGACCAACGCCGAGCAGGCCTCGATCGCGGAAAAGGCGGGAGCAACGGCGGTGATGGCGCTCGAGCGCGTGCCCGCGGACATCCGCAAGGAGGGCGGCGTGGCGCGGATGGCGCCCATCAACAAGATCCGCGAGATCATGGCGGAGGTCAGCATTCCAGTGATGGCCAAGGCCCGGATCGGGCACTTCATGGAAGCGCGGGTTCTGGAAGCGCTGAAGGTCGATTACATCGACGAGAGCGAAGTGCTGACGCCGGCTGATGAAGAGCACCACATCGACAAGCGCAAATTCAAAACGCCGTTTGTGTGCGGGGCTCGCAACCTGGGCGAGGCGCTGCGCCGTATTGCCGAAGGCGCGGCCATGATCCGCACCAAAGGCGAAGCCGGCTCGGGCAACATCGTCGAAGCGGTGCGCAACATGCGCACGATAGTGAAGGAGATGAAGCAGCTCACGGTGCTGGGCGAAGAAGAACTGGTGGCCGAGTCGAAAAAGTTGCAGGCGCCGCTCGAGCTGGTGCAATGGGTGGCCAAGAACGGCAAACTGCCGGTGCCGAATTTTTCCGCCGGCGGCATCGCCACGCCGGCCGACGCGGCGCTGGTGATGCAGTTGGGCGCCGAGGCGGTGTTTGTCGGATCGGGGATCTTCAAATCGCAGGATCCGGAAACGCGCGCCCGCGCGATTGTAAAAGCCACCACGTATTACAACGATCCGCAGAAGCTGCTCGAAGCCAGCGAAGAGCTGGGGATCGGCATGCCCGGCATCGACGTGGCGAAGCTGCCGGAAGCCGAATTGCTTCAGACGCGGGGCTGGTAGATGCGCATCGGAGTGCTGGCCCTGCAAGGCGATTTTGAGGCGCACCGGAAAGCGGTCGGGCGCGCAGGCGGCGAGGCTCGCCAGGTGCGCACCCAGGCCGAGCTGGATCAAGCCGACGCGCTCATCATCCCGGGCGGCGAGAGTACGACGATGCTCAAGCTGCTGCGGGCGGAGGGGCTGTACGAAAAGCTGGCCGAGTTCGGCCGGCGCAAGCCGCTGTTCGGGACTTGCGCCGGCGCGATTCTGCTGGCGAGGGAGGTGGCCTCGCCGGCCCAGGAGTCGCTCAGCCTGGTGGATCTCGAAGTGGAGCGCAACGCGTACGGGCGTCAGATTGACAGCCGCATCGTCCGGCTGGAGCCGGAGGCCGGCTCCGGCCTCGACGGCCCGGTGGAGGCCGTGTTCATTCGCGCGCCGGTGATCCGCGCAGTCGGGCCCGGCGTTCGCGTCCTCATTCGGTACCAGGGGGATCCGGTGCTGGTGGAGCAGGACCGCCACCTGGTGGCGACGTTTCACCCGGAACTCACCGAGGATGCTCGCGTGCATCGGATCTTCCTCGACAAGGTAGCGAAGGCGGCGTGACCGAAGAAACCATGAACCGGCCGTTTCGGGTGCTGTTTGTCTGCTTTGGCAATGCGATCCGCAGCCAGATGGCGGAGGCGTTTGCGCGCACCTATGGCTCGGACGTGATGGAAGCTCGCAGCGCCGGTGTGTACCCGGCGATGATGCTGGCGCCGCTGACACGCAAGGTGCTGCGTGACAAGAACATCGACCTGGGCGACGTGCTCCCGAAAAGCGTCGCCGATTATCAGGGCGAATCATTTGATCTGGTGGTCAATATGAGCGGGATGTCGCTGCCTCCGGAAGTGAACGCACCGGTGCGGGAGTGGACAGTGACCGATCCGATGGGGGAAAAGGAGCAGGTCTATCGGGATGCAGCCGACCAGATCGAGAGTCGGGTGATGCAATTGATTCTCGAGCTGCGGCGGCTGCGAGACCAGTGGCGCCGGGAGTTTGACACCGGCCCTCCGGGTCGCTCACAATAGAATCGGATTCCATCCCTCCGTGCGGATGTGGCGGAATTGGCAGACGCGCTAGATTCAGGTTCTAGTTCTCGCAAGGGAGTGGAGGTTCAAGTCCTCTCATCCGCACCAAATATTTCAGGACATGAAAGTATTCATCTCATACGGCGACGCCAGCGATCAGGTCACGGCTCTTCGTCTCCAAGCCTTGGGCGCCGTGAACGGCCTCACTGTATACGTGCCGCCGGCATTCACTCGCCAAGGTGTCCCAACTCTCCTTGATCCGGAAGCCAGTCAAAAGTTGAATGAGGCAGAGGTCGTCCTGGGCATCATCGGGGCGGGTCTCACGGAGGCATGTCGCCAGGAACTCAACGCTGGCATGGCCCTTCGCAAGAACATGATCGTGATGACTTACCCAGCCTCCGCACCAGAACTTCAACCATACTTTGCGTCGAATCTTGTGGTTATCGACCCGGCCAATCCGGGCGGGGCGGAAATCGGCATCGTGCAGCATCTCAAAACTATCGATGCACAGCAGAATGCAAAAAAGGCCCTGTTGGCCTTGGGCACGCTCGCACTTGGCCTGCTAATCCTGGCGCCCGCCGATCGAAGCTGATTCGAATGAGGGCGCGCCGCTGTACGATCGACAGCTCTTGTGTCATTGCTCTCGATCATCTCGACCTTCTGCCCAAGCTGAGTTTTCTTTTTTCAATCGTGCTCGTGCCAAAAGCAGTCCGCGAGGATCTTTTCAAACGGCGAGCGACAAAAGATCGCTTGCAATTCCTGTTTGAGACTTACGCTTTTCTCCAGCGTTGCGACGGCTACGAGCAAGGCGCCGTCGAGTTCCTCCTCGCAGAACGAGCTCGGCAAGGCGCGCAGGATCGTGGCGAAGTTGAGGCAGTCGTCCAGGCTTCTCAGTTTGGCGCAACGGTGATCGTTGACGATCCGTTGGGCCGAGAACTAGCCGAGCGCGATGATCTGGAGTTTCATGGAACTCTATGGGTGCTTCGACGGTTCCACGAACTGGATCTGCTTTCCTCAACCGCTCTTCGCGATTGCTTTGTATCGCTACGCCTGCGTGGAACTCGATTGCCGTGGGAGACCGTTGACGCGCTTCTGTTGCAGATCGGACAGCAACCCTTGTGACCCTTGTATTCTCATCCGCACCAAAGATTTCCATATGCCGCTTGTCCGCTGTCTCTTCCCGCCAATGGCCAATGCTTGGATTCTTCGCCAGCTTAAACATTGCCTCTTCCAAAGCTCCCAAAACGCGGTCGGCGGCTTCGATGTTATCGTCGGCGATGTAGTCCCAGATGTCGTTGACATCCTGCTTGGCGCGCGGGGTGAGAGTGAATCGTTTCATCCCTTGGCGCGCTTCCGCCCGGCGCTGCGCTTCCGGATTTCAGCGAACGTTTCTTCGCCGTCAACGAGCTCGCCGCGGTCGGCCTGTTCGCTGCCGATGGCGATTTCCTTGCGCAGTTCCCGTGCCGGAGTTGCCTCAACTGTTCCCGTTCCTTGAGAAGCGGAGTCCTTCCCGCAGTGCTTCGCTTTGGGATTGGTATAAACCGCCTTTCAGGAGGTCGGCACCAATTCCCATGCAAGCTTCGGCGAGCATGAGCCCCGTCAGTCGAAAGGCGGCGGGGGCTTTGTTTGCTCTGGTAAAATGGGAGTGTCCCCAGAAATGGCGAATTACTCTCAATGCCTCCGGCGGTCAAAGTTGGGCGAAACGACCTCTGCCCTTGCGGCAGCGGCAAGAAGTATAAGAAGTGCTGCTTGATCACTGGCCAGAATGCTGATCCGTTGCCGCCGAGCAGCGAGGAAACCCTTGGATTGATCCCACAGGAAGCGATCGAGGGGACCAAGCTCACCAACTTTCGAAGCTTCGTCTGGCATGGGCGCCGCTGGCGGATGATCTGGAGCACGTTGCATCACCGCGACACGCGAGAAACATTTCAGGATTTTGTTATCGAGCTGCTGAAGGATACCCTCGGCCGCGACTGGATCGCCGCGCAGGAAAAGCTGCCGGTGGAAGAACGGCATGTTGTGGTGCGATGGTTGGAGCACTTCAACAACCTCGCTCAAAGCCCGATGCGATTGGCAAAGGGCGTCTATGTGCTGTCGGGGCCGATGAAGGCCGCCGAGTTGCTCGCCTACGATCTATACCTGCTTCAACTGGTGAACAAGTTGCCCGATTCGCTCGTCGAGCGCTTGCGGGACAGAGTTGCCTTCCAGGGAGCGCGATACGAGGTGGCAATCGCGTCGATCTTCGCTCGGGCTGACTTCGAGATCGAGCTGCTCGACGAGAAAGTAAAGAAGACGAAGCACTGCGAGTTTGTGGCGAAGCACAAGCGCTCCGGCATTGAGGTCTTTGTGGAGGCGAAGAGCCGAAGGAGGCGGGGCGTGCTTAATGAAAAGGGGACCCAAAATGCTCCGCGCATCCACGCGCAGCATGGAGCACACGGATGATCTGCAACGGCCTCGTTTCGTGCCGATAGACGATCAGATTAGACCAAAAAGTAGCGATGCCGCTTGTAGTCCCAGATGTCGTTGACATCCTGCTTTGCGCGCGGGGTGAGAATGAATCGTTTCATCCCTTGGCGCGCTTCCGCCCGGCGCTGCGCTTCCGGATTTCAGCGAACGTTTCTTCGCCGTCAACGAACTCGCCGCGGTCGGCCTGTTCGCTGCCAATGGCGATTTCCTTGCGCAGTTCCGCGAGCCGGAGCTGCTTCAACTCTTCCCGCTCCTTGAGAAGCCGGAGTCCTTCCCGCAGCACTTCGCTTTGGGATTGGTAGAGGCCGCTCTTGAGGAGGTCGGCAACGAACTGATCGAACACGGGGCCAAGATTGACGTTCATGCGAGAACGATACCCTGAATAACAACAGTTGTCAATTGTTGACAAGGTTCCCAAGAGGCTTGTGCTATGACTGCTTTCCCAGTCCGATCCACCGCTTGTCCGCCAGATACGCCAGCGCCATGCCGGCCACCAATGCCACCAGGTAACCGTAAGGGAGATTCACCGCCATCAATCCCACCAGCAACACGATCAACAGATACGCCGGGGAAGAAACCATATCCTTGGCCAGCGCCATCAGCGTCACCGCTTCAAAGAGAAGAATCGTTCCCAGGACGGGTTTCGGAAACAGCAGCAGCACCTGGCCGAAGCTGCCGCTGAAGAACAAGCCAATTGCCAGATACAAGGCGCCATACAGCACCACCGAGCCGCCTGTTCTTCCCCCGAACGCATAGTGACCCGCCATGCCGCCCGAGCCATGGCAGGTGGGCACGCCGCTGAAGAAGGGATTCAGCAGATTCATGGCGGCGTAGGTGAAGCTGATCCTCCGCACTCCGATGTCCTTGTGCGGAAAGAGGTCCCTGGTGATCTGCCTGGTTGCCAGAATTGAGTTGCCCAGCGAAAGCGGAATCTGTGGAAGCGCCAGCAGAATCAGCCCGCTCCAAATGTCCTGCCCGGTGGGGACATGAACCTGAGGCAGGCGAAAGCCAATGCCGCTCGCCAGGGTTGCGCCGTCCACCCGGAACAGGATGGCGTACACCACGCCGAACAGAATCACAAACGGAGCAGGAGGAAACCGCCGGTTGCCCAGCAGAAACAGCACGACTGTGAAGGCAGCCAGAGCCAGCCCGTATCCGGCCACACCTTCCGCCGGCACGTATTCCTTCAGGGCCAGGCTCGCGAGCTGAAGCCCCAGGCCAAATTGAATCCCGCGAACGACAACCTTCGGCACAGCCTTGGCCACCACATCGATCAAGCCCGTCACCGCCAGCAGAAGCATGGCGGCCCCGATCGCCAGGCCACCGCCATAGAGCACGCTCCCGGCCACCTTTTGCGAGATCACCAGCACAGCCATCGCCTTGAGCGGCTGGGCAGGCATGGGAATCCCGTAGAAGAATCCGGTGAGAACCTGCATCGCGCCGAACAGGATGAGTGTGCTGGCCGGATCCAGGCCGGCTGCGAGGATCATTCCGGCCAGGAGCGGAAAATCCGTTCCCATGTCGCCGAACGCCCCGGAAAGCTCGTTGCGGTCAAAGCGAATGCGGGGGGCGTTGGCCTCGACGGATCCGATGCTCGCTACTCCCACAACTCGTGGATCGGACCGTACAGGTCGCGGTCCGAGAACGGCACGTATTCAAATCCGCGCCCGATGGGGTCATCCCTGCGCACGGTGGTGTAATCGATGCCCAGCGCGGAGTAGATGGTCGCCTCGATGTCCTCGGCGCGGATGTCGCGCTCGCGGCTCCAGCCGGGCTCTTTGGTGGCCCCGCCGGAGGCATCGGTCGCGCCGACGGCGCGCCCTCCCTTCACACCCGCGCCCGCAAAGAGCGCTGCCTGCTGGACATGGTGGTCGCGGCCCTTACCCGAGTTGATCTGGCCGGGGACGCGCCCGAATTCGCCCAATGCCACAATCAGCGTCTCCTCCAGCAGGCCGTCATTCTTCAAGTCCTGCAACAGTGAGCCGAGGCTGGTGTCGAACTGCCTCATCACCAGCAGATGACCGCCGCTGGTGACGTAGATATTCTCGTGGTGGTCCCAATCGCCCTGGTTGATCTGAATGAAGCGCACGCCGGAGCGGGCGCGGAGCAGGTTGCGGGCGGCGATGCACGCGTTCCCGAAACCCGTGCTGCCGTAGCGGGCGCGCTCGCTGGCGTCGAAAGTGAAGATCCGGTCCACATCCGGGTTATAGGTAAGCTTGCGGGCCGCCTCCTGGAAAGCGAAGGTCTCATGGACACTCGCGCCCAGCTCGCCGGACGCGCGCAACCCGGCTGTCATTTCATCGAGCAATCCCAGGCGGCGGTTGTAGCGAGCCTGTCCGTCGCGGTGCGTCGTGTTGGCCATGCCGCCGCCACCGGGGCTTACGTAGAAGGGACTGTGCTCCGGCGGCAGATACCCCGCGCCCGGGCCGGCGGTCACATTCAAGTGAACGAACGCGGGCAACGCCCGGCTCGCATCCTTCGAGAACTCGATCGAGACTACGGAACCGATGTGCGGCGCAATGCGCGAGCTGCTCAGCGTCGGGTTGCGGCCGATCTGCACCCAGGTCCTGGCGAGATTGTGCACCAGCGCCCATGCCTTGATGGAGCGAACCAGCGCGATCGAATCGAGCCGGTCCGCCAGCATCGGCATGGCGGCCTGCGGCCAGCGAATGGCCCCGTAATTGGCCGGGTTCAGACCTTGCGGCAGCCACGCCCCGTCTTTGAAATCGAAGGTGTCGATCTGGCTGGGGCCGCCCGACATCAGGATGAAAATGCAGTTCTTCGCTTTGTTTGCGAGCGCCGGCGCCGCCTTGGCAATTCTCTCCATCGGCCTTTCAGGCAGCAGAAAGTATCCGCCCACGGCGGAAGCCACATGGCGGAAAAACATGCGGCGGCCGAATTGAGGACGGCGCCAGAATTGCGTCCCGGCGATCTTGCTCCAGTCGAATCCGAATCGGTCCTTCATCCGTCGTCTCCGGAAATACCAGGGGCCCTAATAGCTAAACATAAACTCGGGCTTGTTGACCAGCACCCAAGCCAGGTCCTCGACAAACGTGCTGCGTTCATTGGCATCCCTGGCCTTGGCCAGGTAATCGAGCGCCGTCTTGCGCTCCTGCTCCGTCGGCAGGCGAGACAAAAAGAGCAGGCTCAACTCGTCGATCACCGCCTCGTTGGAGGAGAGCCTGGCGGCATTCTGCAAGCCAGGCGAAGCGGCCACGCGCGTCCGGTTCAGCACCATCGTGTCGTTCATCAGGTTCATCTGCTGCAAAATGGACTGGCTCGCCGAGCGGAGCTGCGAATCGCGATTGCCGCGCAGGAAGTAGTTCAGGAAGGTGGCGACGGCGCCGTTGTTGCGCGGCTCTGCCGGCTCGGGCAACTGCATCGCCCAGGCCATCGGCGTGTCGAAGCCTTTCACTGCGTATGAGCCCGGCACACCCGTGGACTTCACAACGGCATCATGGATTTCCTCAGCCATCAGCCGCCGCGGATAATGGCGCGCGAAGGAGGTGATGTATTCGTACTTCCATTCGCCTTCGTAGCGCGAACTCAACTGATAGGCGGTCGACTGCGCCAGCGTGCGCAGGAAGCCGCGCAGGTTGTAGTCATAGGCGCGAAAGAAACTTGCCAGCTTTTCGAGCAGCTCGGGATGCGTCGCTTGAAGCGTCCACGGGGCCGCCGGCGGATTCTCCGGATCCAGGCGCGCCGGATCGAGGCTGTCCACCGGCTCCGCCAGCGCCAGATTGAACATCTCCTTCCACAGCCGGTTGGCGAAATTGCGCGCGAACATCGGGTCCTTCACCATGTTCTCGGCGAAAGCGGCCCGCCAGTTGTTGTCTTTCGGGATGGCGCCAGTGCCCAGGTACTCCGGCGCAAGGTTGCGAACGTTGTTGACCACTCCGCGGTCCGGCCGGTTTCCCCAGTTCGTACCCAAATCGTAGTTTCCGCTGGTGCGGTCCGAGACGTCGAAGCTGCGGTAGTAAGGGTCGGTGGCGGCAACATTGCGCTGCGGCATGTTCAAGCGCGAAAAGAACGCCGCCATCCGCCAGCCTTCCATCCGCGTGATGCTCGACCCCCATAGGTTCACCTGATCGAGGTGCCCGCGCCCGCTATGGCAAAGCAGGCAATCCATCTCCCCCAAGCCGAGGAACGTTGACGCCGTCATCGCCAGCATCGTGTCGTAGGTGTCCTGTATGGGGCCCATCGGCGTTTTGGAGGCGATCGGGAAATTGGCGCCGCCGGCGCTCACGTCAAAATGATTCCCCGAGCCAATCACCAGCTCGTAAGCGAAATCCTTCAGCGACTGGTCAGCCTTCAGCGCGTTGCGGATGTAAGAGTGGTAGGCGTTGCGCCCTTCCTGCTGGCGGTCGAAGTTCGACGGAAACGAGTTGTTCTTCAGCAGATCGCCGAGCCACATGGTCCACTTGTCGACAAACTCTTCACTCGCCAGCAGCCTGTTGATCGCCTTGTCGCGCTTGTTCTCGTCCGTGTCGGCGAGGAAGGTGCGGATCTCGGCGGACGAGGGGATTCGGCCCGTCAAGTCGAGCGAGACCCGGCGCAGGTATTCTTCATCCCCGGCGATGGGCGCCGGGGCGATGTTGCGCTCTTCCAGCTTCTGAAAGATGTAGTCGTCGATGAAATCGCGCCGCGGCATGGTGGCCGCGTGGGCGGCGCGCGTTTTCCCGGCGGTGGCTTTCGCCGAGTACTTGACGGTGACGTCGAAGACATCACGGTGAATGCGCGCCTGCCGGGACAGGTACTCGTCGGGGTCCCGGCGGAAAGTGCAGTCCGGGGTGGGCCGGGTTTGAGGATACACCAAGAGCGGAATGCCAACCAGCAGCAGGCAGGTTCTCATTTGCGGCGTTCTACAATTGTACCCCAGTGTAAACCAGCGTGAACCCGCACCCCCCTCACGGCAGCGTCATCGTGGCCACCGTGCTCCCGAAGCCGTCCACCACACGCAGCCGCGTCGCTTTCTGCGAGAGGAAATCAAAGCGCGGGCCGGCTGCAGGAAACAGATGCACTTCGGCTGGAGCAGTCTGCATCGGAGAAGCATCGCCGGCATGGAGGACAAGCGTCACACCTCCCGGCGGCACAAACACCGGGCCCGGGCGCTGACCGGCGCCGGCGGGTCGATGCGCGAGAGCATTTACCTGCAACACCTGCCGGTCCCCCGCATAAAGATTGAAGTCCACCACCGGCGCCGTGAATTGTTTATACAGCGGATGCCGCTCCACGAGAATTCGCAGCTCGTCCTGAGAGGATGGGATGGATCGCAGTGTCCACTGTAAGCGCATGGCGGCCAGATTCGTAATGAGGTCCTCGAGCACATCGACGGTGTAGTGCCGCGAGCGGCCCGGCTCTTCGAGGAAGGATGCGGCAATCTGTCCCCGGAGCGCGAGGTCACGGGAGCGCAGGGATTCGTTTTGGGTGGGCGGCCGGGAGGCGCGAAGGATGCGCCAGTCGCGGTCGTGGACCCGCGGCTCGAGGCTGATGGGCGCGCCAAAAGCAGTTGCATCGGAGGGAAGCTGCCCCTTGAGCGAGGCATCGCGAGCGGCGGCGAGCCGTGCCAGCGGCGCCGCCACGAAGTCGAGGCGGTCATCGGCCTGCGCGACGCCGGCTTCGGCTGCCACATAGCCCTCGAGCGCGTGCTCCCGTTGTGCGGCCAGCGCCGGGGCGGCTTGTCCAGGTGAGCTCCTCAGCAGCGACTCGGCCGTCTGAAACGCGAACGCGTAAAAATCGCGGGCGATGATCTGAAGCGCGCGGGCCTGGAGTTGCGACTGCATCAGATCCGGGCCCTTCTGCTCGGCACATCCAGTGAGCTGTACGGCAGCGGGCTCGCTGGTGATGAATCGGATGCGAAGGATCCTCGGTCTCTCTCCCTCGATGGTTGCCGAGGCCCCAGGGAGATTCTGCTGATCGAAGGCGGCTTTGAGGGCTGCCAGCAGGTCCTGGTTGGCCGGGACGGAGATGGAGCGCGAGTCGCCGTTGAACTCGAACTGGCAAGTGCGCGGTCCAGCGGCTGCGTCTTGTGAATCGCGAGAAAGCGTCAGATCGGCAATCCCGGTTTGCGCGCGCACCAGGGCCAGATCCGCCGCCGAGATGTAGGCACGGACGCCGGCCCAGCCAAGACCGGAGGGCGTGTTGGAAAGCTGAGCCAGCATCCTCCGAAGATCTTCCACCACCTGGCTCGCAGAACCGCCGCGCTGCCAGGTAGCGGCCGACAGGCGTTGCTCACGAGCGATCCGCAGCAGCGTGCTGGCGCGCAGCAGACGGAGCTGGGCGTCGGACGGATCCCGTTTCAGCTCCGCCGTGAGGATCGGAAGCGCTTCGACAAGTTCCTGGACCGTGCCCGCTGTTGAATAGGCCTCGAGCGCCACCTGATACGGACTCTTTGTAATCTTGCGGCGAAAGATGCAGCCGCTTTCCACGCCGCAAAACAGCGCCAGTACCGAGAAAACGAGCCAGAAGCGCCGGGCGATCACCCCAACCTCGCCTTCCACTTCCTGAGCTCCTCGATGCGTTTGCTGATCTCGAGCCTGCGCGCCGCCGCATCCGGCTGATCGTCCGGGATCTTCGCCTTTTCGGCTTCGTTGCTTTCGATCTCTTCGTCGATCTGGAGCTTCTTCCGGCTCACCAGGAAGTCCGTTGTCTTGCTGGCAAGGCCGGCGCTGCCGAGAATCGCGTCCGTCACCAGGCCGCTGATGGCCTGGTTCAGCTCGCTCTGCTCAGCGGCCGTGAGCTGGTTCAGGCGCAGGCGGCTTAGCTCGAGCGACCGGGTGAACGAGTCACGGGTCCGGGCCAGATGCGATTCGGTATCAAGATCCGGCGCTGGCAGCATCTGCTCCATCTCGCCGATCACCCGGCGGTAGTCCGGCGCCAGCGGGTGCAGAAAGCGGCCGAACAGGTGCTGTAGCTCCGGACTTTCGAGGCGGCCATCCCGCACCAGAGCGGGCACATGCCGGACGGCAAATGCCAGCAGGCGGCGCGTGCGCCTCGGCACGGCGAGTGGGGCATTCGAGCGGAACGTTTCGATCTCCTCCAGAAACTGCTCGGCCGCTTCTGGGAACTGCGCTTCAAACTCACCCGAGCGGATCTTGTTCTCGAGCACGGCATCGTTCAGATTCAAGGCGATGGATTCACGCGGTATGTCCTCCAGCCGCACGGCATCGCTCAGTTGCTTGTTGGCCTCCAACTGCGCACGGCGAATGGCAAATCCGAGCCGCACCAGGCGGAAGACAGTCTCGGCGGCGAACCCGATGGCGGCTGTCGGGCCAATCGGAATGTTCGCCAGCGAAGTGGCTTTCGAGAGCAGGCCGCCGACAGTGGACTGAAAATTTTGAAGCTTTTCATCGGTAATTGGGCTCGGCATCAGGGTGTTCTAGAATTGTACTCGAACTATGTTCATCGGGGAGCACTGACTGTATGCAGATCCATGCCGCTCAATCGCAGGCGGACTCCGAGCGATGTCTCGACTTCGCCGCCGAGCTCTATCGCGTCAATCCCTGCTGGGTCGCTCCCGACCGCCACCACCGCCTGTTGATGATGGTGGATGGGCATCCGGTGCGCACCCACGCGCGGATTCAGCCTTTCTGGGTCGAGCAGGGCGGCGCC
The DNA here is from genome assembly GCA_016201205.1 of Acidobacteriota bacterium. Lineage (GTDB taxonomy): Bacteria > Acidobacteriota > Terriglobia > Bryobacterales > Bryobacteraceae > CADEFT01. Next base: position 14,887 of record JACQDF010000120.1, read on the forward strand.
ATCCAGGCAACGGTTACCGCGGTTATCGATGACAGCTTCAACCAGCACTGGCGCGAGGCGGCCGGCCATCTGGTCTGGCTCGAAGCCGCTCCGGGCGCCGAGGAGGCTTCGCGCGCGCTGCTTCGTCACGCCTGCGACTGGCTGGGCGAACGAGGCTGCCGCTTTGCCCGGCTCTCGTTCCACTATCTGTTCCAGCTCGGCGTTGCCATCGACTCCTTCGACCAGCGGCCGACCTTCCTGCACTCCTACAATCCGCCTTACTACCACCGCTTCATCAAGAACGCGGGGTTTGCGACCGAGAAGGGACTCATCGAATATCGGACTCGCTTCAACGAGTCGCGAGCCGCACAATACCGCAGCATGGTGGCCGAGGCGTCCAGGAAAGGAATCCGCCTCAGGTCCTGGGATTTTTCGCAGCTCGAACGGGAAACGGCCCTGTTCCAGGAACTTTACAATGAGACGTTCCGGGAGCACTGGGGAGCGCCGCAATTCACCTATGACGAGCTGGCCGGCTTTACCATCGGCATCAAGGATCTGCTGGTGGCCAGCTATTGCGTCTTCGCCGAGATCGGCGGCGTCACCGCCGGATGCGTGTTCGCGCTGCCGGATTTGCACCAACCGGAGCGGGCGGTTCTGCTGTCGATCGGCGTGCGGGAGCGGCTGCGGGGCATGGGAGTCAACCTCGCCATGGCGGCCTCGAGCTACCTGGCGATGATCGAGCGCGGCTGCAAGGATTCCAGCTACACGGTGGTCCTGGATGACAACTGGCGGTCCGGGCGCACGGCGGAAAAACTCGGCGGGCGGGTAGCCAGCAATTTTGCCATCTATCGCCGCGATCTGGTTTGAGCTGGCGGCTACAATCTCCAGCGCGCCTGCCGCAATACGGCGCGCGGCGAACCCGCCAGCAGCTCGTACCACACCGTCAGTAGATCGCCGCCGGCCAGCTCCACCGTGGAGGGATATCCGAGGTCCGTGCCGGCGCCGTCCTCGGAAATGACGATCGGCTCGGACCATGTGCGGCCGTGATCCTCACTGGTGCGCGCCTGGCTGCCAAACGGCTTGCGCCGATGTCCATAAGACATCAGCAGCCGCCCGTCGCGAAGCCGCAGCAGGTGCGATGGCAGTCCCCATACGCCGATCGAATGCGGCGTGGACCAGCTCTTGCCTCCGTCGGCCGATTCACATTGCAGTGTCTCGCCCTGGTTGGATGTGTTGTGATTGCGGATGTGCACCAGAATGCGCTTGTCCACGGTCTCCACCGCGTGCAATTCGTGATAATCTTCGTGCCGGTCGCCTGGCCGCGTGGGAATATCGGCAAGCCAGCGCCAGCTCACGCCGTCATCGCTCGATTCACAGATCCCCACCTTCTGTCCTGGCTCCCAAAGCTGCTTGCCTGCGTAAACCAGCCGGCCATCGGGAAGGGCCACGGGGCCGTGCGGGCTGTCGACCGGGACACGGTACGGCGCCGACCAGGTCATGCCGCCATCCGTTGAACGCAGCATCCACGTGCCGAGCATGGCTTTGCGTTGCGCGGCGTCCAGGCGGCTGTTGGCCGCGCGCCAGCTCGCCAGACGCCCGGCGGGCCAGTTCACCGCCTTGTCGAGGACCGGCTCATACGCAAGCGACGTGAACGTGGTCACCAGCAGGGACCCTTTCGGCGTCTCGAGAACGCCTGCGTCGCGATCGTCGATCGGCGTGTCCAGCAGCACTTCGGGCCACGTCCAGGTCTTGCCGTCGTCCTTGGACCGGATCAATTCGACGCGACCGAACGGGCACACATGTGATTCGCGTCCGCCCGAGCAGACCACCAGCAACTCGCCATTGCCGCGCCGCGCCAGCGTCGGCCAGCCGTGGTAATAGCGGTCGCGGCTGATGACGCTCGTCGAAAGAATGCGCGCCCGCGGACCGGCTTGCGCAACAAGCCCCGCGGACAATGCAAGAAAACTGCGCCGTGAGGATTCCATACCTTCCACACAGTGCTAACATAAAAGAAGCCCCGATGCGAAGGGGACCAGATAGTTCCAAATCCAGGGTAGATTCCGATTGACGCGACGAAGGGCGCTCCCATGCGGGGCGCCCTTTTCTGGCTCACAACAGACGGTAATTCACTTCGATCGTTGCCGCCACCGTGACCGCAACGCCGTCCTTCGTGCCCGGCTGGAAACGCCAATTGCTGATCGCCCGGATTGCGTTCTCATCCAACCCGAATCCGATGCCCTGGACAATTCGCATGCTGCCGGCCATCCCATCAGGACCGATCTCCGCGTACACCACGACCTTTCCCTGGTGTTTCGCGAAGCGGGCTTCCTGCGTGTATTCCGGCTCCACTTTCGAGATGAGCGCCGGCGGTTTTACACCGTCGCCGATACGGAGCACGTTCGTGCCGGCCTTTATGGGAAGTTGCGTGGCTTCCTTTTGGAAAAGCTCCTTGCGAACGGCCGTCGCGCGATCCAGCATCGCGCGCCCTTCCTCTTCACGCCCCTGTCCGTTCAGGAAACGGGCATAGAGCTGGCTGGTATCGGCCGCCTCAGCCGAGTCCGGCTTCTCGACGGCCAGCGCTGACTTGTACAGGGATTCGGCTTCGGCCGGCTTCTGCTCGCGTTCCCGGATCAGAGCCATCCACATCAAGGCCGGCCCCGCGTGCAAAGGATCCAGCCGTTGCGCTTTCTGGAAATACTCGATGGCCTCTTCGGGATTGTTCTTACGCAGACCAAGGTAAATCAGGGCGGGCACGGCTTCCGGCCGGTCGCCCAGCGCCTGGGCGGCCTTGGCGTAAAAGGCTTCGGCTTCTTCGGGCCGGTGGCGCGTCTTTTCCAAGTCGGCGATCTTGAGCAAGCCGGCGCCGTACTCGATGCTCTGCTTGCTCGCGACCCGCTCCTGGAGGGCCGGTGGTTTCTCCTGCGCCCGCACGGCTGCGAGCGGGCCGGCGA
>JACQDF010000020.1 GCA_016201205.1 Acidobacteriota bacterium
AGCACGGGTGCGGCTCGTCATCGTATGCCTCCCAGTGAGGTTTCCATGATTATATACGAGATCATCGGCATTTGCAGGGGGGTAGTTGAGGGGGAGGAGGGGGGCGGCACTTCTGTGCCGCAGCCGGGCTTCCGCCCGGCTTCCCGCGCTCCTTTGGTCAGTCCAATTCTTCCCTTTGCGCGGAAGCCCGGAAGTGGAGAGGATCCCTCAGATTCTGCAATTCCCGGTAGTAATAGATTGCCGTCGGTCGTTTGTCTCCGAACCTCAGCAGCTTCAAAAACTCGATTTCCTCATCGGTGGCGTCGCCGCTAAGCAAGGGGTCTCTCAGGAACTCTTCAAAGCCCGGCTCTACGTGAAAGGGGTGTTCCGGTTCGCGCTCGACAAAGTCGAACCTCTTCAGGTGCCCAAGAGTCAGCCTGCGGTTCAGGACGATCTCGACGCCAAAAGTCTCCAGGTCAATGTCCCAGGACTCGATCAGCGGATCCATAAAAGAGACACAGTTATCGACTGACACGTGGAAAACGTCCGTGTCCAGGAACTCGAGAATCATCACGCGCATCTGTTCATAGCTTTGCTTGCTGAGACGAGCTACCATGCGGAGCCAGTTTTCACTCTCCAATTCTTCCTTGGCGACGTTCTTGGCGACATCTAAGAGCTTCTGGGTCACCAGCCGCTCGAGCTCACCGAACGGTTCCTTCTCAAAAATGTCGCGTATTTGCCGGCACTTGCCGGGATTGCATTTGCTCAGGATCAGCTCCCGAAACTCCTTGAATAGCGGTCGGGGCGGGTCTGCGATTCGCTTCTTCAGGCATTCCATACGCTGAACGCCGGCCAGCTTCGAAAGTTCCCCGCTCGGCAGCCCCAAGAAGCCTTCCATCTTCTCGTATACGTCCGTGCGATCGGGAGCGGGAGGGGCCTTCTTCCCCGCCAGCAACTGGGAGATGTAGGATTCGGTCACGTGAGCAGCGGCAGCAAGGCCTCTCTGTTCGAGCCCAAGTTTCCTCAGCCGGTGGCGGATCACAAAACCAAGATCCATTGGGGGTCCGATCGCCGCACTTCACCGCTTCCGATTAAGCGCTGTTCTCAGTGTTCCATGTCCCAGGTTGACAAGCAACGGGACTTCACCGATACTAGTTAAGGAGCGTGCTTTTGACGCTCTGCGGATCATCCGTGCTAAGCCGGCTTGTCCGTTCCCTCCGCTTAGCGGACAGGACAACCGAGGAGGTTGGCATGTTTGATCCCTGCCAGAAACCTACGGGAACCAGGTACACCCTTAGAGCTGACGCCGGTCATCTGGCCAGCCCACTCTGGCAGATGGAGAGAGCCTGGTCTGCTCGGGACCAGGAGACGGGACGGAATGAGACTTATCACCCTCAAAATCACCGCCAGAGAACTGGAGCTGTTAACGACTCTGGCATCGGATCAGCTATTCCGCAGAGAGTTCATCGACCCCAGAATGCCCGGCTACAAATCCAACACCGCGGAGGTGAGCCTGGGTAAGGCGTTAGTGGCGCGGCTGCGATCGATACAGGACCCTGGCCGTGCCAAGAGAACACCACCAGCCAGGACGGCCGGCAAGAACGGCGGGGCGATGCTTCAACCGTCCTTCAACAGCAGCGGAAAAAAGGCGCCAGATGCCCTTTGACCAACTTCTTCCCCGGTCCTTCACCGCAGCATCAGTCCGCGAGCATGCGCCAACCGCGTCGGGGGTGTATGGACTCTCGAATGCGATCGAGTGGATTTATATCGGCGAGACTGACAACATACAGGAAACTCTGTTAGGGCACTTGCGGGAGTTGGATACGTCGCTCCGCGAGAGGCATCCAACCGGATTTGTCTTCGAGGTATGTGATCGGGCCAAACGGCCCGCCCGGCAGGATCGCCTGGTTCTCGAATACGAGCCCCCTTGTAACCGGCATTGGTCGCGGTGCCGTGACGGCGGGGCCGGCGCCGAGGGAGTGAAGAGACTTCTGTAGGGAGCGCAAATATGCAGTTTGTTCTCACGGGGTTCAGACAGGACATGGGGTTCCGCATCTTTGCATTTGAAGGCATCGGGCAAGATCGAACCCGGACGGCGTTTACGGTCAAGACCGATGTCGGCCTGGCTCGGAAATACGGCATTCAATTGCAGGAACTGCCGCTATTGTGCCGGGAGCTTCTGGACCGGCGTGACCAGGGCGAGGAGAAGCGCACGTTCACCTACACCGAGGAGGACATGCGGCTTTGTTCAAACGCTCGGGCGGCAGCGCGCGCTGCAGCGGCCCAGAAGAGGAAACCGCCGCGCCGGCCTGCCACCGACCACGTCGGAGCTGCCTGGCGAGTTCCGCCAGGGCAGCCGGGGGTCGGCCCGGCATAGATGTGGTTGCTACCCAAGAACAGCTCGACAAAAGCGCAAACATATGGATAACTCAAGAGACGATAACTCAGTAATCAATGAAGATCTCTGGCGTGGTTGGGCTCATAAGGATAAACTGCGCGACCAAGCGACAGCACGAAAGGTGAAAGTGGTTGCCGCAATCGCTCTTGTCATCCTCACCCTCGGCGCCGGTTTGTATGTTCTTACGGTTACGTAGCGTGTGCCTTCCCGCTCGCATGTCGGCGCTGGCAAGTCTTCGGTGGCCCCTGGTTTCGGTTCCCCAGCGCAGTTTGAAAAAAGGCGATTTCACTTTCTGGAAAGGATTTTCATGACCAACATCTTTGTCGGCAACCTCAGCTTCAAGACCACACAGGACGAGTTGCACGCGGCGTTCGCCAACTACGGCAGCGTGGAGCGGGTCAGCATCGTAACGGATCGAGACAGTGGGCAGCCTCGCGGCTTTGCCTTTGTCGAGATGACGGATCGCAGCGCGGCCGAGACCGCGATTTCGCAACTGAACGGCGCAGACTTGAACGGGCGCGCCATGAACGTCAACGAAGCGCGTCCAAAGCCGGCCGGATCAGGCGAAGGCAACCGAGGCGGCTCGCACCGTGGCCGCGGCACACGCTGGTAGATCTCCTTCGATTCGAGGGCGCAGCGTTCTTTCCACGGGTGGGGTCAGGTTCTCCAGCCTGGCGCCCACTGTCCGGCTCCGTCTAAACACGTCTAAACAGGGATTGGTCTCGGAGGAACCGCTCCATGGATTCACTCCTCAAGGACCTGAAACAGACGCTCCGCATGCTGCGCAAGAGCCCGGGCTTCGCGGCGACCGCCATCGCGGCGCTGACGCTCGGCATCGGCGCCAATACAGCGATCTTCTCAGTGGTCAACACGGTTCTTCTGAAACCGCTGCCGTTCCCCGACCCGGACCGCATCGTGGTCTTGTTGAACAGCTCGCCGCGAGGCAGTTCCCCGTTCGCGTCGGTCCCCAAGTACAACGTCTGGCGCGCCCAGACGCAAGTGCTGGAAGACGTGACGGCCTATGACACGGGCGGCCCGGGGATCAATCTTGGCGGTGGCGACCGGCCGGAGCAGGCCAGGGGCATCCACGTCTCGCGCGAGTTCTTCCGCCTGTTCGGCGCTCCCATCACTCTCGGCCGGACGTTCTCCGCCGAGGAGGATCTCCCGCGCGGCGGCAACGTGGTGGTGCTGGGCAACGGGCTGTGGAAGCGCCGATTCGGCTCCGACCCTGGGGTCATCGGCAAGGCCATTTCCCTTGGCGGCGAGCCCTACACGATTATCGGCGTGGCCGGCGCGGGCTTCGCCTTTGAACCGGCGTCCGATCTGTACCTGCCTTTCCAGGCCGACCCCAACAGCACGCAGCAAGCCCACTATTTCCTGGCTGCGGCGCGCCTGAAGCCGGCCGTCACGCTCGACCAGGCCAAGGCCGGGCTGAATCTGGCCGCCGAGGAATTCAAGCGCCGCTATCCCGCCATGTTGGGTCCGAACGCAACCTTCTCGGTCGAGCCGATGCGGGAGATCATCGTCCGGGATGTACGCACGGCGCTGTTCATCCTGCTCGGCGCGGTTGGCTTCGTGCTCCTGATTACCTGCGCCAACGTGGCGAACCTGCTGCTGGCGCGGGCTTCAGTTCGCTCCCGCGAGATGGCCCTGCGTACGGCGCTCGGAGCGAGCCGCGGCAGAATCGTGCGTCAGCTTCTGACCGAGAGCGTGGTGCTGTCGCTGATCGGCGGCGTGTTGGGCTTGGCGCTCGGGGCAGCGGGCGTGCGCGCACTGCTCGCTCTGAGTCCCGGCAACATTCCCCGCATTGGCCCGGACGGCTCGGCGGTGATGCTGGACTGGACGGGGCTCGCCTTCACGCTCTCGCTCTCGGCGGCGACCGGGATTCTTTTCGGCCTGGTTCCGGCACTCCACGCCGCCAAGGCGGACCTGAACGCGATTCTGAAAGAGAGTGGGACGCGGTCGGGCTCCGGGTTGCGCCAGAACAAGGCGCGCTCCATGCTCGTCGTCGCCGAAATGGCTCTGGCCATCGTGTTGCTTGTGGGCGCGGGCCTGCTCGTTCGCACGTTCGCCGCACTGCACAGCGTGGCGCCGGGCTTCGATCCGCACCATGTCCTCACGCTGTCAACGTCGCTCACCGGGAACCGCTTCGACCGCACCGCGGCGATCGCGGACTTGGCGCGCCAGGCCGTGGAACGTATCGAGGCGCTGCCGGGCGTCGAGGCCGCCGCAGCGACCTCCTATCTGCCGCTCGAGAGCGGCCTCGGATTGCCGATCCTCATCGAGGGTCGCCCACTCACCGATGGACCGGACCATGGCGGCGCGGGTTGGGCCTATGTCACGCACCACTTCTTCAACGTCTTCAAAGTTGCGCTTGTGCGCGGCCGGGGCTTCACCGTACGTGACGACGCCGCGGCGTCAGGCGTGGTCGTGATCAACGAAGCCTTCGCGCGGCAATTCTGGCCGAAGGAGGATCCGCTTGGCCAAAGGATTCGCATCGGTCCCGGCATGGGACCGGCGTTCGCCGAGGCCCCGCGCGAAGTCATCGGCGTGGTTGCCGACGCCCGCGACGCCGGCCTGAACAGCAACCCGCAGCCGCAAATGTTCGTTCCCGTGGCGCAGGTGCGCGATCCCGTCATGATGCTGAACAACCGGTTCATGCCGCTCTCCTGGGTTGTGCGCACGAGCGCCACGCCGTTCTCGGTCTCGACGCCGGTACAGCGTATCTTCCAGGAACTCGCCGACCTGCCGGCCGCGCGCGTCCGCTCCATGGACCAAGTGGTCGTGCAGTCCACGGCGCGCAATCAGTTCAATACGCTGCTGCTCGGCATCTTCGCGTTCGCGGCCATTCTGCTGGCGTCGATCGGCCTGTACGGACTGATGGCGTATTCGGTCCAGCAGCGCACACTCGAATTCGGCATCCGGCTGGCGCTCGGCGCCGAATCCTCCGCGGTGCGCAACATGATCGTGCGCCAGGCCATGACACTGGCGGTGGCGGGAATCGTCGTTGGGTTGGTGGCGGCGTTGGGGCTGAGCCGCCTCCTGGCGACCATGCTGTTCGGCGTCAAGCCGACCGACCCGCTGGTCTTTGGGTCGGTGGCTTTGCTCCTGGGAGCGGTCGCCTTCCTCGCGAGCTACCTGCCCGCCCGGCGGGCGGTGCGCATCGACCCGGTGGTGGCGTTGCGATACGAATAGAGGTCTCCCCAAGCAGCGTGGGTAAGACAACCTTCAAGCCCTTCTCAGTTTCTCCATCAGGTCGGTCTTGCCGCCCACGTCGGTCAGGCGAAAATCGCGACCCAGGTAGGGGTACGTCAGCGTGGTGTGGTCCAAGCCGAGCAGACCCAGAATAGTGGCGTGCAGGTCGTGCAAGTGGACCGGATCCTCGGCAGCGCGGAGACCGAGTTCGTCCGTCGAGCCGATGACCTGGCCGCCCTTCACCCCACCGCCGGCCATCCAGATTGTGAAGCCATACGCCGAACTCGCCGCCCCAGATCACCAGAGTCTCTTCGAGCAGGCCTCGGGATTTCAGGTCTTGAAGCAGACCGGCTACCGCTTTGTCGGTTTGGGCCGCTTTAGCCTGGTGGTTCCGGTCACATTGAATATGGCCATCCCAGTCGGTGCTCGACAACCTGGCGCACGACGGGCACGAGAGCCCGCAAGTGCGCCCGCGAAGCCAGCTCCGGCACGACGCCGCCATACCTGCCGCGCAAGTCGATTGCGACGACACAAGTGGATGTTCGTGAGTTTCACCACGAGCTGCCGGAAGGTCGCATTGCCCAAGAGCCCCTCGCGGACAACTCGCTACACGAGCGTCAAACCAGCGGTGTTTATCTCTTATCTGCTTGTCGGTCATTCGTTCTGCCCTGCGGTAGCCCCGCGGGCGAGGCGCGGCTCCGCACCAGAGGCAGTCTCGGCCTTTGGATCGATGAAAATAAGCTTTTGATCGAGGCGCCCTTTAAGCGCCAACCACTCCTGGTAGGAATCCTCCGAGATTAGGAACTCCTGTCTCCAAAGGATCTCGGGGAAGTTCTGCGCTGTGACTTTTCCGTACTGGATTTGGCTGAACCGCTTGACGAATCGGCCAATCTGCCTGATGCCCGTCTTGGGGGGGAGGCGGCGAAAAGCCTCGAGAACCGCCTCGCTGATGTGTGCGACATCCGGGAATGATCGCTTGAGAACGGCCACTCCTGCGTATACGTTCTCCAGACGGGCGAGTTCGTCGGTTCCGTCCTCGCTGAGATCATAGGCGAAGTCCTGTAACTGTAAACTCAGACGCGAAACAAAATCGCTGCCTTTCCTTGGTCTTTCCGAATTCGCGGGCAGGTCGACCTCGACTGGGCTTCTGGTGCCGCAAAACATCCATATACATGGCCCGACATGGAAGGCCTTGCCGGCACGGATGTACAGACCCTCTTCCAGCGGGCGCAGAAAAGCGTCGTAGATAGGCTAGGCTGGCCGTCCAAATGAGCGTCGATCTCATCAAAGAAGACGAGGAACCGCCTTTCCCGCTTGGCAGCCTGGCTGGTAACGATCGTATCGAAGCAATCGAGCAAGTCCGCACGCGAATGAAGTGAAGTGATGTTAAAGGGGAGCAACTCGAGATTCTCCATATCGGCGAGCTTCTTCACGAGATAGCTCTTTCCTGTACCAGGGGAGGCGAGAAGCATAAACGACTTCGATACACCGGAATCGGGGTCGAAGGAGCGAATCTCGGTGAGAAGGTTCCGCAGAACCTTTCGCTTCTGCTTCACGAGGCAGACATACCCGTCGACCTCAATGGCGGCACGGCGAGTCTCGAGGCGCTTTTTGGCAATTACACCTAGGCACCGATGAGCCTCCCGCCACTCTTCTGAAGCAACCGTCCACTGCGCTGACTTTATGCGGACGTCGAGAGTGTAGCCAGCCTCATTGGTGGTCGCCTGGATTCCTTTCGGGCCTACTTGGACAAAAGGTTCCTCGTTAGCCCGCCACTCAACTGGCGAACTGATACGCCCGAATTGATGGCGCATCCAGTTGTCGACGAAGCATAATACCTCGCCCAAGCGATCTATGCATTTCTGCTTTTCTTCCGGCCAGCATTCCAGCAAGGCTGCGACCATGGTGGGTAAGAAGACGCTCGCCATTGGCATCTCAGGCTGGAACTGCTCCTTTGGCTCGTGGAGAAAAGTGAACAATTGATCCACTTCTCCCACCTGAACTAGAGCAATCAGGGATAACGCCTTTGGTAGAACGCAGATGACGGCCTTGGGAAAGTCGTTGCGAAGTTTCTCAAGGGCCGAGACGGCTTCTGGAGAAATGAGATCCTGATCGGTAAACCACCGGCTGACGTCCTTTCGTAGCGCAGCCTCGGCCGCCACTGGAGGAACAAGGCATAACTTGACCTTATCAGCCTCTCCCTTCTCTGCCAGCGCACCGTACCAGTCGGGACGCCAGAGCTTGGACGACACAAACCACTGCTTCGCTCCGCGGTTCTGTAGCTTTTCGACAACAGGCGTCGTTACCACACCCTTAGCCATATCTTTGAGGACCACTGCATCGAAGTCTCCCGCCGCCGGTAGGCGGTCAAGGCAGACCTCGGTTTTCTTCTCGACCTCCCAATCCACCCGTTTTTCGATCGCATAATGGGATCCTTCCTGCTGCCAGACACGGATGACCCGAGTTGTGATGGATTTCTCTGAACCCAGATTCACAAGCTTTTCAGCCCCACCGCTCAGAGTTGCGAAATTGAAATGGTGAAACTCGGAGGGTGATTCCGTAAGCAACCGATGTAACGCACCATCGTCTTTTTGATGCCATTCACCGACTCCTGTGACGTCAAAGGAGCCAGCCCGGTGCAATATTTCGGTTGTCTTGCCAGCGCCCGCGAGCGTGAGGATCCAACTCCCCAACTCGTGCAGGACTCGGGAATGATGCCTGCCGGCCCGACTGCGGGTCAGGGAGCGGTGCACGCTGGCAACCCAGTGCTCATCGATCACCCAATCTCCCACCACTAAGATTTTCTTACCCATAGCACTCACCTTTACTTCAGAAATCAGCGAGTATGCATCCGAAAACGCCGTGAATTAAGATCTCCGGCACGAGCGCGCCCGGTGATATCGCACGGAGTGTATCAACTGGCTACGCGAGTGTCAAACCCAGGGTAGGAACAGAGTAAGACCAGGGGGGTAGGACCACACCGTCAAGCCCTTCTCAGTTTCTCCATCAGGTCGGTCTTGCCGCCCACGTCGGTCAGGCGAAAATCGCGACCCAGGTAGGGGTACGTCAGCGTGGTGTGGTCCAAACCGAGCAGACCCAGAATAGTGGCGTGCAGGTCGTGCAAGTGGACCGGATCCTCGGCAGCGCGGAGACCGAGTTCGTCCGTCGAGCCGATGACCTGGCCGCCCTTCACCCCACCGCCGGCCATCCAGATTGTGAAGCCATAC
>JACQDF010000116.1 GCA_016201205.1 Acidobacteriota bacterium
GAGGCAGAAGCTTTGTCAGGCCCTCACGGCGGTTCCGCAGGGCGAGGATGGGAAGCTTGGCCAGGTTCTCTCTTTCCTCCATCTGACTGCAAGAATTATATCACCAAACCCGCAAAACGCAAATGCGAATCTCGCATTTGCGAATTTCCTCCTATCTCGTTGATCACTCACGTAATGAACTTGGCGTGCGAAGTTCCTGGAGGATCACCGGCGGCTCAGCGCACGATTCCTGTATCATGTTGGTTCCATGAACGCTTATAAGAGACCGGACCCGGCCGGTCAGCCGGTCCTACAACATGACCGGTATCGGTCCACGATCCGCCGCGCGCCAAGCAAGCCTCTGATCGTGCTGCCGCACACGCTGACGGAGCGCACAGGCCCGCTGTTTAACCATGATGCGATGGGCGAAACCGACCATGACCTGACGAGGCAGCATCCGGGTGAGCCACAGGGCGAGCGGATCATCGTGGCCGGCCGCGTCATCGACGACAACGGCCGCTCCGTTCGGCACACGCTGGTCGAGATCTGTCAGACTAACGCCGCCGGACGCTACTTGCACGCCAAGGACAACCACCCGGCGCCGCTCGATCCCAACTTCACTGGCGGCGGCCGCGCCATGACCGATGAGAACGGCTGCTACCGCTTCGTCACCATCAAGCCGGGCGCCTATCCGTGGCGCAATCACATCAATGCCTGGCGGCCCGCGCATATTCATTTCTCTCTGTTCGGGCCGGCGTTCGTCACACGCCTGATCACCCAGATGTACTTTCCCGGTGATCCGCTGATACCGCTCGACCCGGTGCTCGAATCCATTCCGGACGAGAAGGCGAGGCAGCGCCTGGTTTCCAGGTTCGATCTGGACCTTACCGAGCCCGAGTGGGCTCTCGGCTACCGCTTCGACATTGTGCTGCGCGGGCGGGGATCCACGCCCTTTGAGGAGTGATATGGACCCGGCGCCCAGTGGTTCGCAAACCATCGGCCCGTTCTTCCATTTTGCTCTGACAACAGACGAGGCTCTCGGATGCCTTGCAGGGCCGGACGCGAAAGGCGAGCGCATCCATCTCCGCTGCCGGGTGCTGGACGGTGACGGCGCGCCGGTGAGCGATGCCATGATCGAACTCTGGCAGGCGGACTCGGACGGCAGGTACAACCATCCGGAGGATCCTCGACAGAAATCTCACGACCCGGCGTTCCGCGGCTTCGGCCGGCTGGCCACCAATGACGAAGGCGTGTCTGTGTTCGAGACGATCAAGCCCGGGCGTGTGGCGGGCTTGGATGGCGCGTTGCAGGCGCCGCACATCAACCTGTCTCTGTTCGCCCGCGGTCTGCTCAACCGCCTGGTGACGCGCATCTATTTCGCCGGCGATCCGGCAAACCAGGAGGATACGGTCTTGTCCCTGGCGCCGGAGGATCGCCGCGACACGCTGCTGGCGCACCCGGACCCTCAGCATACTGGCGTCTGGAGATTCGAGGTCCATCTTTGTAGTGAGCACGAGACTGTGTTTTTCGATGTTTGAGGGCGCGAGGGATTCATGGCCATGCGGCTGATCGAAAGCCTCGCCACGACGGAAGCGCTCGACGGTGTTTTTTCCAACGAGTCCATCCTGGGGGCGATGCTGGATTTTGAGGCCGCTTTGGCCCGCGCCGAGGCGCGGCTGGGCGTCATCCCGCCAACGGCCGCCGAAGCGATCCAAAGAGCGGCCCGGGCGGATTCGTTTGATGCGGTGGAATTGGCGCGCGGAACGTTGCGCGCCGGCACACCCGGCATCCCGCTGGTGAAGGCATTGACCGAGCGCGTGCTTGCACTCGATCCGGCGTCAGCGGGCTTCGTGCACTGGGGCGCCACCAGCCAGGACGCCGCTGACACGGCGCTCGTTCTGTTGCTGAGGAAGGCTCAGGCGCTGCTGGCGGCGGATCACTCGCGGCTGGATGGCGCCTTGCGCCGGCTCTCCGATCAACACAAAGACACCGTGATGCTGGGGCGAACGCTGTTGCAACCCGCGCCGCCGGTGACCTTCGGGCTCAAAACCGCGGGGTGGCTTGGCGCTTTGCGTCGCGGCTGGGCTCGGGTGGATGCTGCATTCCGGGAGGCTCTGGTCCTGCAATTCGGAGGCGCCAGCGGGACGCTGGCGGCGCTCGGTGAGCAGGGCATCGCCGTGGGCCGCGCACTCGCTGTGGAACTCGGCCTTGCCTTTCCCGACGCACCCTGGCATGCGCATCGGGACCGGCTGGCAGCTCTGGTTGCCGCGTCCGGCGTTTACACCGGCTCGTTGGGCAAGATGGCCCGCGACATTGCACTCCTGATGCAGAGCGAGGTGGGCGAGGTGGCCGAGCCGGGCGGGCCGGGACGAGGCGGCTCCTCGACGATGCCCCACAAACGCAATCCGATCGCGTGTGCGCTGACTTTGGCCGCGGCCCATCGCGTCCCGGGCCTGGTGGACACGTTCCTCTCCGGGATGGTCCAGGAGCACGAGCGTGGCGCCGGCGGCTGGCAGGCGGAATGGCTGACCATCGCTGCGGCGATCCAGGCGGCCGGCGTCGCCGTCGCCTCGATGGCGGAGACGGCAGAAGGGCTGGCGGTGGATCGAGGGCGAATGCGAGCCAATCTCGAGGCCACTCGAGGAGTCATCTTCGCCGAGCGGGTCGCGATGATGCTGGCCCCCAGCCTTGGCCGCGACGCCGCTCACGGGCTTCTGGAAGAGGCCACGCACGCCAGCATCGCCCAGAGCCGCCGGCTGATCGACGTGCTTTGCGAAATGCCGGAGGTGACTGGCCATCTTTCGATCGAGGCTCTGCGCGAGTGCGATGCGCCGGAGGCCTATCTTGGCGTTGCGGAGACGTTTCGAATCCGCCTGATTTCGCCCCAGGAGTGAAGTGTGCCCTTTGTCAAGCTCGAACACACCCGCTTGTTCTACCGGCTGGAAGGCAGCGACGACAGGCCGGTGCTGATTCTCGCGCACTCGATCGGCTTGGACCACGGCCTGTGGGATGTTCAGGCAGCCGAGCTGCTGCCGCATTTTCGCATCCTGCGATTCGACGCGCGCGGCCACGGGGCTTCGGACGCTCCGGCCGGCGAATACTCGATCGAGCGGTTGGGCGGCGACGTTCTGGGGCTCGCTGATGCGCTCGGGATCGAGCGATTCGCCTTCTGCGGTCTTTCCCTTGGCGCCATGACCGGCCAGTGGCTGGGCGCGTATGCGCCGGACCGGCTGACGCATCTTGTGCTGGCGAACACTTCTCCGCGTTTCCCGGACTCCTCTTTTTGGGAGTCGCGCCGGCGGGCAGCGCTCGAGGGCGGCATGGCGGCGCTGGCGGGCACGGTAGTCGAGCGCTGGGTTACGCCGGAAAAGCTGGCCCTGCACAGCTCCCGAGTCTCTTCGCTGCTGCGCACATTCCGCGGGACCAATCCCGTCGGGTACGCCGGCTGCTGCGCGGCGATTCGGGACATGGATCAGACCGGCCTTCTGCGCGAGATCCGTGTGCCCACGCTCGTGATCGGCGGCGACCGGGACATGGCGACTCCCTGGGCCGGCCATGGAGACGTCGTGGCGCGCGAGATTCCGAATGCACGGGTGGTGCGTCTGGCGGCCGCGCATCTGTCCAACATCGAGTGCCCGCGATCCTTCCAGGCGGCGCTGCTCGATTTCCTGCTGCCCGGATCAAACGCTGATCCCCTCGAAGCCGGTTACCGGGTGCGCCGCGAGACGTTGGGGGATGCGTACGTGGATGCGGCCATCGCACGCACGACCGGATTCACGCGCGAGTTCCAGGAGCTGATCACCCGGTTCGCCTGGGGAACCATCTGGACGCGGCCGGGGCTGGACCGCCGCACGCGGCGTCTGCTGGCGCTGGCTATCACCGCGGCGCTCGGCCGCTGGGAGGAATTCCGCCTGCATGCGCGGACCGGCCTCGATCACGAACTCGAACTGTGCGACATAAAGGAAGCCCTGCTTCAAGCGGCGATTTACGCGGGCATCCCGGCGGCGAATACAGCGTTTCAGATCGCGTCCGAGGAAGCCGGACGCCGGCAGGTGGGTCGTGAAGATTGACGTCTTCAACCATATCTTCCCCCCGCGGTTCTATAAGGAATTCCTTCGCGTCGCCTCCGGGCTCGAGGACATGGGCAAGCGCGTGCGGAACATTCCGGTAGCGGTGGATCTGGATGTGCGGTTCCGGATGATGGACGAATTCGGAGACTACCGCCAGGTGCTCTCGCTGGCCTCGCCCCCCATCGAATTCTACGCAGGGCCGCAGATTTCTCCCCATCTGGCGAGAGTCGCCAACGACGGGATGGCGGAGTTGGTGGACCGCTATCCGAACCGCTTCCCGGGCTTCGCCGCTTCTCTTCCGATGAACAATCCGGCCGAGGCGGAACGGGAGCTGGAGAGGGCGGCGGCACAGCTTGGAGCGCTCGGTTTTCAGATCTACTCGAACGCCGCCGGCAAGCCGCTTGATTCACCCGAGTTCCGGATGTTGTTTGATGAAATCGCGCGCCGCGATCTGATCGTCTGGCTTCACCCGGCGCGAGGGGCGAATTTTCCGGATTACTCGAGCGAAGACCGCTCCAGGTTCGAGATCTGGTGGACGTTCGGGTGGCCGTATGAAACCAGCGTCGCCATGGCGCGCCTCGTCTTCTCGGGGATGTTCGACCGCCACCCGCATCTGAAGATCATCGCCCATCACATGGGGGCCATGATTCCGTTTTTTGAGGGACGCGTCGGCTATGGCTGGGACCAGTTGGGCCTGCGCACTTCCGGTGAGGACTATAAGGCGTTGCTGCGCTCGATGAAGAAGCGCCCGCTCGATTACTTCAGGATGTTCTATGCCGACACGGCGCTGTTTGGCGCACTGCCGGCAACGCAATGCGGGCTGGCCTTCTTCGGAATCGACCGCATCCTGTTCGCCTCCGACACGCCGTTCGAGCCTTCGCCGGGTCTGTATATCCGGGAGACGATCCGGGTGATCGAAAATCTGGGACTGACGCAGGAAGACAAAGAGCGCATCTACCGCACCAACGCCGAGCGTCTGTTGAATCTCCACGGCACCGAGGCGGCCACGGGGTGATGCACACGCAAGTCGGGATCGTGGGTGCGGGGCCGGCCGGACTCGTGTTGTCGCACCTGCTGAGCCTTCAGGGCATCGAGTCCGTCGTGCTGGAGGCTTCGAGGCGCCAGTATGTGGAAGAGCGGGTTCGGGCAGGCGTGCTCGAGCAGGGAACGGTGGACCTGCTGGTCGAGACCGGCGTCGGGGAGCGGCTGAAACGGCAGGGCTTGCTTCATCACGGGATCGAGCTGAGCTTCCTCGGACGCCGCCACCCTATTCCTCTCACCGAGCTCACTGGCGGGAAATCCATCACGGTCTACGCCCAGCATGAGCTCCTCAAGGATCTGATCAAGACGCGTCTCGAGGCCGGCGGCAGGATTCTGTTCGAGGCTGAAGGCGTCAGCTTGCACGACCTCGATTCCACCACGCCGGCGATCCATTTTCGACAGGGCGGGGAACTGAAGAGGCTTAGCTGCGATTTCATCGCCGGATGCGACGGCTCCCACGGAGTGTGCCGTCCTTCGATCCCCGAAGGCGCGCGCAGGGTGTATGAAAGAGTCTATCCGTTTGGATGGCTGGGCATCCTCGCCCAGGCGCCGCCCTTATCGCCGGAAATCATCTACACCTACCACGAGCGTGGATTCGCCCTGTTCAGCATGCGCTCTCCGGAAATCACGCGGCTGTATCTGCAATGCGCTCCTGATGAGGACACGGCGAATTGGTCCGACGCCAGGATCTGGGAGGAGCTCGACCGGCGGCTCACGACCAGCGACGGCTGGACTCCGGCTCAGGGGCCGATCTTGCAAAAGGGGGTCACCGGCATGCACAGCGTCGTCATCGAGCCGATGCAGTACGGCAGGCTCTTTCTTGCCGGCGACGCGGCGCACATCGTTCCGCCAACCGGAGCCAAGGGGCTGAACCTCGCGGTTGCCGACGTTCGTGTGCTGGCGAAGGCGCTGGCCGGGTATTATGTCTCCGGGCGGCGTCATCTGCTCGATGAGTACTCGGCGACGTGTTTGCGGCGCGTCTGGAAAGTGCAGCGCTTTTCCTGGTGGATGACATCGATGCTGCACCGCTTCGACGGCGACAATGCGTTCGACCAGCGCCGTCAACTGGCAGAGCTGGATTACGTTACCAGTTCCCGGGCAGCGGCGACTGCGCTTGCTGAGAACTATGTGGGCCTGCCGATGGAATAAGATGATCCCTTGACTCGTGTCGAAATGAGGTCTACTCGATGATCTTGCTGCGCCAGCGTGCGGGCATCCGGGAGGTTTGCGTTGGACTACTAGCCCACGGCGCCTCGCCGGTCCCCGTCAGGGTTGTGCCCCGGCGAGTCGACGCCGAGGCTGTATGACTGAGTACACACGTGCTGAATCGCGGTGGCTTGGGGTTTGCCCCCTGGACCAGTTGCCGAAGCCGATGTCGGTCGAGGTGGGGGGTACGCGACTGACCGGACGGTCTAAGATCCCGAAAGCAGGTTCTGTCGTGTCTGGTGACGGCTTCGTCTTAGGCTGGCCGAGAGAGGGTGTTACGCAGACTGCTGGAAACACGAGTTAGGCGACGAACGGAGGACTCATCCATGCTAAGGAAATACTGGCAGATCGCGGCAGGCAGCAAGGGGCGAGACTACGCCGATCAGTTTATCCGCTTCGGCATGGCTTTCGTCGGCGGGGACAAGCAATGCGACGCAATGACGGCGGTCAATTCCGGCGACGTGATCCTTCTCAAGCGAGGGATGTCGCAGGTTGTCGCCGCCGGTGAGGTGGTTGAGAGGAATGGCAAACATATTGGAGAAGGTGACAAGAAGTGGTTGCGCGACTTTGATGGATGGGACTTGCCTGCCTACTGCTACGTTGACTGGCACGTGCCTGAAAAGCCCGTGGACACCCAAGGCCTCACCCGCCATACCATCCAGCAAACCCGTCAACCTCAGCACAAGGCTATCGGGGATCAACTTCTTCATCTGCCCATCCGACCCTTCGAACCGGAACCAGCGCCAGTGGAGACCGTGACGGACGACGAAATCCTACGCTTCCTTATCGGGGAGGGCCTCCGGCCGTCAGCCGCTGATGACCTCACCAACGCCTTCAGGCGAATTCGAGTTCTAGCGAAGTATTACTACGATGAATGTGAGTGGGATCAAATCCGTGAGCACGAGACCAGGACTTTTCTAATCGTTCCACTGCTACTGGCGTTGGGTTGGGCGAACTCCCTGCAGGCGGTGGCCGGGTGGACACGGCGTGCTTTTCACGTCCCTTTCACCGAAAGGAAAAGGAGTGCGTCGCCTTGATCGAGGCCAAGGCATTTTCTTCAGGCCTGGACTATGCGCCGGATCAAGCAAAGGAGTACGCCAAGGACTTCGCCTCATGCGCGGTGCTTGTCGTGTCCAACGGCTACTGCTACAAGGCGTACCGTCGAACGGAGGCGGGCAGTTTTAGCGAGAAGCCCTCGGCGTACCTCAACGTTCTGAGTCCTACGAAGGCGTATCCGCTCAGCCCGGCGAGCGTGGGGGGAGCGTTGGACGCACTGCGATGGCTGATGCCGATCTCATCACGCTAAGATCGCCCAACCAAGGCATGCACCCGACCGCCGCAAACGGCGCGGCGCGGGTGATGCCTGAGTCGTTGGACAGACTGGTGAAGTAATGCCGAGCTTCGAGCAGGTTTACCGTTTACTATGGAAGAAGGGTCCGGGACGAACGGTGTCTAGCCAAGGGATCCACTATCGTCTTGAGGCTCGGGAAGGAAAGGTTCTTGCCTTTCCTAGAAGCGGAAGAGTTACGATCCATGACGATTGCTGGGGCCAGAATACGACATGCCAAGGAACA
>JACQDF010000123.1 GCA_016201205.1 Acidobacteriota bacterium
GTACTCCGAGTTCAGCTCCCGGCGAAGGCGGTCGATGGTGGCCCGCGGGTTGTCCGGCTCGCGCAGCCGGAACTTGGTCATCAGTTTATAGGAGTCGCGCGGGATTCCCTTGAGCGCGGCGGCCAGTATGGTCTGCATCCCGTTGTAGGCGTCGGCGCACTCGAAGAAACGGATGCCGCGGTCGTAGGCGTGGCGCACCAGGCGGGTGAACTGCTCCTGGCCAAGCTCGCGCTGCACGCGGCCGCTGAACGTTCCGGTGCCCAGCGCCAGCCGGGTCACTTTGACGCCTGAGTTGCCGAGAGCCACCCAATCGGTGGCTGATCGTTTGGCGGCCTGAACCGGCGCCAGCGGACCGGCGGCGGCAGCCGCTCCGGTGACGGCGAGGGCGCTCTTCAAGAAATCACGTCTGGTGCGTTCCATGTGTTCTATCATACTTGCTCAACGGCCTGGAAGCAGAGGGTATACTCATGAGCGTGAAAAGCGGTTGGGAGCTGTTTCTTTTCTGTCTGGTGATCCACCCGGGGATGAGCCAAACCCCGGGCTCGCGCGGTTTGCGCCTGGACCCGGGACTGCCCGTTCCTGCCGGCAACGCGCTGACGCGGGAGAAAGCCGCGCTCGGCAAACGGCTGTTTTTCGATCGGAGGCTTTCGGCCGACGGGTCCGTAGCGTGCTCCAGTTGCCATGAACCGGAGAAGGCCTTCACCGACGGTCTGGCTGTGAGCCGCGGCGTTTTCCTGCGCACGGGAAAGCGCAACGCGCCCACGATGGTGAATCGCGGCTTTGGCGAGTCGCACTTCTGGGACGGGAGGGCGGCGACGCTGGAAGAGCAGGTGTTGAAACCAATTCAGGACGCCGATGAGATGGACCTTGCTCTGCCGGAAGCGGTGAAGCGGCTGGACGCCGACGCGGACTATGTCGCGCAGTTCCGCGCGGTCTTTGGCAGCGCGCCCACTGCCGAGAATCTGTCGCACGCACTGTCGAGCTACGTGCGCACGATCCGCTCCGGCGATTCGCCGTTTGACCGCTTCCTGCTCGGCACGCCCGGCGGGCTCCCGGCGCTCGAGCTCGAGGGATTGCGCCTGTTTCGCGACCGTGCCAATTGCACCGCCTGCCACTCGGGTCCGGACTTCACCGACCATTCGTTTCACAACACCGGCGTTGCCTGGCGCGGCGGACGGCTGCTGGACGAAGGCCGCTACAAAGTGACTGGCCGTGTCTACCACCGGGGCGCGTTCAAGACGCCGACACTGCGCGAACTCGCGCGCAGCGCACCGTACATGCACGATGGCAGCCTGGCGTCGATCGAGGACGTCATCGAATTCTACGATCGCGGCGGCAATCCCAACCCTTGGCTCGACGAGCAGATCAAGCCTCTGCATCTGTCGGCGGCGGACAAGGCGGCGATCGCCGCCTTTCTGCGCAGCCTCAGCGGCAGTGTGCGGGATGGGTTCGAGTGACCGGCCGCCCGGCTGGCGTACTATCGCAAATATGAGGCTCAAGTGTTTACTCGCGGTTCTGATCGCGACTGCCGTGGACGCACAGAACCGGGCGCGCGAGCTGGGCGTCAAGCCGGGTGTGCTGCCGGCCGGGAAGCTGAATGCGATCACGGACGTGAAAGGCGTCCGCGTGGGCCATGTGACGCTGGTGGAGGGCGATTCGATCCGCACTGGCGTCACGGCTATCGTGCCCCATGGCGGCAATCTCTTCCAGCAGAAAGTCCCGGCTGCGGTGTTTGTCGCCAACGCTTTCGGGAAGCTGGCCGGCAGCACGCAGGTCGAGGAGCTCGGCAATCTGGAGACACCGGTGATCCTGACGAACACGCTGAGCGTCGCGGAGGGGATCGCCGGCGTGGTCGAGCATACCCTTGCGCAGCCGGGCAATGAACAGGTGGTGTCGGTGAACCCGGTGGTTGGCGAAACCAACGACAGCCGGCTGAACGATATTCGAAGGCGCTACATCACCAAGGAGCATGTCAAGGAGGCGATCCGGACGGCGAAAGAAGGGCCGGTCGGGGAGGGGAGCGTTGGCGCCGGCACAGGCGCCGTGTGCTTCGGATACAAAGGGGGGATCGGGACGTCCTCGCGTGTCGTGAGCGGATACACGGTTGGCGTGCTGGTGCAGACCAATTACGGCGGGAATCTGACGATGCTTGGCGTCCCCGTGGGCCGGCGGATGCCGGGGGATGCGGGCGGATCGTGCATGATCGTGGTGGCGACAGATGCGCCGCTCGATGCGCGGAATCTGAAGCGTTTGGCATCGCGGGCGGTATTAGGGCTGGGCGCGACCGGCTCATGGACAAGCAACGGGAGCGGGGAGTACGTGATCGCGTTCTCGACTGCGGCCGGGAACCGCGTGCCTATGGACGCCGCCGGGCGCCTCTTGCAGATGACCGTGCTGCCGAATGACGCGATGTCGCCGTTGTTTCAGGCGGTGAAAGAGGCTACCGAGGAAGCGGTGTACAACTCGCTGTTCATGGCCAGGGCAATGGTGGGCCATCAGGGGCGAAGGGTGGAAGCGCTGCCGGTGCGGCGGGTGATCGAGACGCTGAGCAGGCATGGCGCGCTGGCGGAGAAATAGGGGACAGGGTAGCCTGTCCAGTAGCCTGTCCCAGGTTTGTGATACCATCTCCCGCTGTGACCGATCCGAACCATCTCCAACGCGCGCTCTGGGTTTTGTTCGCGGTCAATATTCTCAACTTCTATGACCGCCACATCGCAGGCGCGCTGGCCGAGCCCGTCCGGCACGAGTTCCACCTCAGCGACACGCAAATCGGCCTGCTGGGCACCGCATTCACCTGGCTCTACGCCGTTGTCGGCGTGCCTATCGGCCGCATCGCCGACACCTGGAGCCGCAAGAAGCTCCTCGTCTGGGGCATCGTGATCTGGAGCGCGCTGACGGCCTTTAACGGGATGGCACGCAACTTTACCATGCTCCTGATCGCCCGTCTGGGCGTGGCGGTTGGCGAAGCCGCCTGCGCCCCCACCGCGACAAGCTGGATCGGCGATCTGTTCGCCGCCGAGAAGCGCGCCCGCGCTCTGGCGCTGTTCATGCTTGGCGTGCCCGTCGGCGGCGCGCTCAGCTATTTCCTGAGCGGCCCGCTGGCGCAGGCCTTTGGCTGGCGGCTGGCGATGATGCTGGCGGCAGTGCCGGCGCTGCTGCTGGCGCCGTTTCTGGCAACGCTCCCCGAGCCCGAGCGGGGCGCCACCGAAAAGATCAAAGACAGCGTCAAAGGCTCGATGTGGAGTGTGCTTCGCATCCCCACCATCTGGTGGATCATCGCGTCGGGCGCCTTGCTCAATTTCAACATGTACGCTTTCGGCACCTTCCTGCCCGCGTTCTTCAGCCGCGTGCATGGGCTGACGCTGGCCCAGTCAGGGATCGCCACCGGCGTCGCCTACGCCATCGGCGGCATCGGAGGCGGCATGCTCGCCGGCAAGATCGGCGATCACATTGTCCACCGGCGCAAGGACGGACGCATGCTGGCGGCGGCGCTTCTGGCGCTGGCCACCGCGCCGCTGGCTTTCTTTGGCATCCGGCAAACCGCGGGCTCGCTGATGATCGCACTGCCGCTGATCGCGCTCGCCTACGGCGGCTGCAACACCTACTACGGCTTTGTTTACTCGTCGATCCAGGACATCGTGCCGCCGTCGCTTCGCGGCGCAACCATGGCCATTTACTTCATGGCGATGTATCTGCTCGGCGCCAGCTTCGGCCCGCTGCTCACCGGGCGTGTCAGCGACTGGCGCGCCCGCGCCGCCGCCGATGCCGCCGGCTCGAGCGTGATTACCGAGCAGTTCAAGGCCATCGGCCTGCAAGAGGCCATGCTGATCATCCCCGCACTCGCTGTCGGCCTGGCCGTTGTCTTGTGGGCCGGCTCGCGCACGATTACTCGGGACATCGCGCGCCGCGAGACAGCGGCGGCTCAGGCCATTGCTTGATGCACACCCTGCTTGCCTTACTTGCCGGCATGGCGGCGGCGCAATCCGTCCAGGTCTACTCCGAGTTTCGCCGGATCGATCCCAAAGGCCAGATGCTCGCACTCGACGACATGGACAAGCCGCGCGAAATCCTTTCGCCCGCCTTCGCCCGCAACGCGTTCCATTCTCTGCGTGTCGCCATTCACGTCTCCGCCGGCAAGGTGTATCAACTGAATCTGGCGCAGAATCCGGAAGACGCAGTCGAGATGAAGCTCTACCGCGAGCTGCCCGCGGCGCAGGGTTCGCCGATCAGAGACAGGCTCGTGCCGGTGAAGCTTCCGGTGACAGGCAAGGGCCCGGTGCACGATTCGTTCTGGCTCGACCTGTGGGCGACCGCGCTGGCGCCCGTGCGACGAGTGCGTGTCGAGGTGCAGCTTCACGACGGCGAGGGCTGGTTCATTTATCCCATGGAAGCGCGCATCCTCTCCGCGATCGTCCCGCAGCACAAGCCGGCCAACGTGGCGCTGCCTTCCTACAAAGAGCCCGCCGCGGCGGCCGCGCGGCAGGCTCTGCGCGAGTTCGTCTGCAACGAAACACCGCCGTCCGGCCCCGCCGGTCTCACCATCCGCCACCTCTTGCGGCGCAACGCGCTCCAGGACCTCGCGCTGGCCCGCGCTCTGCAAGTAACATGGGGCCGGGAAAAACTGATCGCGGCGCTGGTTCAGGCTGCCGGCGGCTCCGATCCGGCCGCCTGGTGCAATGAGAAAACGCAGCCCTCAACCGCCGGCTCGGAGTGGTATCTCAAAGTTCGCGATTTCCTGTATCGCGAGGCTTCGCATTGAGCAGTGAGTGATGGATCAGTGAGTGACTAAGCCGTTGCGGTCATCGCCTTGGCGCGTCCGTTTGCCGGCACGGCCTGCAATACAAACGGCTCGCGGAACCCCTCCAGCACGGGCGTGAGCTGATTCAGGGAAGAGCGCAGCTCGGCCATCGTTTCGACGAATTCGGTATCCCGGCGCTGCTCGAGTGAGGCGTGCATCGCCTCGAGCCGCGTCGCCAGCCGCTCGATCGCCTGCTCGAGCGAATCCAGCGGCGTCTTCGGCGCCGGCAGGCTCCCGGCCAGCAGCGGCAGCCACTGCCGGGCGATTCGCAGGTGCAGCCGCGACTCGAACCGATCGCGCCGAATCGTCAGCAACGCCGCCATCCAGCACAGCAGCGCACACCCGCCGGCGCCCGCCAGCGCGAGCCGCCCGGCTTCCATTCCCGCCGCCTGCGGTCCTTGAAAGACGGCCATCGCGGCCAGCGAACAGCCCGCCATCGCCACCAGGCCCCAAGCGTGTGTGCGCACTTCCCGCGCATCGGCGGAAAAGGCCGCGCTGTCGGCCAGGTCGAACTGGCGGCCGGTCAGGCAGGCGCTCGAGGCGTCCGTCGCCCGGCTCATCGCATGAATGCGCCGCAGCAGCGGGCTTGCCAGCGCTCCCGCTCCCTCGAGCTTCCCCGCCAGCTCACCCAGAGGCCTGGCGTTGAGAAACCGGCGCACTTCGCCCAGCAGCTCCTCGCCGCAAAGATCTTCCTCCGCGCCCAGCCGCAGGCGGATCGCCATCCCCTGTACCGCTCCGGCAAAGAACACCAGAGCGCAAAGCGCGATCCCCCATCCGGCCCACGGCAGCACGGTCCCGGCGATGCTCGCCGCCACCAGATACGCGAACGCTTTCGTGCCCAACGGGGACCACCTCAGGGCCGCCGGCACAATCTCGGGAAACCGCACGTCCACGCGCTTCTCAGCCGTATCCGTCCTTGCTTTCCCCTGCGCCCGCTCCCAGGCCTCGAGCACCCATCGCGACCGGCATTCCGTCAGCTCGCCTTGGGGCGTGATGCGGGCCGCCGGCGCCAGCGACTCGTCTCGTAGCGCCGGCTCATCCAGGAACCGGTCGGCCGCGCCTAACAACCCGCGGGCGTGGGTGGCTGCGAATGCCTGCCGCATGCGTTGCAACAGAGACAGATTTCCGCACTCGATCGCGATGCAGTATGACCGGTTGCGCCCTCTGCCAACCTCGCCGTGGTACAAGCCGCACGCGGCCAGTTCCCGCGGCGGGAGAACCGCGAAGAAAATGCGAAAGGCGGTGTAGCCATAAAATCCGGAACCAAGTTTCTGCACATCGAACAGAATGCCGATCTGCGGCATGGCGGAACTCCTGTTGTATATAAGTGCCCGTGCCGGGCCAGGATTCTCACGCCGCGTATGCGGGGCGCCGGACCGCCTACGCTATCATGGTCGGTTCCCATGACCACTGTTTCGCACCTGGAATGCAGTATGACCGGTGAGCGCCACCAGGCCGGCAGGCTCCACAACCTCTCCCAGGCAGGATTTCCGCTGCTGGTCCGATACGATCTGGAGGCGGCGCGCCAAAGCTGGAACCGCGAGTGGATTCCCAACGGACCGGCGAGCATGTGGCGCTACGCACCGGTTCTCCCGGTCAGCAAGCCGTCCTCGATCGTTTCCCTGGGCGAAGGAATGACACCGCTTATCCGCACGCGCCGGCTGGGCGGCAAGTACGGCGCGTCCAACCTCTACGTCAAGGACGATGGCGTGAATCCGACCGGCACCTTCAAAGCCCGCGGCCTGTCCTGCGCGATCTCGATGGCCAAGGAACTGGGGGTCAACAAAGTCGCCATCCCTTCGGCGGGCAACGCCGCCAGCGCGCTGGCGGCCTACGCGGCGGCGGCCGGCATGGAAGCCCATATCTTCATGCCCCGCGATGTGCCGCAGTCGAATTACATCGAGTGCAAAGCCTTCGGCGCCCAGGTCACGCTGGTGGACGGCCTCATCAGCGATTGCGCCAGGATCGTCGCTGCGCGCGCCCCCCAGGAGGGCTGGTTCGACATCTCCACGCTGAAGGAGCCCTACCGCATCGAGGGGAAAAAGACGATGGGGTACGAAATCGCGGAGCAGTTCCGGTGGGACCTGCCCGAAGCCATCCTCTACCCCACCGGCGGCGGCGTCGGGATCATCGGCATGTGGAAGGCGTTTCAGGAACTGGAAACCCTGGGCTGGGTCGTCGCCACGAGACCCAAGATGATCGCCGTGCAAGTCACTGGATGCATGCCCATCGTCCGGGCGTACGAAAAAGGCGCCGAGAGAAGCGAGTTTTTCGAGAACGCCGCCACCGTCGCCAGCGGTCTTCGCGTGCCGAAACCGCTGGGCGATTTTCTGATCCTGCAGGCGGTCCGGCAGAGCGGAGGAACGGCCATCGCCGTGTCGGACGAGGAAGCGCTCGATGCCGGCGTCGAGCTGGGGACCATCGAGGGGATCTTCGCGGCCCCGGAAGGCGCTGCCTGTGTCGCGGCGGTCCCCAAGCTGCTCGCTTCCGGCGCGCTGAAGGCAGACGACCGCATCGTCATCTACAACACCGGCGTCGGGCTCAAGTACCTGGAGGCATACTCTACCCGCTTCCCGCGCGAAGCGGGCGGGGAGAGTGACAAGTCAGCGGGGCTGGTTACGCCCAGGTAGCACGAGATGTGCTGCTTATCCCTCCCAGTTGCGCCGTTCGCGGAATCCGCCGCCACGTCCGAATCCTCGGCCGCCGGACGGACGCTCCGATTTCGGCCGCGCCTCGTTCACGTTCAATGTCCGGCCCCC
Source organism: Acidobacteriota bacterium (assembly GCA_016201205.1). GTDB lineage: Bacteria > Acidobacteriota > Terriglobia > Bryobacterales > Bryobacteraceae > CADEFT01. The sequence goes on from JACQDF010000123.1 coordinate 7,558, forward strand.
CAACTGCGCGCCGTTCAACGACGTGATTGCCCGATCGGCTTCCTGATCGTTCGGCATCTCCACAAACGCGAAACCGCGCGAGCGTCCCGTGTCCCGGTCGGTGATGATGCTCACCCGCTCGACGGCTCCGTAAGGTTCGAATAACGCTCGCAAGTCCTGCTCGCTGGCGCCAAAGTTCAAATTCCCAACAAAGATATTCTTCACAAACACACTCCCAAACTGCCCTCTACCCAGTCGAGCAAGGACAATCCAAGTTGCTCTCATCACTCTATCAGTTTTTCGGGTGGGAGGAAACAGGCACATTCCCGGATACACCGCAAAGTGTGTGCCGCCGAGGCCGGGAATTCCTGTAAGCGCAGCCCAATCAATCGGTTGTTGCACATACAGCCCCGGTTCCCTCCAGTTCCCCCATTAAACCTTCTGAGGCTTTCCACCGATAGGGATGCAGGGAACAGACCAATCCAGCCATGATGCCGGCCGATTCGGAAGCATCCGCGAACTCTCCCCTACTGGCAATGGCCGGGGCAATGCCGCACGAAGCCGCCATCGCCCCTACCGCGTACACCGTGGATCCCAGGCTGTGGGAAGCCACCCGGACGCCGACTGTTCTTCTGGTGGACGGCGCGGACGTGAACCGGCGCATCCTCAAAGCGATGCTGAAATCGGAGCCCTACCGCATCGTCGAGGCTCGCAAAGCCTCCGAGGCAGTCGCTGAACTCGAGAAGCAGGAAGTGGACCTGATCATTCTCGATCTGATGCTGCCGGAGGTGGACGGCCCTGGATTCTGCCGCTGGCTGAAGAACGATCGCCGCACGCAGCTCATTCCGATCCTGATGATGACGAGCGTGCAGGGCGTGGAAAACGAAATCGCGGGGATCGCGGCCGGCGCGGACATGTTCCTGTTCAAGCCGCTTTCGCCATCGGTGGTGCGTGCACGGGTGCAGTCGCTGTTGAGGCACAAAGCGGCCGTTGATTCGCTCGAAGAGGCCGAGACGATTCTGTTTGCGCTGGCGCAGGCGGTCGAGCAGCGTGACAAGCACACCGGGGATCACTGCCAGCGGCTGGCGACCTACAGCGTGGCGCTGGGGATGGCGCTGGGCCTGTCGCACCCTGAGCTGGTGGCGCTCTACCGGGGCGGTTATCTCCATGATATCGGCAAGGTCGCCGTTCCCGACGCGATCCTGTTCAAACGAGGCGACCTGACCAAGGAAGAATGGCAAGTGATGCGGGCGCACACTACGCGGGGAGAAGCAATCTGCCGGCCGATGAAGAGCCTGGCGCCGGTGCTCCCCATTATTCGCAGTCATCATGAGCGCTGGAACGGAACCGGCTATCCGGACGGGCTCTCCGGTGAACAGATCCCGCTGCTGGCCCGCATCCTGCAAGTCGCGGATGTGTACGACGCCCTGACCAGCGAGCGTTCTTACAAGAGAGCGATGTCCCACGATGAGGCGCTGGCGACGCTGAGAGAGGAGACCGCGCGTGACTGGCGCGATCCGGCGCTGGTGGCGGTATTCGACGAGATCTGCAGCCGGGCAAGCATCCCCAGGCCCGGTCTGGTGGCGCCTCCGGAGTGGCCGAACGCGAGTCCCATGCAGATCTCGATGCACAATATGAGCCGCGCACTGCTCAAGCAACAGCCGTAGTCCTTTCCGGCACGGCAACCAAAGCTACAATACGGGCATGATGCGAGGCAGTTTGCTCTCCTTGCTTGTGATTTGCGCCACCGGCCTGGCGGCGCAATCTTCGCTCCACCCCACCATCGCCGAGCCGGACCGCAGGCAATGGTTCCGCGACGCCAAGTTCGGCATGTTCATTCATTGGGGCCCTTATGCGGTCATCGGCCGGCACGAGTGGGCGCGGCACCGCTTCCAGATTCCGCAGGCCGAGTACGACAGATACGCCCGCGCCTTCAACCCGGTGAATTACGATCCTGACCGCTGGGCGGCGATCGCGCACAACGCCGGGGCGCGCTACATCGTCATCACGTCGAAGCACCACGACGGGTTCAGCATTTTTCGCAGCAAAGCGAGCGATTACGACGTGGAGATCACTCCCTACGCGGGGGACCCGCTCAAGATGCTGGCGGACGCCTGCCGGCGTCGGGGCCTGCGGCTGGGCTTTTACCACTCGATCATGGACTGGCATCATCCCGACTACGTCCCCAAGCGGGCCTGGGAGATGAACGAGCCGAACCAGGGCGGCAACCTGGACAAATACATCGACTTCATGAAGGAGCAGCTTCGCGAGCTGCTGACTGGGTATGGCGACGTCGCCATGATGTGGTTCGACGGCGAGTGGGAGCACACCACCGCCGAGATGCGCTCCGATGAGATCTACGACATGATCCGCCAGATCTCGCCCAAGACGCTGATCAACGACCGGCTCTACAAGCGAGCGCCCGGAAACAAGGCGGATTTTGGAACGCCGGAGCAGTTCGTGCCGGCCACCGGAATGCGGGATCCGTCGGGTAAGCCGATTCTGTGGGAATCGTGCGTCACGATCAACACCGAGAGCTGGGGCTACAACAAATACGAAACGGAGTTCAAGACGCCGCGCGACCTGATCCGCATGCTGATCGAAGTGGTGAGCAAAGGCGGCAATCTGCTATTGAACGTCGGGCCCACGCCGGATGGCCGCATCCAGGACGAGTTCGTTACGCGGTTGAACGCGATGGGAGGGTGGATGAAGGTGAACTCGGACTCGATTTACGGGACGGCGGCCAGCCCGTTCGCCCGGCTGCCGTTTTTCGGCCGCGCCACGGTGAGGGGGAACGTTCTTTACCTGCATGTGTTCCAGTGGCCGCCGGACGGCAAGCTGCGCGTGCCGGGGCTGAAGAACCTGGTGCATTCCGCAAAACTGCTGGCCGATCCAGGCCGCCAGTTTCGCACCTCGCGCGATGGCCCGGACGTCATCGTGGACGTGGCCGGCGATGCACCGGATGAAGTCGCCAGCGTAGTGGCGCTGACGCTGGACGGCGCACCGCAAGTCGAGTCCTACGTGATCCGGCCCGATGAGAAGGGCATCGTGACCCTGGGGGTCGAATCCTGCGAGATCGAGACGCGTTTCGAGCAACGGGCCAGGAAAGAGAACGCCCTCGGCCATGTGTACCTCACGCGGTGGACGCGCGCCGATGATCTTCCAACGTGGACCTTTGCCGTGCCGGATGGCGGCCGCTACCGGGTCGAGATCAGCTACGGCTCGACGCGGAGCTCGCAGGGGACCGAGTTCACGGTTGTGGCCGGCAGGACGGAGCTCGCCGGCAAAGTGCAGAACACGGATGGCGAGTGGGTATTCAGGACTTTCGCGCTGGGCGAGATGAAGCTCGAGGCCGGCGAACAGACGCTGCAAGTAAAGGCGGTGACCAAGGGGACGCCGGCGATGAGCCTGGAGCGGCTGCGGCTGACTCCGATACGGTGATGTATGCCCGCCTTTCGCGTTGAAACACAGTCCAGGACCTACGAAGCCGTTGTCGAGCGCGGCATTCTGGCCAGGACGGCGGAGCATCTTCCGGCGAAATCCGGCGCGATCTTCGTGGTGACCACGCGCGATGTATGGGATCTGCACGGCGCGGCGTTGGGCACGGCAATTGGCGGCCGGCTGCGCAAAGTGCTGTTCTTCCCTGGCGGCGAACAACGCAAGCGCCTCAGCGAAGTCGAGGCGCTGGCGGAGCAGATGATTGAGGAAGGCGGCGACCGCTCGAGCCTTGTGATCGCATTCGGGGGCGGCATTGTCAACGACGCGGCCGGAATGCTGGCGGCGATTTTCATGCGCGGCGTGCCGGTGATCCAGATTCCCACAACGTTGCTGGCTCAGGTAGACGCTGCCATCGGCGGCAAGACGGGAGTCAACCTCGTCTCCGGCAAGAACCTCATCGGCTCCTTTCACCATCCTCTGGCTGTGCTCATCGATCCCGACGTGCTCGGTACGCTGCCTGAGCGCGAGTATCGCGCCGGGCTGTACGAGATCATCAAGTGCGGAATCATTCGCAGCCCGGGCCTGTTCGACGTTCTGGCAGAGAAGCAGCAGGCGGTGCTCGCCCGCGAGCCGGGCGTGGTCGACGACATCATCGCCGAATCCGTGCGCATCAAGGCGGAGGTTGTGTCCGCGGACGAAAGGGAAGGCGATCAGCGGCGCATCCTGAACTTCGGCCACACGATCGGCCACGCACTCGAGGCGGAAACCGCTTACTCGCGCTTCTTGCATGGTGAAGCCGTCGCGTTCGGCATGTCCGCAGCCACCCACCTGGCGCGCCTGGTGGATATGCTGCCTGACGGAGAGTGCACGAGGATTCTCGATTGCGTGCGCAGCTACGGGCCGATCCCGCCCTTGAACGGGATCTCAGCGCGCAATCTGGTGATGCGTCTGGGGGCGGACAAGAAGACGATTCAGGGCAAGGTGCACTTTGTTCTGCCGGAACGGGTGGGCGCCGTCAGGATTCTGTCCGGCGTTCCACAGGAGCAAGTCCTGAAGGCGACCGAGGCGGCCCTGGCATGAGGGCCCTCCAGACGCAGGAACAGTCCGCCCGGTGGGTGCGCGACATGTTTGCCGGCGTCAGCCGCCATTACGACCTGCTCAATCACGTCCTCTCATTCAACGCGGACCGCTACTGGCGAGCTCGCACGGTCGCCCGAGTCCGCCATATCCTGCGGCGGCCCGAGGCGGCGGTGCTGGACTTGTGTTGCGGCACCGGCGACCTTCTGATTGGACTGGAATCCTCCGCCGGCCGCATTCTGTACGGAGTCGATTTCTGCCATCCGATGCTGATGGCGGCGGCGGCCAAGCTGGAACGCAAACATCTGCGCTCAGTTCTGTTTGAAGGCGACGCGCTCCGCCTTCCGCTGCGCGATGCGTCTCTCGATCTGGTCACCGTCGCTTTCGGGGTGCGCAACTTCGCCGACTACCGCGGGGGCTTCCAGGAGATGCGCCGCGTGCTTAAGCCAGGCGGAATGGCGGCGATTCTGGAGTTTTCGCAGCCGCCCAACCGCGCATTCGCCGCCCTGTACGATTTCTATTCGCTGAACGTGCTGCCGCGCATCGGCGGCTGGATCTCCGGTTCCCGTGACGCTTACAGCTACCTGCCGGACAGCGTGCGCAAGTTTCCCAGCGCGGAGGAGCTTTCGACGCTGATTCGGGAGTGCGGCTTTCGCAGCGTGACTTTTGAGCGCATGACGTTCGGCATCCTGGCGCTGCATCTGGCAATCGCGTAATCCGGGGACAGCTACCGTGTCCCCGGTTTTTCTGCAGTTACTTCTTTGGCGGAGTTGGAGTTGGATTTGTCTTTGTTGCAGTCTGCTTGTGCGCCTTCTTGCGATGCGGCTTTTTGTGATCCGGCTTGGCTGCCGGAGCGGCCGCTGTATTGGTCGCCGGTGGATTTGTCTTGGGTCCCGCCGGCGGATTTGTCTGTGCGGCGCTCAGCATCCAGGCGGCGCCGATCACCGTGACGATCATTCGTTTCATTTCTTCGGTTCTCCTTGAAATCGGGCGAATGATTTCGCCCGTCACCCGACTAGACGCGAGCCGCGCGCCGCCGTGTTTCCCGAAAATCGTAAAGCTTCCTTCACATAAACTTCCGTTCATGAATGTTGTGGCGGCCGCCTTGGGTGGTGTCCTGATAGTCACCGCGTACCGAAGCGTGCACTCGAACTACTCATCCTGGAGGCGGAATCAACCATTCCGCCTGCGCGGCGAACCATCGCCTGACACCCTTCGGCTTCTGGCCACAGATCTTGGTGTGCGATGACTCTTCAGGCAGCGGATCGGCGAACACGGTTTGGTCCTTGGATCGGAATTGGCCGGCAGTGAGAGATACCAGGGCATAATCTACATGCCCGGCCATGACGCGCCGAATGGGACCTCTCTCGGCTTCTATGATGTCCTGACGATAGACGGACATCGGATCGCCGTCGTCGTCATCCTCGAATGCAGCCGATCGGGGGCGCATCCGTTCAAGCTTGGGATCGAAATAGAAATGTCGGGGTGGAATGCGGCGCAAGAGTGACACCTCGCCCGCGATACCGGGATCGTCGGGGAAGTTCTTAGCGCAGTCCTCCAGTGTGCTCAAGCGCGCTACTCACTTTCCGGCAACGCGCTGCAACCACACCTTCAGTTCATGTTCGTGGCTGGCCAAAGGTTCTTCGATATTTTCACCCGACTTAGCATGCTCGGCAAAGAAACTGACCTTCTCGGGAGAATCGATGTAGACCTCGATATCGATTTCCTTTGTGTGCCATTCCAGTTGGATGCCACCCTGCACTCTCGGCACTACCGCTGGGGGCGGCGTCTCCGTATTCATGAGGCTAGCAAGCACCTGGATTGCCCTGACCGCATTGCGGGCCGCAATCGGTTTGGCCGAATAAGAGTTCCAGCCCGGTGGAAGCCCAAGCAGATCGACGACCCCTTCGACGCATTTCAGGAAGGGTCGCGACATTAGACCTGTGGCGTAAATCTCAACGCGCAGCGCCGGCCCTTGCTTTCGGATGATCACCTTCTGCAACACGGGCGCGGGCGGCTCAACAGCTATGTCCACCACGGCGGGCCGGGCAAGAACGTCCGGCAACGTCGACGTGGAAAGCCAGGGCCGCGAGAGAATGGCCGCTTCGGCCAAACTGTATCCGGTATCGAGTAGTGTCATAGCGTCAGGCATCAGTCCTCTCCCACACTCGCCACATATCCGGCGTTGTCAAATCAGCAAACCCCTTCACGATCCACCTCCGCCCCAGATCAAAGAAGTCGAAGGCGCCACCGACTCCTTCTCCGAGCGGCGCGCCCCGCGCCGTGAGGTTCATGGCCAGAATCGGGGAGTTGTCCACTTTCTTCAATGCCGGTTGTATAGCGACATGGAGCCTGCCAACCGGCTTGCCCGTTTCGTTGGAGATCACAAAGCGCAACCGCATGCCTCCATCCTCGGCTTCTGGGAGAAAAGATCCCGCCGGAAGACGCGACCAGTTTCTAAGCACCATCTCCAACTGTCCATGTCTTTCCCACGCGCCGAGCGGTTCGATGTGGTTGACGTAGGTAACTTCGCACTGATTCACGGTCAACGTGCCAAGCCCTTCCTCGCGCAGAAACTGTTCCAGGACCGCCACCTCGGCATGAAACTTGTCCCGAATGGGTTCGTAGCGCGGGTACGGTTCGACGCCCTGCACCTTGCGCCAGTTGTGAATGAGGCGATCGGGCTGCATCTGAATCAGCTCTGTCTTGTCCCTGTTCAACAACCAAACCCGCGGTACCGGAAACTTATCCTCGATGGTGACCTCGACTTGGGCCGGTGAAGGAGGTTCGAACTTTTCGAAGACGGGCTGTAGCGGCGGATGCTCCTCGATAAGCGGCAGTTCGTCGCGGAACCGCCCCCACAGGACACCAATGTGCGCGCTCGTTAATCCGACCAATGGCTCGAACTGGAGCGACAGAACCGTCTCAGCAAGCGGCGGCTTGCGGAAATCGGGCAGTTCGGGTCTACCCGTGGTCAGAGCCATAATCCAAACATTTCTAATCGGTTCTGTTCAACTGTACCATGAGCCAGGTGTTGCCCCAAAAGCCCTGCCCGCATGCGGCCCGAGACCAGTCAGCCCCGCCTCGGCTCAGCCGTTCCTTTACGTCGCCAACCAGAACCGTGACTCGGTCCAGATCATCAACACTCGAGACAACACAATTGCAGGACGCATTCTGACGCCGTTTCAGCCGGCCGCGGTCGCATTCTCACCGGACGGCGCGCGCGCCTTTATCCCGAACACCGGGTTCAACAGCCTGCTGGTCGTAAACACGGCCACCAATCTGGCGCTGGCAAACATCGGACTAGGCCAGGCGACTCCGGTGGCCGTCGCGGTATCTCCCAATGGACAGCGCGTCTACGTGGCCAACACGGAATCTGGCACGGTATCCGTTTTGAATGCGGCGACGCTCGGCCTGGTGGCCACCGTTCGCGTCGGATTTTCTCCCATCGCCGTAGCGGTCCGGCCGGACAGCAGCCGGGTGTATGTCGCCAACGCCAGCAGCAACTCGATCAGCGTGATCAACGCCGCCAACAACCAGGTGATCCAGACGATCCAGGAGCCCTGTGTGGGGCCGGTCGGCATCACCGTCACGCCGGCAAAACAGGCTATGTCACCACCTTCGGCTCTTCGACATTGACGATCTTTAACACCGACTCGAACAGCGTCACCAGCACGATTGAGTTGCCGGCCTGCCTCGGCCCGCGCTGCACCTCCTTCGGCGTGGCTGTGTCCGCCGATGGCCGGTTCGCCTACGTGGCCGAGGCCAGCTCCGACACCATCCACGTCCTCAATACGGAAACCAGAACTGTCATAAGCTCGATTCGCGTGGACGGCGGCCCCCGCGGCATTGCACTGTTACCGCCACCGCGCGTTGTCGCGCCCGATCCGGCGGAAGGGATTCCGTAGGAGGCAACATGATCCGCACCCATGCATTGCTTGTGATCCTGGCCGGGGTTGCCTGCGCCCAATCTCCAGACCCTTCCGCTCCCGGCCCGCTGCCGGTTACGAACACTTTCTACCGTTTCAACGCGGTCCAGATCCCCACGATTCCCTATCCGGTGGATATCTGGGCGACGGTCTGGCATCCGGACGGACTCGCTGGCGGCCCTTATCCGCTGCTCCTTTTCCTGCACGGGAATCATGGCATCTGCCGCCAGCCGGGGACGAAGTTCGATTTCGGAACGACGCTGACGCCGCCGCTGTGCCCGGCTGGCTTCGAAGAAACGCCCAACCACCTTGGATACGATTACATCGCCTCGCGGCTCGCCGGTTACGGGTACATCGTGGCGTCCATCAGCGCCAACGCGGTCAATGTGCGCCCGAACGGCAATGCGGAGCGGGGACGTCTGACACAGGAACACCTGCGCTATTGCGCTTTGGAACAGCCCCAATGGCGCTTTCCCCTTTGACAGGCGCTTCTCCGGCAAAGTGAATCTTCAGAGCGTCGGGCTGATGGGCCACAGCCGGGGCGGCGAAGGCGTGCGTGCGGCTTACCAGTACAATCGCCAGGAAGGCGCGCCATTCGGCATCCGCGCGGTCCTCGAGATCGGCCCTGTCGATTTTGGGCGGCTCACCGGACTGGCGACGCCGAACCCGCTGTTTGACGCCTCCGACGTCGCTTTCAGCGTCCTGCTGCCCGCCTGTGATCGCGACGTCACCGATAACCAGGGCATGCGCGTCTACGACCGGGCGCGTGTCCTCCGCGAGAAAAACAACCCCACACCGAAGTCGCAGATCTACCTGCTGGGGGCAAACCACAACTTTTTCAACTCCGAGTGGCTTCCCGAAGACTCACTGTTCCGCTGCATCGATTTCCCGATCCTCACCGACCGCGAGCAGCAGGAACAGATCGGCCTGGTCTATGTGATGGGCTTCTTCCGGACGCATATCGGCGGTGAGAATTTCGCCTATCTGTTCACCGGCGATGCGCCGCCGCCGCAATCGATTCGCGTGGGGTCGCTGCCTTCCTACACCGAGTCGCCCAACGACATTCTGATGATCGACGATTCGAGCGCCCCCAAGTCGCCGGACTTCAACAATACAGGTGGGGCGAACAGCACCGTAAACGTTGCCATCAAGACGTGCTCGGGGAACAATTGCAACGACCCGCCGCCCGGTTCCTGGTATCACGATCAGGCTACGTTCGCCGCCCGGCTATCCTGGCCGGTGGAGGGCAACGCGACCCCCACGCTCACCATGCAGGTTGCCGGGGGATTGTGTCAAGAACGCGCCGGGAGGCGCGATGCTGTACGAAAGATGAAGGGAGGTCCTTCGGAGCCGCCTTGTGGGAGGAGGCTTCAAACTGCCGGAAGCTGCTTCGGTCAAAGGCCGCGGTGGTGAACGTTTCGGTTAAAA
>JACQDF010000021.1 GCA_016201205.1 Acidobacteriota bacterium
ACACCCTTCCGTTGCATCTTTTTCGGACCCTCGCCCGTATACCGGGTGCGGTTATGATTTACGAAGCTGCAATCGAGGATCTTCCAGTGGGAGTAGACGACGAAGCCGCGCGCTTGCGGCGCGGCGATCCGGCCGCGCTGGCTGCCGCCGTCTCGCGTTTCCAGCACCGGCTCTACCGCTATTTTCTGCGGCTGGTTCGCCAGCCGGCTCTGGCGGACGACCTGTTCCAGCAGACCTGGCTCCACGTCGTCCGCCAGATTCATCGCTACGATCCGGCCCGCAGCTTCGATACCTGGCTATTTGCGATCGCGCACAACGCCGCCATCGACTTCCTGCGCCGCCGGCCGGGTGAGAGCATCGAGGACTGCCCGATTGCGGCGCCCCAGAGGGACGCGCTCTCGGCGGCCATCGATCGTGAACGCTCGACCATGCTCGCGGAAGCTGTCGGGGCGCTGCCCGCGATCTACCGCGAAGCCCTGACCCTGCGATTCGAGGAAGGCATGAAATTGGACGAGATCGCCGAAGTAACCCGTGCGCCGCTGGCAACGGTGAAGAGCCGCATCCAGCGCGGCCTGGAAGCTCTGCGCGGCAGCCTGCGCAAGGAGGACCTGTCATGACATGTGACGCAATCCGCCCTTTACTCGCAGTCGACGCAGCCGGATTGCTCGATGCCGGGGAGTCCCGCCGCGTCGCCGAGCACGTGCGCGAATGCGCCGCCTGCTCGGCCGAGTTGGAAGGGCTGGGCGCACTCACCGGAGCGCTGTCCCGCCAGCCGGCGCCGCAGCCGCCCGACGATCTCGTCTACCGCACGCGCCTACGGATGGCCGCCGAGGCCGATCGCCGTCAGGGCGCGCACCTCGCCCTCGTCAGCGGTGTATTGGCCTGGTTGATCGCGCTGGCGACATGGCAGATCGGCAGTCTGCTCGCCGGCGGCAATGGAATCTGGATCTGGATCTGGTGGAGTACGGTCGCGGCGAGCCTCGGTTCGGCCGCTGTGGCCGCATTAGTCGTTCGACATCGTGTCGGAAGGAGTTGGTTATGATGCCGCAAAGTCGAAAGAGTGTGATCCCGATCGCCGCGTGGGTGATCGCCGGATTGGTGTTCCTGCTGCTGTTCATGATGATGAACTGGTTCTTCTTTCAGGAAGCTCATCCGCCATTCCCATGGAATGTGGTCTTACCGGCGTTCGTTCCCTTGATTGCAGGCGCCTACGTCGTCCTGATCGGCTACGTCTACGGCGACGCCCGCCGCCGCAACATGCGCTACGTGATGTGGACGATGCTCGCGATCTTCGTGCCGAACGCGATCGGCATCATTCTCTACTTCATCCTGCGCGACCCGATGCCGGTCTACTGCTCGCGCTGCGGCGCCGCGATGCGCAACGGTTTCGCCTTCTGTCCCGCATGCGGCAACAATGTCCTACCCGCGTGCCCGTCCTGTGGCAAGCTGTTGCAGCCGGGGTGGACGCACTGCGCCTGGTGCGGCGTCCAGGTGGGAACGAAGTAAACTGGGCTTCTTCCGGCCGGCGCGCCGCGCTGACCGGCCGCAACCCCTCGGACAATAGCCTCGAGCTACGCAAGACTTGCACGCCTTTCTTATGCGCTTTGTATCAGGGCACGGCTTTAGCCGTGCCCTGGAGATTGGCCCTTTTGCGGACGCCGAATTCTTCGTAGCGCAGGCCTCCTGGCCTGCCGGCCCCGTAGTGTAGGCCTCCTGGCCTACACAGGCGAGCGAAGCTCGCCACTGGAGACTCCTCGCGGCGTGGAGGCACTGGTGGTGAATTTCGATGACTTCGCATCTGCCTACACCCCCGGACGTGAAGTCCTCGAAACTCCCCCTGGCTGCCGAGACTCTCGCTACGGACGCGGCCTGAGTTTCACCGTCGTGGCTGGCCTCGCGAAATTGCATCTTCGAATTGGCCAATCTCCAGGGCATGGCTTTAGCCGTGCCGTAGAGTCGCGCGGAGATTTTGGGCTTTAGCCCCTGTGAAGTTGTCTGCCAAGCCGCAGCGGCTAAAG
>JACQDF010000124.1 GCA_016201205.1 Acidobacteriota bacterium
CCAACCGCTCCCTGACGGTCGCGGCTCGGAAGCGCTTTCGCGCTTTCTGAGCCGCGCGCGTGAGCAAGCGGATTAGAGGGAGCTGGATGCCTGGCCCAACGTCAATCGCGGAAATTCATTCGGAGAACTACCGGTTCCTTCAGGAGCATGTCTATTCGGAATCGGGCATCGTGCTCGAAGCCGACAAGCATTACCTGTTCGAAAGCCGGCTGACGCCGATCGTCAGGCAGCTCGGCCTCGGCTCGATCAACGATTTGTGCGCACTCCTCCGCGCGACCCGGCAGGCGGAAGTCGGCCGCCAGGTCGTCGAGGCCATGACGACGAATGAAACCTACTTCTTCCGCGATCCCGCCCACTATGATGGCATCCGTACCGTCCTGCTGCCCCGGCTGAAGGAAGACCGGCGGGATACCCAGACATTGCGCTTCTGGTCCGCCGCGTCATCGACCGGGCAGGAAGCCTACAGCCTGGGCATGCTTCTCTTGGAACAAGGGCTTGGCGACTGGAACATACAGATCCTGGGCACCGACTTTTCCTCGGGAGTCCTGGAACGCGCCCGGGCCGGCAAGTACCAGCAGATTGAAGTGAACCGGGGGTTGCCGGCGGCTCTGCTGGTGAAGTACTTCCGCCGTTCCGGCTTGGACTGGCAGTTGAGCGAGCCGGTGCGCCGGATGGCCCGTTTCGAGACGGTTGACCTGCGCAAGAGCATGCGATCCCTCGGACCTTTCGACCTTGTCTTCTGCCGCAACGTCATGATCTACTTCGATTCCGGGACGAGGAAGCAGATCCTGAAGGAACTCCACGGCACGCTGTTTCGAGGCGGCTGGCTGCTGCTGGGCGGCGCCGAGACGGCGTCCGGCGTCGAGGAGTGGTTTCAAAAGCAGTCCGTGGGGAACGCGACCGTGTACGTCGCCCGCTGAGAGGAGAACCATGCCGACCGAACGGAGTGCAGAGATATCGCCGAGCGAGCTGTCGCAAATCGTGGAATCCGTGTTCGAGAGCATGTTGAGCCTGCAAGTGGGCCAGTGCGAGATGCCGTGGCTCCCCGGCGGGGACCGGCTGACCGCGGCGGTCCACCTGGCGGGCGATTGGAACGGCGCGGTGCTGCTGGAGTGCGACCGGGGGCAGGCCTGCCAATTCGCGGGCCGCTTCCTTTCCATGGATCCGCCCGGCGCCGTCGACGACGTTGTTCGCGACGTGCTCGGCGAACTGGCGAACATGATCGGCGGCAACTTGAAATGTGTGTTGACGCGGGGGATCCGGCTTTCCATGCCATCGGTGGTCGATGGCAGCGACTGCTCGCTGCGGATCTACGGTGCTGAGGTCCGGGAGCGGATCGCATTCCGATCCGCCGAAGGCCCCTTTTGGATCACGATCGCGATCCTGAAGCCGAAACGCCCCGGGCGGTTTCTAATCCACAAGGGAAACCAGTCCTCACGAGACGTGCCTTGCTGAGCCGTGCCTTGCTGAGCCGCGCGCGTCAGCAAGCGGTCCCGAACGCGGTTACCACAATTTCACATTCAGCTCGAGGTAGCCGAATTGTGCATTTTTCCCCTTGGGATAGATCGCGGACACGACGCGCTTCCCGTTGGCGTAGCCGTAGTAGCCGGTGAGGGACCAGCGGGTATTCACTTTCCAGTCCACGCTTGTATCCCACAGCGTCGCCAGCCCGCTGTTTCCATTGGACGGCCGCCCGATGTAGCCGAAAGTCCACGGCTGGAAGACACCGCCGCCTTGCAGCCACTGATCCTCGCGGCGAGCCAGCCGCAGGGAATGCATCTCGGTCCCCACGGTCACGGCCTTGTGCGGGCGTACCAACAGCATTCCGAAGGCATCCGAATTGTTCATCAGGTTGAAGAACGGGAAGCGCGCAAAGGGCCGCGGCGTGGGCAGCACCTGAAAGAAAGTGTTGTGTGTCCCATCGAGCGGATTGCCGTCGCCACTGCCGTGGAAGTACCCGCCGCGGAGCCACGGCCTGAGAGCAGGCAGCAGTTTCGGCTGCATGCCCGCCTCGAGGTCGATCGCGCCCGCGCGGTGCTCGAGACGCCCCCAACGCCCGTGCTGCAACGCTGCCCATGTCAGGATGTCGAAAGTGCCCGCATGCGTCTCGACGGCATGCAGGTAATGTTGGCCCCACGTCCAGATGCCAACGTTGGCCAGATCCGCGTTGCGCAACTGGGCCGGACGGTTATCGGTTTTCACGATGCGCCGCCAGTCGTGATAGTAGAGGCCGAACAGGCGCAGCTCGCCAACGCTCTTGTCTTTTCCAGTCGCCTTGGCGTAGGAAAGGTAGCCGAAGCCGGCTGTGTTCTCGCCCCAGCCATCCGTCTGGAAGACGCCGCGGGTGGGAATCGCACCGACAAACGTGATCGTTCCACGGGGCTTCTGGAGCACATAATGGACGCCGTCGAAGCTGCGACCCACATCGGCCCAGCCGAAGTGACCGAGCAGGCGCATGTTGATGCGGGTGGCTTTCAGAGCGGCCAGCGTGGCATTCTTTGGCGTCAACTCACTGCCGTCCAGAAACTCGAACCGCCCCACGCGCAGCGACTGGCCGGTGACGCCTCCCAGATTCTTGAAGCGCAGGAATCCTTGCTTCAGGAAAAGCATGGCGGCGTTGCGACTGCGGTCATTGGCGGAATAATAGTTTCCGCCCAAGCCCAGAGACCCCTGCGGCGCCGGTGCGATGGCATTCTCCGGCAGCCCCAGCAGGAAGGGCAGCGCCAGCTCGGCTTGCCAGTCGAGCTGCTCCCATTGCTGGCTCAGGCTGAAGCGGGCAATCGCTCCCAGGAAGGAGTAGGGATCGCTTGTTCCCGTCCCGAACCAGTCCCAGTTCTCCAAACGCGTCCGCAACGTTGCCTGCGTCACGAATTTGCCGGGTTTAGACAACGAAATGGCGGGCTTGGGGGGCGCTGTCTGGGCGACGGCAATCGCAACGAGCGGAAAAAGCAGAACAAAGAATCTACGCATAGCTTACCTGGATGACTTGGAAGCACGCGTGCTGCCAGAGGAAGGGAGTGGAGGGTTAGAGTAGATGGGCCAACGCGGACAATCCAAGTCCTTGATATCACGGGAACGCCATGGCTCGGCCGCCTGGCTCTTTCTTGGCTCCCTGTGCGGCATTTTTCTCGGAGTGGGTGTTTTCACCTTCGGCTATGCGAAAGGCGCCGCCTACCTCACCGACAACCCCGCTGCCTGCGCAAACTGCCACGTGATGCGTGAGCAACAGGCGGGCTGGATGAAATCCAGCCACCGCCAGGCCGCCGTGTGCAATGATTGTCACGCACCCGAAGGCTTCGTTCCTAAGTACGCTACCAAGGCGCTGAACGGTTTCTTTCACTCCTGGGCGTTCACGACAGACCGCTTCCCGGGCCAGATCCGCATCACGGCGCGTAATCGTGGCGTTACCGAGAACGCCTGTCTCAAATGCCACGCCGAAATCACCGCCGGTCTGAGGGCGGCCCGCCATCCGGCGGAAAGAGTTTCCTGCATTTCCTGCCATGCGAGTGTGGGTCATGAACAGTAGCGCCAAAAGGATCAGCATCGCCATTGCCGTCACCGCACTGGCCACGTTCGCCGCCAGCGCGGTCCTGGTCAGCGTCGTCGAGCGCAAACAGGAAGCCCGCAACCCAT
This sequence comes from Acidobacteriota bacterium, assembly GCA_016201205.1. Lineage (GTDB taxonomy): Bacteria > Acidobacteriota > Terriglobia > Bryobacterales > Bryobacteraceae > CADEFT01. The sequence continues at coordinate 3,634 of JACQDF010000124.1, forward strand.
TCTTCAAAGTCGTGGAGCTCACCGATGACATCGACGATCCCGCCGTGTGGGGCAAGAATTTCCCCATGCACTACTCCAGCTACAAGAGCACCGTCGACATGGTGCGGACGCGCTACGGAGGGTCGGAAGCGCTTCCGCATACCCCTTCGCGGATGGACCCGCGGCACGTGGTGGCGCAGAGCAAGATCGAGCAGGATCCGCGCCTGAAGCGCATGTGGCTCGGCTATCCTTTCTCGGTTGACTTTCGCGAGGAGCGCGGCCATGCCTACATGTTTCTCGACCAGCAGTACAGCCAACGCGTCACCGGGTTCAAACAGCCGGGCACGTGCCTGAACTGTCACGCCTCGGTGTACCTGGCCTACCGCAAGCTCGGAAACGGCGACCTGGTAGCAGGCTTCGAGAAGCTGAGCCAGATGCCGTACGCGGAGGCAAGCCGGCATGCCGCTCAGCCGGTCGCCTGCATCGATTGCCACGATCCGAAATCCATGCAGCTTCGCATCACCCGGCCGGCGTTTCTGGAAGGCATCCGCGTCTACAAGGCCTCGCAGGGCGTCCCGAACTACGATCCCAACACCATGGCTTCGACGCAGGAGATGCGCAGCTTTGTGTGCGGCCAGTGCCACGTCGAGTATTACTTCCAGGGACCGCAGAAGCGCCTCGTGTTCCCGTGGCACAAGGGTCTGAAGGTGGAAGAGATTCTGGCCTACTATGACGAAGTCAGACACAAAGACTTCGTCCACAAGGAATCCGGAGCCGGGGTGCTCAAGGCCCAGCACCCCGAGTTTGAGATGTACAACCAGGGTGTGCATGCCCGCAGCGGAGTCGCCTGCGCTGACTGCCATATGCCGTACCGCCGGGAAGGGGGTCTCAAGATCAGCGACCATCACGTGCGCAGCCCGCTGCTCAATATCAATCGAGCCTGTCAGGGGTGCCACCATTTCCCCGAGCAGGAGATGAAAGATCGAGTCGAATTGATCCAGACGCGCTTCTACAAAGCGCGCAACGTGGCCATGGACGCACTGATGGACTTGATCAGCGACATCAAAGCCGCCCGCGACGCCGGCGCTGCCGGTTCCCAACTGGAAAAGGCCTGGGACTTCCAGCGCAAGGCGCAGTTCTACCTGGACTTCGTGGAAGCGGAGAACTCGACCGGCTTTCACGCACCACAGGAGGCGTTGCGCATTGTGGCCGAATCCATCGATTTCTCCCGCAGAGGGCAGCTTACTCTGCGCAGGAAGTAGCACGCAGGAAGTAGTTTCCCGTAAGGACGCACGCCGAGTATGACAAGACGATCGGCTAACGCGTTAGGCGCCCCAACCACTTTGCGAGATTCCTCGCCGCCATTTATCATTATAGCTTGGCTGCTAAGCTACGCCCCCGAGGAACCGTGGTTGGGGCTTGGCCGCATCGAGAGCGATCCGCGACATTCGGTGGGTGAAGAGCGGTTCGGGGAAGCAATTCGCCTGATCAGCGCACGGCGGGCGACACGCCGTGAACGGAGAGAGTATGAAGACAGAGCAAAGCAAAGGTAGAGAAGCCCGCCAGGTTGATTTCGACGAGATACTTCCGGAGTACGACTTCAGTCGTTCTCGGCCCAACAAGTATGCGTCGCGTTACGCCGCGGGCAGTATTGTCGTGGTGCTCGAGCCTGATGTAGCGGCAGTATTTCCAAGTGCAAGGGAGACCAACGAGGCGCTGCGAGCTTTAGCGGGAATCATCCAGAAGCACCGGCCCCGCCGGACAGCGTCTCGGCGGAGCGCCTGACAACGAGCGCATACAGCCGACGCGCCGATTTCTCGCGCAGAGGGCAGCTTACTATGCGCAGGAAGTAGCACGGCCGCTTGCTGACGCGCGCGGCTCAGAAAGCGCTTCCGAGCCGCGACCTTTAGGGAGCGGTTGCAATCCTCGCGCTTCCAGGCGTACACTCCCCCTCATGCACCTGCTCATCGGAACACGCAAAGGCGCATTCATTCTGGAGGCCGATAAGAACCGGCGGAAATGGGCCACCCGCGGGCCCGTCTTTCTCGGCAACATCGTTCATCACCTGGTGCAGGATCCGCGCCGGCCCAATGTGCTGCTGATGGCCGCCAAGACGGGCCACCTCGGGCCCACGGTCTTCCGCTCGACCAACTTCGGCCGCACCTGGAAGGAAGCGTCGAGGCCGCCTGCATTTCCCAAAGCGCCGGAAGGCCAGAAAGGCCTGGTGGTGCAGCACGTCTTCTGGCTGACTCCGGGCCACGCAGGCGAGCCCAAGGTCTGGTACGCCGGCACGTCGCCACAAGGCCTGTTTCGGACTGAAGACTCGGGAGACACCTGGGAATCAGTCGCCGGCTTTCATGGCAATCCCATGCGCTCGGCATGGACTGGCGGAGATCAGGAAGGTCCACCGGACGGCGCCACTCTTCACTCGATCCTGATCGATCCCCGCGATCCCAAGCATATGTACTTCGGCATGTCGGCAGGCGGATTCTTTGAAACGAGCGACCAGGGCGCTTCCTGGAAGCCTCTGAACAAAGGTTGCGCAGCCGATTTTATTCCCACGCCGGACCCGGAGTACGGCCACGATCCGCACTGCGTCCGGCTCCATCCGCTGAACCCGGACCGGCTCTACATGCAGAATCACTGCGGCATCTACCGCATGGACCGCTCGGAAGCCCAGTGGGTTCGCATCGGAAAGAAAATGCCGAAGAAAATCGGCGACATCGGCTTCCCGATTGAGATTCATCCCCGCGACACGGAAACCGCCTGGGTATTCCCAATGGACGGCACCACTGTCTGGCCGCGCACCAGCCCCGGCGGCAAACCCGCTGTCTATGTCACCCGGAACGGCGGCAAGAGCTGGCGCCGCCAGCAGAAGGGCCTGCCGGCCGAGCAAGGCTGGTTCACCGTCAAGCGACAGGCAATGACCACGGACGCCTGCGAGCCTGTTGGCGTTTATTTCGGAACCACCGGCGGCGAGGTGTGGGCCAGCCGCGACGAGGGCGAATCCTGGAGGTGTATCGTTCGCTCGCTGCCACACATCTATTCCGTCGAGACCGCGCAGCTCAAATGAAGCGCAAAGGCCGCGCCCCGCGGGCGCGGTCCGTTTTGCGGGTGTTCCTCAAATGAAGATCTACGTCCCCGGCCCTCTGCGATCCTACACAGCCAACCGGGCGGAAGTGAGCGCGCAGGGCGCCACGCTGGCAGACCTTCTCGGTGACCTGGACCGCCAATTCCCCGGCATGCGTTTCCGCATGATCAATGAGCAGGACGGCATCCGCGAACACATCAAGCTGTTTGTCAACGGCGAATTGGCGCCGGATCTTTCCACTCCGCTGTCAGCCCCCGACGAGATTCACATTATCTGTGCCCTCAGCGGCGGATGATCCTCACGCGATAGGATATTCTGAGTGCTCCGCCGAGGATGGACCGCGGTTTGGTGTGTGTGTCTGTGGGCCGGCGACTGGCCGCAATTGCGCGGCCCCGGAGGCCTGGGCATCTCGGGCGACCGTAATCTGCCAGTCGAATTCTCGCCGTCAAAGAATGTGCGATGGAAAACGCCCCTTCCCCCCGGCAAGTCTTCCCCGGTGATCATCGGCCGGCGTCTTTGCCTCACCGCCAGCCCGGAGAATCGCCTCGAGACGCTGTGTCTGGATCGCGACTCCGGCCGCATCCTGTGGCGGCAGTCGGTTCCGCGGCAGCGCAGTGAGAACCGCCATAAGCTGAACCACGCCGCAGCGCCCACTCCGGTAAGCGATGGCGAGAATCTCTACGTCTTCTTCAGCGACTTCGGCTTGCTCTGCTTTACGCTCGAGGGTAAGCTGCGCTGGCAGATGCCGCTGGGGCCGTTTTCGAACCTGCATGGCATGGCCTCGTCGCCCGTGCTTGCCGGTCGAAAACTCTTCCTGGCCTGCGATCAGGACACCAACGCCCATCTGCTTGCCGTTCACAAAGACACCGGCAAAGTGGCCTGGAAAGCCGACCGCACCGACTTTGTGCACGGCTTCTCGACACCGGCTGTGTATCAGCCGGCCGGCGGGCCCACCGAGATCATTCTTCCAGGCTCGTACCAGATGATCGGTTACTCGGCCGACACCGGCGAAAGGCTATGGTGGATGCGAGGGCTCACCTGGCAGCCCAAATCGGCTCCGATCATTGACGGCAACATGCTGTACTTCAACGGCTGGGCGCCCGGGGGAGACGCCGGACAGCAGAAAGATCTGCCGCCGTTTGAGGACGTCCTCAATATTGCCGACGCCAACAAGGACGGCAAGCTTTCACCCGCGGAAGTGCCTTCTGACATGCAGCACAGCGGAAGCTGGAACGCCATCGACCTGGACAGAGACGGCGCTCTGGACGGCCGTGACTGGAGTTTCTATCGCGCGCGCAGGGCAGCGAGGAATTCACTGCTGGCGGTGAAACTGGGTGGCCGCGGAGACGTCACCGCTTCTCATCTTGTCTGGCGCTTCGACAAATCGCTGCCGGATGTCCCCCAGCCATTGCTTTACAACGCGGTTCTGTTCCTTGTACGCACGGGCGGCATCTTCCAGACGGTGAATCCGGCGACCGGAGCCGTGATCAAGCAAGGCAGGCTGGCAGGTGCGCTGGAAGGCTATTATGCCTCTCCGGTCGGGGCGGACGGAAAAGTGTACGTGGCGAGCGAGAATGGCAAAGTTGTGGTGGTCAGGGCGGCGGGGGATTGGAAGGTTCTGGCGATCAATGATTTTGGAGAGGACATTTACGCCACGCCGGCGGTAGCGGCGGGTGCGCTGTTTGTGCGCACTCAGGTTGCGGTGTATTGCGTGCGCGGGGAGTAGTCTTATAGGGAACACGCGCAAAACGGACCGCGCTCGCGGCAGCGACACTCCGGTGTTCCTCAACGGCTTGGCGCCGCGTGGCGCGGCCTTTGCGCTTATACGAGGCCCGGGATCTTGATGATCTTTTTCTGAATGGCGTACTGGACCAGTTGCGCCTTGTTGTGAATATCCAGCTTGCGCATGAGGTTGAATTTGTGCGCCTCGACGGTCTTGACGCTGAGGTTCAGATCACAGGCGATTTCCTTCACCGACTGGCCTTCGGCGAGCATCTTCAGCACTTCACGCTCGCGGGTGGTTAAGGTGGCGAAACGCGGCAGCCGGTTGGCGCTCTTGATGCGGGTGCGGAAGTCATCCACTAATTGAGACAGCATGCGCGGGCTGAGATAACTGCCTCCGCGAGACACGTCGCGCACCGCGGCGACCAATTGCGCGGCCGGTGAATCCTTCAGCACGTAGCCGCTGGCGCCGACTTCCATTCCCTCTACCAGGTAGTCCTCATCATCATACATGGTGAGAAAAAGGACCTTCGTTTCCGGACGGTTCTTTTTCACCTGGCGGGTTGCTTCAAAGCTGCTCAAACCGGGCATCCCGATGTCCATCAGGATCACGTCAGGGCGAGCTTCAGCGGCTTTGTCGATGGCGTCCCCTCCGTTGGCCGCCTCGCCAACCACTTCCATGTCGGCTTCAGCAGCGATCAGCGTTCGGATGCCTTGGCGGAACAAAGTATGGTCGTCCGCCAGCAAGATTCGAATTTTAGCCATAAAGTTCGTCCGACGTTCCTGAATTTCCGACTACGGTCTCGGTGCTCCTCCCGGGATCGGCAACTCGATTCGAATCCGCGTGCCACGGGAGGCCGCTTTCGGCTTGCGCCGTGCGACCGGCTTGGGCCAGCTCTCGATGGCAAACTTGCCTCCCATCAGAGCCACCCGTTCCCGAATCCCCGCCAATCCGAACGAGTTCCTCTTTTCTAAAGCCTCCTTGACATGGAAACCAATTCCGTCGTCTTCAACCTGCAGTCTCAGTAGTCCATCGGCGGTTGCCGCGGAAATGTTTACATGGGAGGCCAATGAATGCTTGGCGATGTTATTGCAACACTCCTGAACCAGTCTGTAAACAATGATTTCCAACTGCTTGGGGAGGCCTTGCAGGGCTTTCAGATGCAGCTTCACTCTGCCCGCGTGGAGCCTCCCGAACCGGTTCACCAGTTGCCGCAAGGCGGCCCCCAATCCTAACTGCTCGAGCACGGCCGGGCTCAGGGCGGCAATCAGTCTCCGGATCTCGAGGATGGTCCGCTCGGTCTGCTCTCGCACATCCTCGAGCCGTCGCCGGACCGCGGCCGCCTCGGGTGGCATGGCCTGCTCGATCATCTCCAGTTGCAGCCGGACGCACAGCAACGACTGGCCGGCCTCATCGTGCAGTTCCCGGCTGATGCGCCTGCGCTCAGCTTCCTCCACCTGGAGCATGTGCTCGGCCAAGGACCGAATCTGCTCTTCGCGTTTGGCCAGGTTCTCGACCAGCCTGGCTTTTTCGGCGGCCATCAGACAGCGCTCGGCGGCGGCGGCCAGCAATTCCTGTTCACGCGGCAGCCATTCATATACTTTGCGAAAGCCGAACTGCATCACGCCGCCCAGCCGGCTCCCTTCCATCAGTGGAATGGACCAGCAGGATTCCAGGCTGTGCCCCCAACGCCCGTCCACCAGCGGAAAGCTGTTGCCATTCGCCTTCCCTCGACGCCAGCTCCAGCAACGAGGGACTCTGAGCGCGTTTAGCACTTTCGCGTCCCCCAGGGCCTGGGGGGTGCGGACTTTGCCCACCAGGGTTGCCCGATGCAGCCAGAGACCGCTTTCCGGCTCCCGAAGGAACAGATGGGCGGCGTCTGCACGGCAAAACAGAGCCAGCGTCTCCAGGAACCTTTCCAGCAGCTCATCCAGTTTGCGGGATTCCAGTTCCACCCGGAACAGTTCATAGAAGGCTTGGGTCTCGTCCTCTCGCACCTGGTAGTAGGCGTTGTTGAGCGTCAGGATGACACAAAAATGCAATTGCTCGCGAACCCATTGGAAATTGGCATACTCTTCTGGAATCAGCCGCCGGAAAGCAGGTGTCAGCAAGCCGTCGTATTCTTCAAGGGCGTCAAGGATCTGGCTGGGCGGGAGGTTCAGCTTGGCGAGGCGGCGTCCATGGTATTCGACCTGCTCGAAGATGCTGGCGGCAGGCTGTCCGGCTGCCAGTGCGCTCACCAAAGCGCCAGGAGTGATGGAGGCTAACGCAGTGCGTTCTCTAGCATCTAGATGCAGCCGCTTCAACCGATGCTCGAATTTGCGGTTGATCGCCGCCGCATGCGGGTGCAGCAGTTCCGCCAAACGCCACAGATGGGTCCGTAGTTGGTCGCTTAGAACGTCCGCCGCGTCGGCCAGGACGGGGGATTTCTCGGGTGCCGCCACTCATGCATACTATCGTGCGTAGGTGGTTTTGACTTTACGGCCTAGGGGAAGGACCTTATCGCAGCCGGCGCTGCCATCACCTCCACCTCGCCGGTTTGTACGTCCAGAACTGTTGTCGAGTCAATGCATCAGCTCGCCCGCTTAAAGGGCTATCCGGGTTGCGTCCAATGTTCTCCACGTTCTTCGAGATCAGGTTCACGCGCGAAACTTCCACCGGCGCTGGCGGTCCGTTCAGCAGCATCAAATACTCTTTGGCCATCAGGTACAGATGCTCGCTGGCGTTGACTTCGATGCCCGCCTGCTGGAGCTTGACTGACGAGGGCGCCCGATCCAGCGCCTCTGGAAGCGCAGCGGCTGCGCTGCTCAGGATGTCGTCGGCGGAGATGGTCCTTGTAGCCGTTTCCAAGTGGACCAGGACGGTCGGGCCCAGCAGGTCCCGCGTCCTGGTCTGATCGGGCAGCGAGGCGGTGCGACGGTACTGGGACAGGGCTTGCGCCAGCGCCTGCCAGGCATCGGCCAGTGAGAAGTAATCGTTCTTCAGGTCGATGAAATCCGGCGGGTAGTGCGGCGACGAGCCCTCGACCTGCCGCACGTAAGTTTGCGCGATGTCACGCAACTGCGCCTGCGAAACTGCGCGTTCGCGGTCGTCGAGAGCGAGAGCATAGAGCTCTTCCAGGGTGAGCATCCGGTACTTCCGCGCCAGCGCCCACTGAATCAGCTCCTCGTACTTCTGCCAGCGCTGCTCCTCTTGTGCAGGGGATGGGGACTGGACGAAATCCGTGTCGTGAACCACCAGCGTCACCTGCCGGATCCGTGTCTTGTCCAGGGCCGCGATGATTCTCTCGATCTCGGTCAAGGGCGAAGGCGCACCCTGGGGCCACTGCTGGAGGATTACCGCCGGCGCGATCGTCAGGCTGTCCGGCCGGTTGAGCATCCCCAGAAACCAGGCGTCGCCGCGCTGCGCGCCGGTATTGCCCGTGAGGCCCACTCCCATACGCACCCCGAGCTGCTTGGTGACGGAGAGGATCGAGGCCTGAAAGAAACGCCCGGTGCTGAACATCTGCTGGTGAAATATGTTCGCGATCATGCTCTTGAGTCCGCCGGGCCGCGAGCAGTCCAGAGCGCCGCTCCTGGGATCGAGCGCGCAACTCTCGTAATCTACTATCGCCTTGACATCGGTGTCCCAGTCCTCGCCCTTGACGCGATCGATTGGCATGGGGAAAGGCGGACGGTTGGCGCCCTGATGCGCCAGCGTCACAAGCCCGGCGCGGCTCTTCTCGACAAGCAGCTCGAGCAGCGTGGGATCGACCGCCCGGACCATTTCCGCGGCCAGGCCGGTGAAGTAGTAGCTCGCTTTGATCCGGTGCTTGTCCACCAGGTCCAGGTGCCGGCGAATCGTCTGCACGATCCTGCGCTGCTCGCTGGTGTCGAGAGAGTGATTGACATTGAGCGCGATGTGGAAGTAGATCTGGTCCAGCGTGTTTTCGTTTGCCGGCCGAGGCGTCGAGATCCTGGCGGGCTTCAGGCTCCACAGACTGGCGGGGAGGATCAGTGGCGCCGCACGCGGCAGGATCTGCGAAGGCGCCAGTTGGATCGAGTCCGGCGCCGGGCCCTTCTGCACGGCGAGGAAAACCCCGGCCATCGAGCGCAGAAACTCGGCTGCGTTGACCGCCGGGCTGCCGGCCGAAATCTGAGAGGGGATCGCGTACGAGGGCGTCGGCTGCCAGGTGCGATCCCGGAACTTCGTCGCCAGATCCGAGGCGCTTGCCAGCACATCCGCGACGCGGACAGCCAACGCCTGGGCGCTCGGCCTGGGTTGCTCGAGAGGCCCGGCCACTTTCCAGAACGCAATCTGGCTGGCGCCGTCCAGCGAACCATCCCGCGCGTAGGCCGCCAAAGCCTGGGTGAGCAGCCCGAAAGAATCGGTCAGCGAGAAATAGGCCTCGCCCACGCGAACGAAAGAGGGAGGGCGGTCCGCCCAACCGGCCACGAGCGCCTGGGCAATGGCGGCGACCGTTTCGACGGAAACCGTTTGGCCGTACCGCGGGCCGGCCGCCATCCCCAGAAGGTCCTGGTTCGAGATAAAGCGGCTGCCGGGGTTCTGGGGGAAGAACTCCTCGACCAGGTATCGAAGGCTCTCCTCGGTGCGGCGGTAGAGCGCTTCTTTCTGCTCCGCCGGCAACAGCAGATCGGGAGGCAGGGAGGGGCTGTCCGGATGCTGATAGGCGTACTCCGTGGGTGCAACCCGGGCGTAGAGGAACTTCTCGCCCACGATCATGTTCAGCACCTGAGGCCGGGAACGGTCCAGCCGGGCCAGCTTCGTTTTCAACTGCTCGACGCCGCCGCTCCCGGACAGCATCTCAACGCCATCCAGCGGGTTGCCGTCGTTAATGCGCAGCCGGCCGTCCATCCAGAACAGTGCCGGCGGTGTATCTGGCTCGGGGCTGAGCAGCCGCATCAAGCTCTTCACGCTGTCCAGGTAACCGGCCTGCTGCGCCGGCACGCCATGGTCTGCAAAACCGAACATCACAGCATCCGCATTGAACTTGTCGGCGGCTTGAGCCAGCGCTGTCTCGTTGCCCCCGCTGATGGCAGCCGCGGACCCGAACACCTGCTGGACCAGAGCAAGGCCGCCCGGATTCGAGCAATCGGTGTCGCCAAGATACGGGTGCGCGGCGCAACTCAGCAACTGTACGGTAGCCTCGACCCTCTGCTCCCAGCTCGCATCGCGGGGAAGCCGGGCTACCGGGCTGTTGGTGTACGTGGGCTCGTGCGCGCCGTGATATCCGAACTCCACCAGGCCCGGCTTGCGATCCTTGTAACTCAAGATGAAATCCAGAATGCCGTTCCGCGGGTTGCGTTCCAATAGCGTCCGCGTGTCGGCCCCGTAAAACTGGAGCGAACACGACAATCCGTACTGCGGGGCCGCTGCTGCGTAGCTCTCGATGAGCGGCAGAAGCCGCCGGAACCGCTCCTCGCTCAGATCCAGATTGATGTGGTCTTCCGTGTGAACGAAGAGGTAGATATAGACGGGAGCTTTGTCGGACTCGGCGCCAAGCGCCTCTTGGCCCGGGCCGGTCATCAATAGCCCGGAGGCCACCCCAGCCAGGGCCAGAATGAATCGCTTGTTCATGCGACCGCGCCTCCTTAATTAACCCTGGATAGCAGGGTACCGCCTCCACAGACGATTCCTTCGCCACGGGGTTTACAACACAGCGTCTGAACTGTTTGCGGAAGACCGCTTGCTAACGCGCGCGGCTCCGTAACCGAGCCGCGACCGTAAGGGAGCGGATGCGCAAGTACTTACGACGCCGTGTTTAGCACCTAGGGGAAGGACCTTACTGCCACTCCTCGTACCAGGCCATCTGAATCGCCTCCAGCTTCGCCTCGTTCGATTTGTGCGGGTCGTCGTCGAAGTCCTCGAGCTCGGTCACCCATTTGTGCAGGTCGGTGAAGCGCACCTTCAGCGGATCCTGCTCCGGGAACTTCTCATGGAGGGCAATCGCGATCCCCTCAAAACTGCTCCAGGTCAGCTTCGGCATCAGAGCTTGGTTCCTTTCAGGGCGGCCTTGACGGCGGTGTTCATCATGGTTTCGGCGAGCTGGAGGGTGGCCGTGTTGAGCTCGTGGATCTTGGCGCGGATGAGGTTGTGATCGCTCGAATGGTAGGCCAGCAGGAGCTGGTTGACGGCGTCGCTGATGGCGGCCCGTTCTTCATCATTGAGCTCCATCCAGGCGTCATTGGAGCGCGCTTTTTCGGCGCCGGCCAGAATGGCGTCTGCTTCCAGACGCGCCTCCCGCACCTGGCGTTCGGCGAAATCCTCTTCTGCCTTTTCGACCGACTCGCGGATCATGGCCTCGACCTGTTCTTCGGTGAGGCCGTAGGAAGGCTTCACCTCGACGCTCTGCTCTTTGCCCGTGCGCTGATCGCGGGCCGAGACATTCAGGATGCCGTTGGCGTCGATGAGGAACCTGACTTCGATGCGGGCGGCGCCCGCCGGCAGCGGCTCGATGTCCTTCAGTTCAAAGCGGGCCAGGCTGCGGCAGTCTTTCACCAGCTCTCGCTCTCCCTGCAACACATGAATCAGCACGTTGCGCTGCCCGTCCACGGCGGTGGTGAAGGCTTCGGTGGCGCTGGCCGGGATGGTCGAGTTGCGGTGGATCAGCTTGCTGGCCACGCCTCCCATCGTCTCGATGCCGAGCGAAAGCGGCGTCACGTCCAGAAGCAGGTGGTCTTCGACGTCGCCCGAGAGGATGCCGGCCTGGACGGCAGCGCCCAGCGCCACCACCTCGTCCGGATTGAGTTCGGTATGCGGTTTGGCTTTGAACAAAGTTTCCACCGCGCGGCGCACCATCGGGATACGCGTCGAGCCGCCAACCAGCACCACTTCATCGATCTGCTCGACAGACAGGCCGGAATCCTGGATGCACTGGCGGCAAGGGCCCAGCGTGCGGTCGACGATGCCGGCAATCAGGCTCTCGAACAATTCGCGCGTGATCTGCCGCTGGTATTTTTTGCCGCGGTATTCCATCTGGATGCTGGTAAACGGAAGGTAGGAGAGCTGCTCTTTGGCTTCGATGACGGCGCGCCGCAGCAGTTGCACCGCTGGGCCGCTGCGGGAAATATCCTCGCCCCACTCGCCGGCGATATCTTCGAGCGCGATCCGGATCAGGCGATTGTCGATGTCGTCGCCGCCCAGATGCGTATCGCCATTGGTGGCGAGCACCTCGAAGATGCCGTCATCGAGACGCAGGATCGAGATGTCGAACGTGCCGCCGCCCAAATCGTAGACAGCGACCACGCCGCTGTTGCGCGTGTCGAGGCCATAGGCGAGCGAGGCTGCCGTCGGCTCGTTCACCAGCCGCAGCACCTCGAGGCCGGCGATGCGGCCGGCGTCTTTGGTGGCCTGCCGCTGTGCGTCGTTGAAATAGGCTGGAACGGTGATCACGGCCTGGGTGACCGCTTCGCCAAGGAACGCTTCCGCGTTGCGCTTCAGTTGGAGCAGCACCTGGGCGGAGATCTCCGGCGGCGTCAGCACCTTCTCACCGAGCTCGAGCCGCAGCACGGAATCGCTGCCGGGCGAAATGCGAAACGGAAAAAGCTTCAGCTCGTCCTGAATGTCCGCGAGCCCTCTCCCCATCAGCCGCTTCACGGAGTAGACAGTGCGCTCGGGCTGATCGATCAGCAGCCTGCGCGCTTCATTGCCCACCACAAATCGCCCGTCGCTGGTCCAGGAGACGATGCTGGGGACCAGCTTTTCGCCCTCGGGTCCCGGAATCACCTTCGGGCCGGTCAGATCCAGGAAAGCGACCAGGCTGTTGGTGGTGCCGAGATCGATGCCGACGAGCTTCGATTGGCGATGGTCTCCGAAGTCAATCTCAAAAACCTGACTCATCGTGCCGGCTGGCCGGAAGGGGCCAGCTCCTTTTCCACTTCCTGAACAAGATTCCTGATGTAGCGCCGGCGGTTGAGAACGCCTCGAATCTGCTGGAGAATGGCGGCGTCGCCGGATGCGTCATACTGCTGGAACAGTCGCCCGAGTTCTGTATCGATCTCGCAGCGCATCTCCAGAAACCGCCGGCGCGCTTCTTCGAGCGGCCCGCGGGCGTCCTCATCGCCGCCGCGCAATCCTTCCAGGGCCATGTTCAGCTCGAAGACTTCTTCCAGCAGCTCCGGCGGGACGTCTTTGCCGCGCTGCTCTCCGATGTCGAAGCCCTCCTGCTTGAGCAGGTATTCGGCCCGGGAAATCGGATCGCGCAACGTACGGTATGCATCGTTCAGCAGGGCCGAAGCCTGTTCCGCTTTCTGGCGCTCCCCGGCCGGACGGCGCGCATACCGGTCCGGATGGCATTCCCTGCTTAATTCATAAAAGCGTTCTTGAAGGCCGGCGGCGTCGAGCGAGAGCCTTCTTTTCAAGCCGAACAACTGGAAATGATCCATCAGGCTGAAAAGGACGTGCCGCAACCGCAACTGCGCTTGGCATGCGGGTTCTGGAAGACGAAGCCGGATTGGAGCAGCGAATCTTGCCAGTCCAGCGTCATTCCCTCGAGAAACACCCTGCTCTTGGGATCGATGAAGATCCTCACGCCATCCATGTCGATCACGTTGTCGTTGGGGCGTGGCTTGGGCTCGAATCTGAACTGGTAGCTCAAGCCGGAGCAGCCGCCGCCCAGCACGCCCAGACGTAAACCACCCTCCCGGACGCCTTCGCGAGCAAAGGTCTGGCGAATTTTCTCGATCGCCTTGGGCGTGACTTCAATCATCTCCGTAACCATCTTAACCTCGAGCCTGCCTCGGCTTACACCGGCACGGCTGTCTCTGCCGGCGTCGTTTGCTTTTTCTTATAATCCGCAATCGCTGCTTTGATGGCGTCCTCGGCGAGAACCGAACAATGGATCTTCACCGGCGGGAGGCTCAGCTCATTCACGATCTCCGTGTTCTTGATGGTGAGCGCTTCCTCCACTGTCCTGCCCTTCAGCATCTCGGTGGCCAGCGACGAGGACGCAATGGCGCTGCCGCAGCCGAACGTCTTGAACTTGGCGTCCTCAATGACGCCGGTCACCGGGTGCACCTTCACCTGAAGCTTCATGACGTCGCCACATTCAGGGGCGCCCACCATGCCTGTACCGACATAAGGGTCGCATTTGTCCAGCGAACCGACGTTGCGGGGGTTGTTGTAATGGTCCAGAACTTTGTTCGAATACGCCATGTGATATCCCTTCTCGAGTGAAATCTCTCCTTAGTGCGCTGCCCATTGCACTTTACTGATGTCGACGCCCTCTTTGTACATCTCATAGAGCGGCGACAGCTCACGCAATTTCTTCACCACTTCGGTTACCTTGCCGCTGACGTAATCCACTTCCTCCTCGGTCGTGAACCGGCCCAGGCCGAAGCGGATCGAGGAGTGCGCCAGGTCGTCGCCGGCGCCGAGAGCCTTCAACACGTAACTGGGCTCGAGCGTGGCCGAGGTGCAGGCCGAGCCGCTGGAAACGGCCACGTCATTGATGCCCATCAGCAGCGATTCTCCTTCGACAAAAGCGAAGCTGATATTGAGGTTGTGCGGCAGCCGGTGGTCCATGGCGCCGTTGATATATACCTCATCCAATCCACCGAACAAGGAATCCCGCAGCTTGTCACGCAGCCGGCCCAGACGGGCGGATTCCTCGGGCATTTCTTTCTGGCAGATGGCGCAGGCTTCGCCCAATCCCACGATGCCGGGCACGTTCAGCGTGCCGCTGCGCATGCCACGCTCATGGCCGCCGCCATCCATCTGCGCCGTCAACTGCACACGCGGGTTCTTGCGGCGGACGTACAGCGCCCCGACTCCCTTGGGACCGTACAGCTTGTGCGCCGAGATCGACAGGATGTCGATGTTATCCGCAAGCACGTTCACGGGAATCTTTCCCACTGCCTGCACGGCATCCACATGGAACAGAACGCCCTTCTCCCTGGCGATCCGGCCGATCTCGCCAATGGGCTGCAACACGCCGATTTCGTTGTTGGCGTACATGATCGAGATCAGGATCGTCTTGTCCGTGATCGACTCCCGCAGCATGTCCAGGTCGATCAGCCCGGACGCCGTCACCGGCAGGTAGCTGATGCGGCAGCCGTGCTTCTCCAGACGCTTACAGGTGTCCAGAACGGCTTTGTGCTCGGTAGCGGCCGTAATGATGTGGTTGCCGCGCTCGGCGTACATCTCCGCCACGCCCTTCAGCGCCAGATTGTTGGACTCGGTGGCGCCGCTGGTCCAGACGATTTCCTTGGCGCTGGCGCCGATCAGATCCGCCACTTGCCGGCGCGCCTTCTCGACCGCCTCCTCCGCCTCCCAGCCGAAGCTGTGGTTGCGGCTGGCGGCGTTTCCGAAGCGAGAGGTGAAGTAGGGCGCCATGGCCTCCAGCACGCGCGGATCCATCGGTGTCGTCGCGTGATAGTCCATGTAAATCGGAAATTTCAACATCTGCTCACTCTCCAGAACACACCGTTTTCTCTCGCCTGCCTGAGCGGGGCTGCCGCCCCGCCAGGGGGCTCTTTATACACTCGTTGGCGTTTGCCGTGAAACCACCGCTGGTAGCGCATATAGCCTTGCATCCGGATCCCCCGGCTGGCCTTCCGACATGTCCGCGATGGTGATGCTTTCCAGCAATCCCAAAATCCCTTCGTGAATCTTTCTCAGCGGCTCCCGTACGTTGCACCGCTCGGATTGGTCGCATGCTCCATGCTCGGTGAAGCAGGACGTGAGAATAATAGGCCCGTCGATCGCCCGGATCACTTCGAGGGCGTTGATCAGAGCAGCTTCCCGAGCCAGCCGGTATCCGCCGTTGGTTCCATGCTCGGACCGCAGAAACCCGCTCCTGGCCAGATTCTGCAACACCTTGGCGAGTAGCGGCAAAGGAATGCCGTAGGCTGCCGAAATCTCCTTGGCACTGGCGCTGGCCGCAGGGGCCAGCGACAAGTGCTTCAAGGCAATCAGCCCGTAGTCTGCTTTCTTGGTCAGTTTGAGCATAGCGGATATGCGACTCCAACAGTCCTATATCCTTTATACCTCGAAACCTAAAGGGGATCAAGTCAACCAGACCGAAATTGTCCCATATGGCGGGACCGTTTTGGTCGGATATTCATTGAGCGGCTGTTTTTGGGGCCCTAACGGACGGGAGGCGGCGTTAAGCGTACGTGGAAGTACGGATTTCCCGTGCCGCAACCCTGTCGATCGCCTTCCAACACTGACGCTCTTGACACTGCGGACAGTGGTTGGGCCGGTGGCGATCGGGATCGGCAATCTGTTCGGCATACTGTTGGAGGGAGCCAGCGAAGGGGTGTAGGATTTGCAGAGTGGCCCACTGTAACGCTTTGCCAGGAACGGGAAAAACATGATCTCTTGGGTGGCGATGGATCGCATCGTGGAAAATAAGCGCGCCGCCGATGCCGGCTACCGCAAGCAGGCTGTTGGAAAAGTGCTCCGCTCGGATGCCAAGCGGCTCACAGACGGTGATCTGCTGGCCAAGTTGCGCTCTTTCGGCATTGAGTTGGACCGACCCTCGCTGGAGCGGCTCTGCGACCAGGCGCTGTCGGCGGAGGAAATCGCCCAGCCTCTGCTCGACCAGCGCACCTTCCACGGTAGGCACGAGCTGATGGAAAGCGACTGGATCTGGATTTGTTTGTCGGCCCTGTGGCAGCGCTGGTTTCCCGATAAACCTTCTTTCGAAGGGCTGGATGACAAGATGCAGGCAGGCTATGAACTGCGGGCATCCGGCGCCGTAGCGGCCTGCCGCGTGTGGCTGGAGGCGTGGAGTGATGTGCTGCGCATCCTGGACAAGGCCGGCATGCAGTCGATCCAGGAGTTCGATGAGCGGTTCGGCGGGAGCCAATCGCTGTTTAACTGGATTCAGGATCTGGAAGACGAGTTGTGGAATGCGGGGCTGGAGGACCGGCAGTTTCTCACAGCCAGGATCGCGCTGTGCGAAGAGGGGCTGCGGCGGTTTCGATCTGACGACGGCCTCATGATCGAGAACCGGCGGCGCGCATTGGCGGAGTCCTACTACGAGTTGGGCGAGACGGACAAGGCGGAAGCGCTCTACCGAGAGTGGTTGGACGCTGATCCGTGTTGGGGTTGGGGATGGATCGGCTGGTCGGACTGTTACCGATTCACGCGTACGGAGGGGCGCGATTGGAACCGTTGCGAACAGATCCTGCGGGAAGGGCTTTCCATCGCGGATGTCAGGGACCGTGCGGACATCGCCCACCGGCTCGCCGATGCGTGCGAGGAGCAGGGACGCGGCGAGGAGGCCGCGGAGTATCGGCGGCAGGCGCAACGAAGCGCCGCAACCGTTGAGGTCTCGCGGAGTATCAGCTCGGCCGGTAAGGTCTTACGCCAAAAGACCCGGATCAACTTCGGCGGTGCAGGATTGCCGCTCAGCGAGATGTCGAACCTCGCGGCCACATTGCGCGGGACCTCCGCTCCCATCACCAGGAAAAGGATCGGGCGGAACGAGCTATGCCCTTGCGGGAGCGGCAAGAAGTTCAAGAAATGCTGCGGCGCTTGAGTGTCTGACACGTGTAATCTGGCCCCGCGTCTCTCACGCTGACGTCCGTCATGCCGCCGCATACCCTGCCGCTCCGAGCGAACTCAACGTGAGAAAAACCGTTCGCCAAGAGGGAAACAATCGCGGCCGGTTACAGTCAACGGAGACCAAAGGGTCGATATCGTCGTTGCCAACCGTGGCGGTCCAGGCAGTGCCGCATCGCGGTGGTGGCCGCAGCGTGATCTTGTGGAACGACGGGTGCTTCGCGCCTCTACCTGCTATTGAGACAGCGTGAGTCGCATCGCGCCGAAATCGATCGTGACCACGCGAGCCTGTTTAAGCAGATCCATACCCAGGTTGCCGTGCCAGGAACTGTTCTCGTTCGGGAACACGTTGGCTGAACGAAGGACGGTTGATAAACCACCGAGCTGAATCTGCACGTCGGGCAGAACGACGACATCATCGCGAACCGTTCCTCCGGCGCCAGTCCTGAGCGCGGTATCCTTGCGACCTGTCTCGACGAGTTGCCGAAACTCCCGCCCGAAGCGCGCATACAGATCCGTTCGGGTTGCCCCCGTATCGAAGCTGAAACTCAACCTGCTTTGACCGGCATGGACTGCAACCACCGGGGATGCAGAATCGAAGCAGAGGTTAGCCTTGTACGGATCCCTTCGTTCGGACGGAAATGCGAACTCGAGTGCTTCACCTCTAACCCAACGAATCGTTCGGAGAGTAAGAAGCACCGGTAGTCCTATGACTCCACGCTGTTGTTCCGGAGTATCCGTGAACCGTTCGTCGGGAAGAACGAGAAACGCAACGTTGCTGATTGTCGTATCGCCGATGGTAACCTGGTCGGCGAGAGCGACATCGCCCACCGTAAGCGAGTACGGTCCGCGACCGTCACCCAAGGTGCCTCCGGCTCCGCGGCGAATGCGCATGCGCAGCTTGACCGCCTCCGATGCGCTCATAATGGGAAAATTCGCACCAGTGTCGAAGAGAAAGTTCCTTTGGATCCCGTTGATCATGACAGGGCCCCGCAAGGCATCCTGCGTAGAAGATGGGATCCGCGAGAAGCGACGCCTCTCAACCTTTTGCTGTGGAAACCCGGAGAGTACAGTGAACAATGCAAGGAATTTCTTGACGTCGTCCGCATCCGGCTTCATTGCCAGCATCTGTTCGAGCTGCAAACGAGCGTTCCGGAAGTCCCCACGTCGCCAATGCAGATAAGTAAGCAATTCACGTGCCTCATAAGCTTCACTCGGCCGAGGCGCTGAAAGAATTACGTCTTCGAGTTGTTTCTGCGCGTGTTCGGGATCATTGAAAGCCGCA
>JACQDF010000121.1 GCA_016201205.1 Acidobacteriota bacterium
CGATGTGATACTTGATATCGAACACCGCGTGCGCGCTTCGTCGATACTCTGGCATCCCCCTATTCTCGCAGCCGAGTCGGAGTCTGAAAGGAAGACCGCCTGAAAGGCGGTGGGTTTAGACCTTGAAGGTGGATCTAAAGAAAACCCAACAGATATCCGATGAAGTGGGGGATGGACCTGGTGTCCTTTTTCGCCCATCTCCTGCGCCGGCTGGCGCTGCTGGTGGCGGCGGCTTTGGCTGGCGGAGCGCTGGTCCGGCTCTCACCCGGCTTCACCGTGGATGAGCGCTCGCTCGATCCGCTGTTGAGCCGCCAAAGTGCCGAATCCATCGCCAGGGATCGGGCCGAGTTCGAGAATCTGGCTGTCTTCTATGGGAGATATTTCCGCAAGTTGGCTCGTCTGGATCTGGGCAATTCCGTATCCCTGGGGAGGCCCATTCAAGAATTGCTCTCCGAACGCATGCCGGTCACGCTAAAGATGGCGAGTCTGGGACTGGCGGCGGGCTGGGGCATCGGGCTGTTGCTGGCAATGGGGACAGGCTTGCGGAACCCGCGGGCAGCCAATGCCGTGGGCGGGCTGCTGAGCAGCAGTTTTCTCTCGGCGCCGGAAGCTGTGCTCGCGCTGGCGTGCGCCATGGCAGGCATTCCCGCGGCGTGGGCAGTGGCGTTGGTGGTTTTTCCTCGAGTCTACCGCTTTGGGCGGAATCTGCTGGCTCGAACTCTGGAATCGCCTCACGTCGTAGCGGCGCTTGCCAGAGGGCTGAAACCGCTGCGTGTGATGCTGTGGCACGTGGCGCCGGTGGCAGGACCGGAAATGTTGGCGCTGGCGGGCGTTTCCGTCAGCATCGCCTTCGGCGCGGCGATCCCCATCGAAGTGGTCACGGACACGCCAGGCATCGGGCAACTGGCATGGCAAGCGGCTTTGGGGCGGGACTTGCCGCTGCTGGTGACACTGACACTGATGGTGACTGCAATGATCGTGGCCGCCAACACAGCGGCGGATGCGGCCGTGCACATGACGTCGGCGGAAAGGAAATGACGCTCTTCGAGAAGGCATCGGCGGGAGTGCTGTGCGCCGTATTCGGCGCCAGCTTGTTCTGCGGTTGGATCGCGCCATATCCCTACGATCTTCAGATTCGGGACATGACGAATGCGGCGCCGTCGGCACGATTCTGGCTCGGCGCCGACGAGCTCGGACGCGACCGTTTTTCGCGGCTGCTCTATGGAAGCCGCATTTCGCTGCTGCTGGCGCCCGCGGCGGCGCTGATAGCGGTTGGCGCGGCCGCGCTCATCGGCGGTGTGGGCGGGCTGCTGGGAGGAGTGTGGGACAGGCTGGCGATGGCCGCCGCGGATCTGTTCCTGTCCTTGCCGTGGCTGTTCTTACTATTGATGGTGCGAGCGGCTTTGCCACTGAACACGCCGCCGGTGGCGTCCGTTTTGGTGACGTTCGCGCTGCTTGGCAGTCTGGGGTGGGCCGGCGCGGCTCGTGTGATCCGTGTCCGGGCGAGGACGCTGGCCACTGCGGATTTTGCGATTCAGGCGCGCGCCTGCGGAACCAGCCGATGGCGGCTGCTGATGGTGCATGTGCTGCCGAACCTCAAGGCAGTGATGGCAGCGCAGTTCTGGATCTCGATTCCCTTGTTTGTTCTGGCCGAAGCAAACCTGGGCCTGCTGGGGCTGGGAGTATCCGAGCCGCTGCCAAGCTGGGGCAACCTGCTTCGCGACCTCGAAAACTTTCATCGAGTGCGGGACCAGCCATGGCTGCTCGCGCCGGCTGCGTTGCTCATCCTGGTGGTGGGTTGTTTTCAACTTCTGTATGACCGCGGCGAGGTTTCCTCATGAAGCGCCGGGCTTTCCTGCTTGCCAGCCTGCTGGTTCAGGCTGGTGCACAAGAAAAGAATGAGCTGCGGTTCTGCCTGCGAGCGGACCCCAAAACGTTCGACCCGCTGAAGGTGGAAGAAGAGTCCTCGGGAATCGTGCGCTACCTGACCGGAGGCGTGCTGATCCGGGTGCACCGGCAGACGCAGAACCCGATTGCGGAGCTGGCCACATCCTGGAAGAGGTCGGCGGATGGACGAAGGATCTCGTTTGCGTTAAGGCGCGGCGTCCATTATTCCGATGGCACGCCGTTCGACGCGGAGGATGTCGCGTACACCTTCCGGATGTTAGCGGATCCCAATCTGCGCTCTCCGGCGGCGGATTCGTTCCGTTTCGCCCAGGGTGCGCCGCGAGTGGAGGTGAAGGGGCGCTACGAAGCGGACGTCGTGTTTCCAGCGCCTGCGCCGGGCGCGGAGCGGCTCTTCGATTCGGCGCCGATCCTGTCGTCGCGGTCGCCAAAGAGGGAGCTCGCCGTTCTGGGACCGTACGAGCTGGCCGAGCACAAACCGGGAGTGCATGTGCTGCTGCGCCGCAATCCGCACTACTGGAAAAAAGACGAAGCGGGCGTCAGGCTGCCGTATGTGGACACGATCCGGATGGAGATTCAGCAGAACCGCGAGCTGGAGATGATGCGGTTCCGCCGCGGGCAGCTTTCGCTGATTTCTTCGCTCGACGCGGAGATGTATGAGCAGCTCGCTGCCCAGATGCCCTCCGGCGTCGTCGATGGCGGGCCGTCTCTGGATGCGGAATTCCTCTGGTTCAACCAGATTCCCGGGGCTGGGATCGACGAATACAAGAAGAGCTGGTTCCGCTCGGCTCGCTTCCGGCAGGCCGTCTCACGAGCGATCAGCCGCGACGATCTTTGCAGGGTTGTGTACAAGGGGCGGGCTCAGCCGGCGGCGGGGCCTGTCTCCCCGTCGAACCGCTTCTGGTACAACGCAGCTCTGAAGCCGCACAGCTACGATCCGCCAGCAGCGTTAAGGCTGCTGGCCGAGGAGGGCTTCCAGTTGCGGGACGGCGTGCTGCGGGATCGCACCGGCAACGCGACCGAGTTTTCCCTGATTACCAATGCCGGCAATCGCGCCCGCGAGCGGATGGGCGCGATGATCCAGCAGGACCTGGCAAAGATCGGGATCAAAATGAACCTGGTCACACTGGACTTCCGCTCGCTGATCGAGAGAATCACCCGCGGCTTTCAATATGAAGCCTGCCTGCTGGGCCTTGTGAACACCGACCTGGATCCGAATTCGCAGATGAACGTCTGGCTCAGCTCCGGCTCGAGTCACCAGTGGAATCCCAACCAGAAACGGCCGGAGACGGCGTGGGAAGCGGACATTGACCGGCTGATGGATGCGCAGGCGACGGCGCTCGATCCCAACAAGAGGAAGACGAGCTTTGACCGCGTGCAGCAGATCGTCTTCGAGCAGGCGCCCTTCATTTACCTGGTTCACAAGAACGCGCTGGGAGCGGTGTCGCCCGCGCTGCGGAACGCACGCGCTTCCGCGCTCTGGCCGCAGATTCTGTGGAACGCGGAACGATTTTCGCTGGGCCCGGAGGTCAGCTCACGCGGCCGGTGAAATGGACTTGACCATGTCTTGCCAGGGAAACCTGCTCTCCGTCAGAGTTTCGGTGCACTACCGGAACAGACCCGGTGTCCTGCGCGACGTCTCCCTGGAAGTGGGCAGCGGGGAGATGGTCGGGCTGGTGGGGCAGAGCGGATCCGGTAAGAGCACGCTGGCGCTGGCGATCCTGCGCCTGATCGAGTGGCGCGGCGGGCGCGTGGAAGGCAAGATCCTTTTTCAGGGAAAAGACCTCGTGCGCTCGAGCGAGCGGGAAATGCAGCAGATCCGAGGCAAGCGGATCGGACTGGTGCTCCAGAATCCGGTGTCCTCTCTGAATCCAGCACTGCGCATCGGAACGCAGCTCAGGGAAGCGTGGCGGGCGCACGCTTCCGGCTCGGAGGAAGAATGGGGAAAGAATCTGTCTGCGCTGCTCGAGAGCGTGAGCCTGCCTCCAACCGAGGAGCTGCTCAGAAGCTATCCGCGGCAATTGAGCACCGGCATGGCGCAGCGGGTGCTGATCGCCGCCGCCATCCTGCACCGCCCCGCATTGCTGATCGCGGATGAGCCGACCAGCTCGCTGGACGTGATCACGCAAGCGGAGATTCTTCGCCTGTTCGCGCGTTTGAACCGCGAGCTGGGAATGGCGATTCTGCTCATTTCTCACGACCTGCTGTCGGTGGCGTCGCTGTGCGACCGGATCGCGATCTTGCGGGAAGGCCGGATCGTGGAATGCGGTGGCGCGGCACAGGTCTTCACAACGCCGCGCCATCCTTATACACAGCAGCTTCTGGAGGCGCTGCCGCGCAATCCTTACGAGAATGGCGCGAGCATCACTGCACCAGATGCGCAGGATAGGGTTCCGGCTCAGAGGGGCGAAACTGTTTCCGCTGCTGATGATGCAAGTTCTTGACGTGATACATTCTGCGATCCGCCTCAGCAAGCAGTGTTTCGGCGTCGGTTCCGTCCGCCGGGAAGATGGCGTAGCCGGCGCTCAGGGAGATGACTTGCTCTCCGCATACCTGACAGCCGATCTCGGAGACGATCTTCGAGAATAGTTTTACCTTTTCTTCGAACGCGTCAGCGGTGATGCCGGGGGCGACCATGACGAACTCGTCTCCGCCCATGCGGGCGATGAAGTCGTTCTGGCGGCACACTTTGTGCAGAGCTTGGGCGAGGTTCTGCAACACTTTGTTCCCTTGGAGGTGCCCGAAGCGGTCGTTGACCTCTTTGAATCCGTCCAGGTCCAACACCATGACACCCAGAGTTCGGCCGGCGTCCTTCGAACGGGCGATCTCGGAATCGAGGTGCACAAACACGGACTGGGCGTTTGCCAGACCGGTCAGGGAGTCGGTTTCGGCTTTTTTCTCGGCCAGGCTGTAGTTGAGGGCATTCTCGATCGTCATTCCCGCCTTGGAGCTGATGGCCAGCAGGATGCGAAGATGGTCACGGCTGAAGGCATCCGTTTCCCGGCGGTATAAGGTGAGGGTTCCGACAACGCCGGAGACCGCTTCCAAAGGAACAGCGATGGCAGAGTGGAGGAGGCTGAATTTCTTGGGATCGCTCAAGTAGCCGCATTCGACGGAAGGATTGCCGTTGAGGATGGGGCGTGAGGATTCGGCCACCCATCCGGAAAGCCCTTCGCCTAAAGGAATGCGCAAGGAAGAGAACAGGTCGGAATCGACGCCGCCGGCGTAGAGCGGGATGAGGTGGCGATGATTGAGACCGTAGATCACAATGGAGTCGTAAGGCACAAGATTCTTGAGGCGGTTCGCCAGCAGGGAGAGTGTGTCGCCGAGGCTGAGAGAAGAACCGAGATCGCGGGAGACCTCATGAAGCGTCTGGAATTCCTGGCGAGCCGCGGCGATGGAAGCAATGAAGCTGACCGAAGGGGCAGCGGTGGCGCTCTTGCCGCCCGCCTCGAGGCCGGCGGCGGGAGCTTCCCCATGAGGAATCCTGGCGCGTGTTGAGAGACGCGAGAGCCGGACCGTGCTCTTGCGGACCTTCTCTTCCAACTCGAGGCATCGCTCTTTCAGAACGGCGACGACCTGTGGGTCAAAGCTTTTGCCTGCTTCCGAGCAGACGTACTCGAGCGCTTTGACGAGTGGAAGGGCTTTCCGGTACTGGCGGTCCGAGGATAGCGCATCGAGGCAATCGACGGTGGCAAGAATTCGTGCGCCGATCGGGATGGCTTCGCCCTTCAACCCGTCGGGGTAACCGGAGCCGTCCCATCTTTCGTGATGAGAGCGGACGATGGGGACAACGGGATGGGGGAACTGGACGCACTCGAGGATCTCGGCGCCGACGATCGGATGAACCTTCATCTTCTCGAACTCTTCTTTGGTGAGACGTCCTGGCTTGTTGATGATGTATTCCGGGACAGCGAGTTTGCCGATGTCGTGCAGCAGTGCGGCCGCCTCGAGCGCTTTGATCTCTTCGGCGCCGAGGCGCAGTTCCTTTGCGATTTCGGTGGCATAGACTTGCACCCGTCGCAGATGGGCGTGGGTGGTGTCGTCCTTTGCCTCGATGGCCAACGCAAGCGCTTCGATGGTGCGCAGGTGGAGATCGGCCACTTCGGCGACGTGTTTCTTTTCTTCCGCCAGCCGGTTCAAGTAGAGGTGGTACGAGCGGTAGAGAAGGTATACACCCGGGATCACCAGCACCGAATACTGCCAGCCGAAGCGGGTATTCGAGGCGTGAAGCAGGAAGCTGAGCGCAGCGCCAAACAGATACTGCGGCGCCGTCCAGAAGAAACTTTCGTGCCAGACCTCCAACACGCGTCTTCGCTCGACCAGCGCGATGATGCCGGACGTCCAGAAGGTGTTGAGCACGAAATAGGTGAGCGTCGTCCAGAACAGCAGCATGGAAACGCTGGAATCCAGCCTTTGCAGAAACGCCGAATGGTAGACCCAATAGCACACGTAAACGCACGAAGAGATGCTCGTGATGTTGAAAATGATCTGGATCAGTTTGGGCCGGACTTTGGGGGCAAAAAAGGACTGGGTGAGAGTGCCGGCGACGCTGATGATGAGAGCCTGGAGTGCGGTCAGGTCAATGATGCCGAGAAGGAAGAAGACATAGTTGACTGACATGGTGCCCGAGACCCCGGGCAACCGCACTTTGAGCGTCGAGCTGACAATAGAGAAAAGCAGGTAGAAGAAAAATTGCAGAGACCAGTCCTGTCTGGCTTCCAGCCCGGCTTGAAACCACACAGCGATGCCGGAGAGCCACACGAGTGCCACGTAGAGCCTGGACCTTCGGTTCATCCTTCCTGCCCTACTCTGTCATACGTCAGACTACCCGCCTCCCGACATAAGAGAAATCCTTTGCTTTCAAGACACTAAACTCCTTAGTTCTCTCCCGTGATGGCTACTGAAGCTGCCGCCGTTGAGCCGGCAAAGCTCGTGCCCCACAAGGCCGAAGTCCCCCAGATGGCGCTGAAACCCGTGAGCCCGGATGTGCCCCAGATGGCGGAAGTGCCCCACAGGGCGGAAGAACCAGTGACAAACAGATTGGTACCCCAAATGGCGGAAGTACCCCATAGGGCGGAGGTTCCCCAGAGAGCAGAGGAGTCGGATACGAGCCAGACCTGGCCTGTTTGGGAGTCATAGAAAGCCCTGGGGGAGATGGCAGTCTTGCCGGACATGTCGCTGTTGGCGAGCGCGGCAGCGATGTCCAGGTAGCCGGCTCCAACAGTGAAAATGTCATACTGACTGCGGAAGGTCTGTCCGGTCACGGGATCCACTGTAATGCTGTAGGCAGGGAAACTTTTGGAGGCCGTCTTCATCAGACGAGCCTTTACCTGGTCGGGTGTCAAAGCTGGATCTTTCTGAAGAAGAAGGGCGGCGGCCCCGCTCACGACTGGCGTTGCCATACTGGTGCCGCTCAACCAGTAGTAGCTTGGGCTAACCTGGTTGGGGACGGTGGAGTAGTAGTATGAGAAGGGGATGATATTACTCGGAGCGATAGCGGATAACTGACCGCCCTGCGCCAGTAGTGAGCCGACTCGATTTCCAGGGGCGACTAAGTCTGGCTTAAGGACATGGTCAATGGCAGTTGGTCCTTTGGAGCTATAGCTGGCAATAACGTCGTCACCGCGAGAGATTGTGGCCATGGTTTTCATCGCGCCGACGGTAATGACATGCGGATGATTGCCAGGAGAGGTTATGGTGGCATAACCATCGTTCCCGCGGGAGTTGTCGCGACCGTAGTTGCCAGCGGCGACCACAACAACAAGGCCTGCCTTCCATGCGGCCTCGACGGCCCGGCAGAGCGGGTCCCGAGTATAGCTTTCGTAAACGGGCCGGCCGAGCGAGAGATTGACGACGCGGATGTTGTGTTTCGTCTTCAGTTCGAAGACCTTTTGTAACGCAGCGATGACCGCGCTGTCCGTTCCAACTCCGAAGTCACCAAGGACACGAAGGTTGAGGATGGAAGCTTTCGGTGCAATGCCCCGGAACGTCAGTCTGGCGCCGGTGCTCGAAGAGGCAGCCCCGTTCCCTGCGAGAATCCCGGTCACGTGGGTTCCATGCCCGAAATGGTCTCCCGTATCGCCGCCAATGAAAGTGGCCTGGTAGATGACACGGCTCTTTCCATTGGACGGATCCTTCAGGTCCTCATGATCGTAGATCCCGCTGTCGATCACTGCAACTCCGATGCCGGCGCCATTCCAGCCGGACTGCCAGGCGATGCCTGCGTTTACGGTGGGGTTGGTGTAATCGAGTAGCGGGTGAACAGCGCGGTCGGGGGAAATGTATGTCACGCCGGGATCACTGGCAAGAGCCTCCAGAACACCAGCAGGGATGGAAATGGCCGTGGACTGGATCAGCGAGAGGCTGCCCTTCTCCCGGCCGCCAAGCTGCTGCACTCGCAGTGTCTGGCTAACACCGGGCTGGCTCCGGTACTGAACGATGACATCGACAACGGCATCAGGACGTTTGCCGGAGAGATCCGGAGCGATTTTGTTAGAAGCAAATCCCGCCACGGCAACCAACAGGCCAAGCAGGAGTGCGAACGACCGCGACAGGCGGCCCCAGAGCACGTTGACCATGACGTCGAGTAATTCAGGCACGACGGAGTACCTCACTGCGATTACTAATCGTAAGGACCAGGTGTACTGGCACACAATTGAACTTTGGTACCGAAGTGCGCCAGATCTTCCGTGCAGCCCTCAACGAGGGAGTCTCTTAGTCCCCCCCGGAACATTTTCCAGGAACTCGTAGGCGCCCATGTCGATCTGTTCATCGCCGGGCCTCGGCTCGCTGGTCTGATGCTTGAGGTACTGCGCCAACACCGGATGGATGGCGGCGAGGTGTTCAGGAAGCGGCATGCCGGCGTTGCG
The DNA here is from genome assembly GCA_016201205.1 of Acidobacteriota bacterium. Taxonomy (GTDB): domain Bacteria; phylum Acidobacteriota; class Terriglobia; order Bryobacterales; family Bryobacteraceae; genus CADEFT01. The sequence continues at coordinate 8,778 of JACQDF010000121.1, forward strand.
AGCGGGTGAAGAGGCGGTCAGGCGGAAATCCTGCTGGGACTCATCCGCAAAGGCCGGTGACGAGCCCAGCACGGACGTGCCATCATCCAGGACGTCGCCGGCCAGCGTTGCGAAGGTGGCGACATAACCCGGCTTGAACCAGTTGTGGCTCAGTTCGAGCCGGCCGCTGGAATCGACGAGCGAAAGCGTACCGCCAGCAGCAATGACATAGAAGATGTTGTTGAAGAACCGGGCGGCCTCTTCGTTGGTCGACAGGCGGACGAGCGTGGTGCGGTCGCGGCGAAGGGAGACGAAGGTATTGTTGTAGGCGTAGAGAGCGCCTTTGCGGTACTGTTGCTCGATGCCGCTGTCGCCGCCATAGTGAATCATCTGGCGATTGCCGTCATTGTCGCGTTCGATGAGGATGTTGCCGTAAACGTAAGTGGAGCGGTACGCCGGGTCGGCGACGATGACGCTGCTGTCTTCGCCATCGACAAGATCGAGCTGGCGGTTGCCGCCTTCGATCCAGTTATAGCGGACGGTGAGCCCGGCGGAGCGGTCCTTGAGGTTGTTGCCCTGAGCGCCGGCGCGGAGCGGGCCATAGCGGTTGTATTGAAAGACGATGCCGATGGCGGCGGTGTAGCTGTTGTGTTCGAAGCCGCGGCCTTCGTTGCCGTTGTCCAGGATGTAATTGGACTCGATGAGAAAGTCGCGCGAGGGCTCCGTTGACGGCGAGCCGATGAAGAGGCCATTGCCGGAATCGCGAAGAATGCAGTTGCGGATGGTGATGTGCTCGCCTTTTTCGACGTAGAGAGCGGCGGCATTGAGGGCGTATTCCAGCGTGCGGCCGTTGGCGGATTTGAACGAGTACGGAGGGCGAGCGGCTCGAAACTCGAGGCTTTCGACGACGATGTAGCGAGGCATCGTGTCGGGCGGGTTGCTGGCGCCGCCGATCTTGAGGATTCCTCGAATTTCGTTCCAGTAGTTGAGTGCGGTGCGTGTGGTGGCGCCGTTGCCGTCGATGACCGGGAGCTCGCCGTTGGGGCCCGGAACCCCGCGCACGGTGATGGGCTCGGAATCGGTTCCCTGGCGGCAGAGGACCCATTTTTCTTTGTAGGGCTCAGGACGCCAGTGGATGAGGACGGTGTCGCCAGGCTCGAGCGATTCCCAGGGGACGACGCCGATGGATTCGTAAGGCTTGCCGGGGCCGACTTCGTAGATGGCGGCAGGGAGGGAGGCCGCAACGAAGGTGAGAATGGAGGCGAAGAAAGTGGCGGCAAGGATCAATCGCATCGAGTCTCCTTTGTATGCAGGTTAGCCCAACGGCCTGGAACAGGCGAGTGGCAGGAGGGGCAAGCGCCTTGCGGGGTGACACGGTATTGGAGGACGTGGAAGCCGCGACGGCGAATGAGGGTATGGGCGCAGCGGCTGCAGCGAGTGTCTTCGAGGTCGCCGGTGAGTCCCGGCAGGTTGCCGGCGTAGACGTAATGAAGCCCGGCTTCGCGGCCGATGGAGGCGGCGCGGATCAGCGTTTCCGGTGGCGTGGTCCTACGCCACGGCGTGTCTTCGGGATCCCGCATGCGATAGTCCTGATGAAATGCAGTGACGTGCCAGGGGATATCCGGTGAAACTCCGGCCAGGAAACCGGCGATGCTGCTCAGCTCGTCATCGGAATCGTTAAAGCCCGGAACCACCAGCGTAACGACTTCGAGCCAGAAGCCCATCGAATGGATGGACCGGATTCCATCGAGGATGGGCTGGAGACGGCCGCCGAGGCGGCGGTAGCCAGGATCGCCAAAACATTTCAAGTCGACTTTGTAGAGCTCGACCCAGGGGCGGATATATTCGAGCACCTGGGGGGTGACGTTGCCGTTGGAGACAAATCCGGTGAGCAGGCCGGCAGGGCGGGCGTGGCGAAAGATCTCGACGGCCCACTCGACGGTGATGAGCGGCTCGTTGTAGGTGCTGACGATGACTTCGGCGCCATATTCAAGCGCGGTGCGCACCAGTTGCTCGGGTGCGGCGGGGCGGATGGGAGAGACGGCTTCCGGATCGCGCAGCGCCTGGGAGGTGATCCAGTTCTGGCAGTAGGGGCAGTGCAGATCGCAGCCGAGCATGCCGAAGCTGAAGGCGATTGCGCCGGGGCGGACGTGGAAGAAGGGCTTCTTCTCGATCGGATCGCATTGCAGCCCGGCCACGTAGCCCCAAGGGACATACAGCTTGCCGCCCTGGTTGAAGCGGACTTTGCAGACGCCGCTTTGGCCTTCGAAGATGGGGCACTGATGGCCGCAGGCGTGGCAGCGGATGCGGCGTGAATCGATGGGCTCCCAGAGTTCCCCTTGGCGAGCGTGGCTGGCGAGCAGAGATGCAAGTGAGGCCATGAGAGCCTCCATGCTAGATTTTACAACCGCTTCCTGACGGTCGCGGCTCAGAATCAGAAACAGCGCGCCAGTTGGCCAGCGCGGTGGCGAAGACGAAGTCGTCGTGGGTGGAGTGACGCCAGGGAGCGATCGTTTCGTCGCCGGTGTCTTTGATTTTCCGGCGCAGGTTTTCCAGTTCGTGCAGGAGCATTTTGGCGTCGGGGAGTTGGTTGGAGACTTGGAGGCGCTGGGTCTGGAAGGCGATTTCGAGGTGGGTTAGAAGTTCGTGACGGGGGATGCGATACG
>JACQDF010000122.1 GCA_016201205.1 Acidobacteriota bacterium
CTTCCAATCGTCCGGCATCATGATCCGCTTGAGATTGGGGTGGTTGCGGAAGACAACGCCGAACAGGTCATACACTTCCCGCTCATACCAGCCGGCGCCGCGCCAGACGCACGTCACCGAGTCGATCTCCGGAGCGGCGCCGCCGGTGCGCGCTTTCAAACGCAGGCGCAGATTGCGCACGGTCGAATGCAGGTGGTAGACCACTTCGAAGCGCGGCTCGCTCGGATGCCAGTCCACGCAGGTGACACTGCTCAGCCGGACGAACGTTTCTTCGTGTTTCAGGTAGCGGCAGACTTCGACGATCTTGTCCGGCGTGATTTCGAGCGTCAGCTCACCCAGCGCCAGCTTGCCGCCGGCGACCGCTTGAGGAAAGCGCGCCGCCACAGCCGCCGCCACCGGATCTTGCTGGACCGCTTCCGGGATCATACGGCTTTGTCTTTCTTCCAGACGGCGCTGCGGTAGCGCCACTCGTCCTCCGCCCAGCTCAGCACTCCCTTCTTCCAGATGTAGAAGAAGCCGGCCAGGATCAGGACGAGGAAGAGGAACATTTCGATGAACGCGAACAGCTTCAGATCCCTGTAGACGACGGCCCACGGGTACAGGAAGATCGCTTCAATGTCGAACAGGATGAACACCATCGCCACCAGGTAAAAGCGGATGCTGAAACGTTCCTTGGCCGTGCCCGTCGGCGTGACCCCGCATTCATACGGGATGTCCTTGATGGGGTTCTTGACGCGTTTGCCAACAGCGAACGCCAGAGTCACCAGCAGGGCCGCCACGACAGCGCCCAAGGCTGCCTGCAAGAGAATTGGGAAATAAAGTTCGGGATACGACGCTGGCATCTGGATTTGTTGGGAGACGCCCCCCAACTCTGACTATAATGACCGGCGTCGAAGGGTGTCAAACGCGAACTGACGGCGCCTGGTGTTGCTCAAAAGCTCGCACAGGCCGGGCCGGCCTCCATACCGGTGAGTACTCGCTGGCTGCCGGTAGGCCCGGCGCGTTGTGCGAGCGAATTCCCTGGAAGGTACGATGTACATTGCGGGCTATGGAAATCGTCCTCAATGGCGAAGTTCACGCGGCCCCCGACCGGTGCACTGTTGTTGAACTGCTCGAGTCGCTTCGGATCGACCCGGCGAAGGTCGCCGTGGAACTGAACGGCGAAATCGTGAGAAAGGCCGCATGGGCGGAAACCAGGGTCGAGCCGGGCGCCCGGCTTGAAATCGTCCAGTTCGTCGGAGGGGGCTGATGTTTTCGAACTGCCGCGGAAAGCCTCACCACTCGATCCTCAACTGCAACTGCATCTCGCGCGGGATAGTAGTTGGTCTTGACGTCTCGCAATTCGATGGCGACGTTCAGGACGGCGGCGTATGCTACCGGGCCGGAGGTTCGTTGCCCGCTTCCAGGGCGGCCTTGTGGACGCTCACAAACGAAAGGATCGCCAGGCCGGCGAGAAAGAACACGATCAGTGACAGGATGGAGAGCCGGTAGCTGCCGGTGAACTGCAACGCCAGGCCGAAGAACAACGGCCCCAGCCAGCTTGTGCCCTTGTCGCTGATCTCGTAAATGCTGAAGTACTGCGCCTCGTGGCCTTTGGGAATCATGAACGAGAAGATCGAGCGGCTCAGCGCCTGGCTGCCGCCCATCACCGCGCCGATCGCTCCCGCCATGAGGTAGAACTCCATTTCCGTGGCCAGCAGCGCATAAGCGTACACGAGCACCACGCAGTAGATCGCCAGCGTGACCATCACCGTCTGCTTGTTGCCCAGCTTGGAAGAGACCCAGTTGAAAAAGAAGGCTCCGGCGATCCCGACAAACTGCGCCGCCAGAATCGCGGTGGTGAGGGCCGACACCGGCAGTTTCAGCTCTTCCTGGCCGAACTGGGCGGCCAGGGTGAAGATGGTCTGGATGGCGTCGTTATACACGAGATAGGCAATCAGGAAGCGCAGGGTCTGAGGGAGGCCGGCGATCTCGACGGTTGTGTCCTTGAGCTGGACGAGTGAAGCGCCGAGGTAGCTCATCCCGTGGGCAAGCTGCCTTTGCGGGCGGCGGTTGACAAGCGTCGCCATGGGGATGAGCGTAAAGCCGGCCCACCAGAGGCCCGCCGAGGCGAGGCTGATGCGCACGGCGAAGGCTTCCGTCACCCCGAGCCTGGCCGCGTTGGAGTACAGCAGCAGGTTCAGCACCAGCAGGATGGCGCCGCCAACATAGCCGATGCCCCAGCCCTTCGAGGACACGTTGTCGCGCTCCTCGGGCGGCGCGATTTCCGGCAGGAACGAGTTGTAGATGACGATGCTCGCGCCAAAGGCCGAGTTGGCGAGCAGGAACAGAACCGAGGCCAGCAGAAACCGGCTGCCTTCCAAAGCATACATCGCAATGGTAGCGGCCGAGCCGATCAAGGCGAGCACGCCCAACAGTTCGCGCTTGCGATGGCCGTAATCGGCAATGGCGCCAAACACCGGCAATAAGAACACCTGAACAAGCACGCTGAGCGAAACAAGGTACGGCCAGAGCGACACCGCCGGAATCTCAATTCCGAGAGGGTGGACAAAGCCTCTGGCATCGGCGGCGTTCTTGGCGAGCGAGGTGAGATAAGGCCCGAAAAAGAGAGTGACGACGGTGGTGTAGAAGGCGGAGTTGGCCCAGTCGTAGAAGTACCAGCCGCGCTGTTCTCTGCGGGAATAATCCGGCATGAATGTCAAACGGCCGCCGTGGCCATGCTGTTCAAAGTAACGTAATCGGTCTTGCCGCTGCCGAGTTTGGGAATCTTATCAATGTATTCGATCCTGCGGGGGACAGCGACTTCCGGTGCGCCGATCCCGCGGGCGGCTTCGAGAAGGTGGCTGCGCTGCAAGCCGCGGTCCTCGGTGTACAACACGAGCACTTCGCCGCGATTGGGGTCCTTGCGGGAAATGGCGGCGTGCGGAGATTTCGGAGAGGCGGCCGAAGCGATCTTCTCGACCACTTCGAGCGAGACAATCTCGCCGGCGATCTTGGCGAAGCGCTTCAGGCGGCCCAGGATACGGAGGTACCCATCGGCATCGAGATCGGCCAGGTCGCCGGTGTCGTACCAGCCGGGGCCGAACTCGGATGCCGGCGGCTGGATCACGCCGGGCTCTTCATGGCGCAGATAGCCGAGCATCACGTTGGGCCCGCGCACGTGCAGCCGCCCTCCGTGCTCGATGCCTTCCACCGGCGCGAGCCGCGCTTCCATGCCCGGGGCGAGCTGACCGACAGTGCCCACGCGAAACGCCATCGGGCTGTTGGCGGCGATCACCGGCGCGCACTCAGTGGCGCCGTAGCCCTCAAGAATCCGCAACCCGAATCTGTCCATGTAAGTGGCCCGCACCTCCTCGCTCAGCTTTTCCGCGCCCGCCACCAGGTAGCGGACGCGGTAGAAATCGTAGGGGTTGGCGAAGCGGGCGTAGTAGTTGAGGAAAGTGGGCGTGCCGAACAGGACGGTACAGTCGCGGTCGTAGGTCAGCTCGGGGATCATCCGGTAGTGCAGCGGGCTCGGATAAAGAAAGATCGGAACGCCGGACACCATGGGCATAATCACGCCCGCCGTAAGCCCAAAGGAATGGAACATGGGCAGCGCGACAAAGAAGCGGTCACGATTGGAGAACTCGATCATCGCCCTCACCTGGCGCACATTGGCGAGGATATTGTCGTGTGAGAGCACGACGCCTTTGGGCTTTCCTTCCGAGCCCGAGGTGAACAGGACGATGGCCGGATCGCTCGGATCGCACGGCCGCATGACGGAACGCGGAAAGCGCAACGCCCGCAGGAGGAGCCACAGCTTGTCGGCGAGTCCGAACATGGGGCGCAGGTCCTCGAGATACACGATGCGGACGTTCCTGAGCTGGGCCACTTTGTCCGTCAGCTTGCCCTTCTCGAGAAACGCGCGCGAGGTGACGACGGTCCGGATGCACGCCAGTTCGCAGGCGCTCTGCATGCCATCGACGCCGGAAGTGTAGTTGAGCATGGCGGGGACGCGGCGCGAGGCGAACATGCCGAAGAGCACGGCGACAGTGGGGCCGGCATTGGGCAGAAGAATGCCGACTCGCTCGTTTACCCGGGCGAGCCTCGACAGGAGGCGGCCGAGCGCGAGCGAGGCTTTCAGCAGATCGCCGTAAGTGTCGGTCTTGGGGCGCACATCTTCGAGGATCGCCGTCTTGCGGCCGTAGATTTCGATGGCGTCCAGAAACGCCTCCTGAAGCGATTTCACCGGCCGCGCGGCCATCACCATGCGTTGCATCAGCAAACGCATGGATTCTCCCGCGATGCGTCGCCGGACTTTGCCCGAGGGCGCGTCGGGCATCGGAATGTGCGTGGGAGGCAGGAACGTGACCCGCAGCTTCGGCCGCCACTGGATCGGATAGGGCGCCTGCATGCGGCTGAAGATGGAGTGCGTCGCCCCTTCGATTCGCACCGGAAGTACGGCGGCCCCGCTTCGGGCCGCCAGGAACGCCGTGCCGTCGTAGATCTTCATCAGGCTGCCGGTAACAGTGACACGGCCTTCCGGAAAGATGCCGACCGGAGTGCCGGCCTCCACCAGATTCAGCACTTTCTTGAGACTGAGCGGATTGGCGGCATCCACCACCAGGTGCGGGATCAGCTTGAGCGGGATGCGGAAGTACCACTTCCGGGCGACCTGAGCGTGCACCACCCAAGTCACATCGATCGGAAGAAACGCCTGCATGATGGCGCCGTCGATGAAGGACTGGTGATTGGCGATGACCAGAAGCTTTTCCGGCTTTTCGCTGAGAGGCGTGCCGTGGACTTCGAGGCGGAAGAAAAGCCTGAGAAGGAAGCGTGCGAGCAGCTTGATCATGAGTGCCCAGCGAACTGCATTCTAGCGTAGTTTGAGAGAATGATTGGCATGCTCGGGGTTCTTTTGCACCTGACTTTCTTCTGCGCGCCGGCGGTGGCGGCCGGGCCGCCGGCGGCCCGGCGCTCGGATCACGTGGATGTGCTTCATGGCGTACGGGTGCCGGATCCGTACCGATGGATGGAGGATGTCGATTCAGCGGAGACGCGCGCGTTTGTGAAGGCGCAGAGCCGCTACGCGCGCGAGTATCTCGACAAACTCGACGGCCGGGAGCGTTTGAAAAAACGGCTGGCTGAGATCCAGAACTTCACACGCACGGGGATGTTTTTCCAAAAGCGGGGAGGGCGGTATTTTTTCCTGCGGCAGGATGGGTTGCAGAATCAGCCGGTGATGTACGTGCAAAGACCGGGCGGCGCGGCCAGGGTGCTGTTGGATCCGAACACGCTCTCCAAAGACGGCACGGCGGCCCTCTCGGCCTACGCGCCCAGCCCGGACGGCAAGTGGCTCGCGTACGGCATCGAGAAAGCGGGTTCGGACTGGCAGCAGTGGCGGATTCGCAACGTCGAGACGGGCCGGGACCTGGAGGATGTGCTCGAGTGGATCAAGTTTTCCAATCCGACGTGGACGGCTGGCGGCAGCGGCTTTTACTACGCCCGCTATCCGAAGCCGGAACGCGATCTTCTGACCGCGTCGAATGAGCACAACAAGCTCTACTACCACAAGCTCGGCACACGGCAGGCCGAGGACAAGCTGATTTACGAACGGCCTGATCAGAAGAACTGGTATTTCGATTCCTGGGTGAGCGAGGACGGGCGCTACCTGGTGGTGATCGTCAACGACGGCACACGCGTCGAGAACCTGATCTACTACCAGGACCTGCGCGCAGGCGGGAAAATGAAACCGCTGATCACGGAATTCACGGGAGCGTTCTATCCCGCCGGCAGCAAGGGGAGCGTTGCTTATTTCTATACGACGGATCAGGCTTCCAGGGGGCGGCTGGCGGCGGTCGATCTCGAGAAGCCATCGCGTGAGGCGTGGAAGAACGTGATTCCGGAGTCGCGCGACACGCTCGAGCAGGCGGTCTATACCGCGGGGCATCTGTTTTGCCAGTACCTGAAGGACGTGACCAGCGCCGTGCGCATTTATTCGCTCGATGGGAAGTTTGTTCGGGAGGTGAAGTTGCCCGGATTGGGGACGGTCAACTGGGCGTGGGGGGAGCAGGAGGAGCCGGAGCAGTTCTTCTCGTATGCGGGCTTTTCCACGCCGATCACACTCTACCGGTACGACGTGAAGACGGGCCAGAGCACAGCCATGTTCCCGGGCAAACCGGCGTGGGACCCGGGAGCGTTTGAGACCAGACAGGTGTTCTATCCGTCCAGGGACGGCACCGAGATTCCGATGTTCCTTGTGCACCGGAAGGGGCTGAAGGCGGCGCACGGAACGCCGGCGCTGCTTTACGGATACGGCGGATTCAGCAGCGCAGTCCGGCCGTCGTTCTCGGTGCTGTACCTGGCCTGGATGGAAATGGGCGGGCTGGTGGCGGTGGCGAATCTGCGGGGCGGCAACGAGTATGGGGAAGCCTGGCATCAGGCGGGGATGAAACATCACAAGCAAAATGTGTTCGACGACTTCCTCGCCGCGGCCGATTGGCTGATTGCCGGCCAGCACACGTCGGCGTCGAAGCTGGCCATTCTGGGCGCCAGCAATGGCGGCCTGCTGGTGGGCGCGTGCCTGAACCAGAGGCCGGATCTGTTCGGGGCGGCGATTCCGCAGGTGGGCGTGATGGACATGCTGCGCTTCCACAAATTCACCATCGGGCAGGCGTGGGCATCGGACTACGGCTCGCCC
>JACQDF010000129.1 GCA_016201205.1 Acidobacteriota bacterium
CCATCGGGGAAGTCTACCAAAGTTGCGGATACCCCACCCCCCGCCGAAGGACGCTGAAGAAGGCTAACCCGAAGTTCTAGCAACTTCGGGCTAACGACTCCGCGTCACTGCGGAGACAGAACGCCTTCCTCGCCGCGGCCTGGAACGCCCGCTGGTCCTCGTGCGCGACCGAAAGTTCCCAAAGCTTCTTGCCGGTGGGACCCCACTGGTCATTCTGCGTCTTCAGCCTGTAGAATCGCCTGAAGCGACCGTGGATGAAAGCCAGCACCTGATCCCAATTCCGATGTGGGACCTTCACATATCGCGCAGGCGATTCCCGGTTGACACAGTCGCCGACCAAAAACAGCGAACAAACGACACCGTCGCCAGGATTCCACACACCACAACTGTACAGAGCACCGGCCACGTCATCGAGACGCTGCACCTCGAAGATTCCGACCGCCCTGAGTATGGCTTGGATGTTCTGTCGCGACCCGTCTGTCCAAGCCTTGTTCAGTGCCACGTAACTTGACTTGACCTCGGCCAGCACGAGATAAGGCCATTGCTGCTGCGCGAATGGCTGGTCGTCGATAGCGTCGGACGACAGCTCGCGACGGTGAGGGAATCGGATGCCGATTATGTCGGCGTCCGTGCGCTGACTCCCTGGACGGTCGGGGTGCAAGATGAAATTCGGGAGCGTCAGGAAGCCGTTCAGCCTGAAATACCATTGGGCAAGTTCTTCAGCTCGATTCATATAGGAAACTCATCCGCCTAACGACTGTGGTGAACGGCGCCGGGCCGAGATGTGACCGCGCAGCGCCGCCCCCTTTTCACCGGCGTTCGATCGACCCCATTGTTAGGGGCTCCATATTGATACCAGCAATCCCAAGGTCCAACCAGCCAGAAGCAAACCAGGAACGAATACTGACATGAAGCGGGTCGAACCGATCCGAAACCGTTTCGTTTGGAGTTCCTTCCGATCCTCTCGTCAATTGGAGCCCGACCAGACTCGTTGATTCGGGCGGTCAGACCGTGGATGTAGTGCTGTGCATCAATGGAGCAAACGATCCAGAGCAAGTTGACAATGACGATGACCGTCGCCGTCACGATCCGTGCGGCTACAGGCAGTGACATGCTCGCCGTAATCGCCATAAGGCCGTTCAGGGTCAGCACGATGCCCGTTCGCGAGCTAAGGAGCTGGTCCTCATACTCTACTCGCCCACGGAGAGTAGCTGTTTGTTCTTCGGTGAGTTGCTCTGCGTCTGTCATTTCATCTCCCTAACGACTCGGGCATCACCCGCCGGTTTTTGGGCGGCCGGGTGCATGCCCTGGTTAGGCTGGCGATCCCTGATCTGCCACAGAACCAGGTCGATCTTCTTCAGGTCCGAAATGTCCGCCCAACGGTACCGGTGCAGGAACTCTTCGCGTATCAGGCGGCCGATGGAGCTGCCCATCAGCACCTCGTAATTGCTGCACAACTGGTTGTACACCCCCGTGACCTTAAGCTCTCGGTTGGACGCCTGGTGGTACGGCAGGCGGAGACTGAAGTTGCGAAGCACGAACTTGTCAATTATCGGTTTGGTGGGGTCAATTGTGGCTACAAGCTTGCTAGCGAACGAGGCCTCAAGCCTGCCAGTCCGATCTCTGAGCGCCTGGAGAGCTTCCGCAAATGCTATACCTTGTCCCTTCTTCGCCTGCATTATTCTGTAGTACTCACCGCGCCACGGCGCATCCCGCCGCACTTTGTAGAAGTCGTTGAACCGTCTCTGAAAGTCATCGTCCGTGCTGACATCGCGTGAGTGGAGGTTGGCCTGTATCCAGCAGTATTTCAGGAGTCCGGGCTCAATCTTGCCAAGGGCTTCACCGACGTCGTTTTCTGTGAGCGTGAGCATGCTGATTGCCGGCAGCCTAACTGTGTTTGGACCAAACCGCTACGCGGTAGAAGGTAACACGCGCGCCCAGGTCGTAGCAAGATGCATCTGCTTTAGCTCGCCTGCGAGGCCGCTGAAGTGCCGCGGGTGATTGGCCTATTCGTATCGCAGTGCCGTCATCGGATCCACCCGAGTGGCGCGGCGGGCGGGGAGCAAACAGGCGGCCAGAACAACGGCAGTCAAGACGGCGGCCATGCCGGCAAAAGTGGCCGGATCGAGCGCATCCACGGCGTAGAGGAAGCTGCGCAGAAACCGCGTCAGCAGGGCCGCACCGGCGGCGCCGGCCACGACGCCCGCCAGGCCGAGAACCATGCCTTGCCGCAGCACCATCCACAGCACATCGCTTTGCCCGGCTCCAATCGCCATGCGGATGCCGAATTCGCTGGTGCGCTGCGCCACCAGATACGACAGAACGCCGTAGATCCCGACGGCCGCCAGCGCCAACGCAACTCCCGAGAACAGCGACAGCAGCATGGTGAGAAAGCGAGGCCGCGCCTGCGCCACCCCGAGCACTTCCTCAAAGCTCCTCACCTGAGCGATGGGCAGAGAAGGATCGATGCTGGCAATCTCCCGCCGAATCGAGCTGATGACGCTGCCTGACCCGGATCGAATCTTAAGGAACAGCAGCCCGTTGCGGTTGCCGCCCTGCGCCTGGCGAATAGGAAAGAACAATTCCATGCTCGCTGGTTTCTCGATGCCGGCATTCTTGATATCGCCCACCACACCAATCACGGTTCTCCACGGCCCCTGGAAGCCCGGCCGCAGACGCTTGCCGAGAGGGCTTTGTCCCGGCCAGAAGGTGCGGGCCATCGTCTGATTGACCACAACTACCGGAGGCGCGCTCTCGCCGTCGCGCCGATCGAACAGGCGCCCTTCGATCAGCCGTGCGCCGGTGGTTTCCAGAAACCGGTCACCGGCCATCTGGTAGTAATCGATGTTCTGGATCGGACCGCCGGGCTGAGGCACGAAGCCCTCGATCTGCGTATCATTGGCATCCAGCGGGCGAATGGGAGGGAGGCCGCCGAGGAGTGTGGCGGACTCGACCGCCGGGAGGCCGTTGACGCGCTCCAGAAGCTGATGCCAGAACTCCTTGTACTGCTGCCGCTTCAGAATCCCGATCATCTCCCGGCAGGCGGCGGGCTCGATGATTTGGCCGCCTTCGAGCTTCTCGAGCAGCGTCACCATTTCGCGCGGCGTGCTGACGCCGATGCCGAAGCGCTTGTTCTCCTCGATCCTGCCGGCCTGGCTGAGCCCGCCCGGCGCGGGCTGCAGATTGTTGCCGTCACCGAGAATCTTTCGCAGCACGCGTGTTTCCGGAAGACCGATCTGGTCCATCCAGCGATTCACCGTATCGCCTGGAATGCGATCGAGAATGACGTTGGTGGCGGTGTTGTCGCTGACCACGATCATGAGGTGCGCCAGGTCCTTCAGCGGGAGCTTGATGCCGCCGGAAAGCTCCCTCACAACGCCGGATCCGGACACCATGTCGTCTTTGCGGACAGTGAGTTCCTCGGTCCACGTGGCGCGACCGGCCTCCACTTCACCGAACACCGCCGCCAGGATGGGCAGTTTGATGGTGCTCGCGGTGCGCACGCGCTCGTCCGCGCGGACGCCATAGCTTTGGCCGGTATCGAGGTTCTTCGCAAAGAAGCTTACGGTCCCGGGGGCGCGGCGGATCGCCTGCCGGATGCGAGCTTCCAACCGCGCCGTGCGGCCTGAAGCGGGTTTTTTCTCCGCGGCGGCCGGCGATGGCAGAGAGAGAATCCAGGCAAGAATCAGGAGCGTGCGCATGGGTGCTTTCATCGTCCATGCTAATGAAACATCGAGCGCGGTTGCACCAGCAAACAGCACTCTGTCACACTCATGATTCATGGGGATGCCCGTCCCAACCCGGTGGGCGCTTCTGGCCGCGTCTCTGGGGTGTACTCCAGTGCTCGCGCCGCAGGACGCCGCCCAAGCTCAGGCCAAGCCCGTCGAAGAGCTGCAATACGCTGTCGAATGGCGGCTGATCCGCGCCGGAACCGCAAAGCTCAGTCGCATACCCCGTTCCAGTGACGGCTGGCAGGCGCATCTCAACCTGCAATCCACCGGCTTGGTTTCCAAGCTCTATCGCGTCAACGACGATTACCGCGTGCGCTTTGACAAGGGGTTCTGTGTCTCGGACACTTCCATGAAGGCGGAGGAAGGCAGCCGCCGCCGCGAAACAAAAGTCATTTTCAACCCGGAGACGAAGAAATCAAGCTATCTCGAGCGTGATCTGGTGAAGAACAATATCGTGCTGAACAAAGAACTCGACATCCCCGTGTGCGTTCACGACATCGTGGCGGGTTTGAGCCGGCTGCGCTCGATCGAGTTACAGCCAGGCCAGACCGCGCAATTCCCGGTCAGCGATGGAAAGCGCATGGTGACAGCCCGCGTTGATGCGCAGGAAAAAGAGAACGTCAAGACACCGGCCGGCACATACCGGACTCTGCGCTGCGAAATCTTCCTCTTCAACGACGTTCTCTATTCGCGCAAGGGGCGCCTGTTCGTCTGGCTCACGGACGACGAGAAGAAAGTGCCCGTTCAAGTGCGGGCCAAGCTGAACTTCCCCGTGGGCACGATTTCGTTTCAACTGGAAAAGACCGGCCCCAGCTAACGTCCCCGCTACAATAGGAGCCTATGCCCCCGATCGAAGAGCGGAAGTTCCGGGTCGGTCTGGTGCAGATGTCCTGCTCGAACGTCCCGGAGAGGAACCTGTCGAAAGCGGAGGCGGCAATCAGGGAAGCCGCCGCCCGTTCGGCTCAGGTCATCTGTTTGCAGGAGCTGTTCCGGTCGCAGTATTTCTGCCGCGAAGAGAACCCGGCGTCGTTCGAGCTGGCGGAGCCGGTTCCGGGTCCGACGACCCGGCGGCTGGCGGCAGTGGCCGGAGAGCTCGGCGTGGTCATTGTGGCGTCGTTGTTTGAGAAGCGGGCCGCGGGCGTTTATCACAACACTGCCGCCGTATTGGGAGCGAACGGCGAGTTCCACGGCATCTATCGCAAGATGCACATTCCGGACGACCCGCTCTACTACGAGAAGTTCTACTTCACGCCCGGCGATCTCGGCTTTCTGAATTTCGATACGAAACACGGCCGTATCGGCGTGCAAGTGTGCTGGGACCAGTGGTATCCGGAAGGGGCGCGGGCAACGAGCATGCTCGGCGCAAGCGTGCTCTTTTATCCGACCGCCATCGGCTGGCATCCCCATGAGAAAGCGCAGCATGGAGAGGCGCAACGCGACGCCTGGCGCACGATCCAGCGAGCGCATGCGATCGCCAACGGCGTGTACGTGGCGGCCGTGAATCGAGTTGGCTACGAGGGCACGGCGGATTCGGGCCTCGAGTTCTGGGGCTCGAGCTTCGTGGCGGATCCATTCGGACGTGTGATCGCCGAGGCTGACGTAGCCACCGAGGAGATTCTGATCGCCGAGATCGATCCGGCCCGCTGCGAACAAGTGCGGCGTAACTGGCCTTTTTTCCGCGACCGGCGGATTGACGCCTACGGTCCTCTTTTGCAGCGATGGCGCGATTGACACCGGCTTCCCTCGGTTATCGCATGCCCGCCGAGTGGGAGCCGCACGAAGCGACCTGGATCGCCTGGCCGCACGAGCGCTCGGACTGGCCCGGCAAGTTCGCGCCCATCCCGTGGGTCTACGGCGAAGTTGTACGCTATCTGTCTCGCGTTGAAAAGGTGCGCATCCTGGTGAACGCTTCCGCCGAACACGCAGCGCGACGCGTGCTGGCGCGGGCCGGAGCGAATCTCGACAGCGTCGAGTTCTATCATGCCCCGACCAACCGGAGCTGGACACGCGACTACTGCCCCATCTTCGTGCGAAACGACGCGGGCCAGGTGGCGATGACGCACTGGCGTTTCAACGGTTGGGCCAAGTACGCTCGTCATGAACTGGACGCCGCAGTGCCCGCGTTGCTGCGCCGCCGGCTGCGGATGCCCTGTTTCCGGCCGATGTGGAGCGGCCGTCCCGTGGTGCTCGAAGGCGGCAGCATTGATGTCAACGGCCAGGGCGCGCTGCTGACCACTCGGGAATGCCTGCTCAGCCCGGTTCAGGCTCGCAATCCAGGGATGACGCGCGAGCAGATCGAGCGAATGCTGGCCGATTATCTGGGCGCCGGGCAGCTCGTGTGGCTGAACAACGGCATCGCCGGCGACGATACGCACGGGCACATCGACGATCTGGCGCGCTTCGTCCATCCCGCCACCGTGGTGATTGCCAGCGAGCGGGATCGCAAGGAAGCCAACCACTCCGCCCTAAAGGAGAATGCCCGGCTGTTGCGTTCAAACCTGGCGCTGACAGTGGTCGAGCTGCCGATGCCCCGCCCGGTCTACTTTGCCGGGCAGCGCCTGCCGGCCAGCTACGCGAATTTCTACATCGCCAACAAGCTGGTGCTGGTTCCGGTGTTCAATGATCCGGCCGACCGGACGGCGCTGAATACGCTGGCGCGGCTGTTTCCGGATCGCGAGATTGCGCCGGTCTACTGTCGAGACCTCGTATTGGGTCTGGGAACATTGCATTGCATGACGCAGCAGCAGCCTACCGGATCTTGAACACGCGGGCGGCGTTGTCGTGGAGAATCTTGCGCAACGCCTTCTTGTCGGTCACCAGCCGGCGCAATTGCGCGAGCTGTTTTGTGCCGATGCACTTTTCCCCCTCGCCCTCCCAGTCATTGCAGTCGCTGCCGAACATCAGCTTGTTCTGGTGACGCGTCAGAAATTCGCGCGCATGTTCGGGATCGCGCTCGAGGGCATTGAAGCCTGACCCGGCGGAGAGATCGCCGAACATATTGGGGTAATCGGCCAGCAGCCGATCCGTGATTCCGCCCGGAGTCACCTTCCCTTTGGGATACATCACGCTTTGTTCCGCGCCTTTGCTGATATTGGCCCACCAGGTTTGTGCGTGGCCCACGAAGTTCACCTTGGGATGCTTCTCGAGCATCTTGTGGAAACGCTCGATGCCGTAGTTGTACGCGCCGTGCTGAAAGTGCATCAGCACGGGCACCCGGAACCGCTGCGCGATCCCGGCGATCAACCGCATGGCAGGCGAATCGCAGTCGACGGGGAATTTCTGCTCGCCGATGCCGAGCGCGCCCATCTTCAGATAACGCTCGATCACCGGCCGCGTCTCGGGGATGTCCGGCAGCTCGTTCGCAAAGAAGACGTACTCTTTGGGATATTTTCTGGCGAGCGTGACCACGGCGTCGTTGCCAGTGGCCTCGGCAGCCAGGCCGTACCTGGACCCGGCCGGCAGCAGGACGGTTCTTGTGATCCCCATCTTGCGCTGGTGTGTCACCAGCACATCGTCGGGGCGCTTGCTGTAGTTGGTGTGCTGGTGGATGTCAATGATGGGCTCGGGGCCGGCGGCGGAAAGACTTGCCGCGGCTCCCAGCAAGAAAGACCTGCGGTCCATGTGGCTTATCATGCGTTCGTGGTTTATGCTCAGTGTACAGCATCCATGACGCGCAAACAGTTTCTTTCCACCACCGCGGCCGGGACCGCCGCCCCTTCTGTTTCGCTCGCGCAGGCGCGCAGCAGGCCCAAGAACGTGCTCTTCCTGCTCTCGGACCAGCACCGGCCGGACGGATTGGGGTTGCTGGGAAACCCGTCTGCCAGGACGCCGAATCTGGACGAGCTGGCGCGCAGCGGAACCCGCTTTTCCAGCGCTTACTGCACCAATCCCGTGTGCACGCCTTCCCGCGCATCCATTCTCACGGGGCTCTACACGCACATTCACCGAACGTATACCAACGCGACCCCGTGGCCGTTCGAGATCAAGACAATGGCGCATCATTTTTCCCGCGCCGGCTACATCTCAGGCCTGATCGGCAAAATGCACTTCGTCGATGCGCAGACCCACGGCTTCGACTATCGCATCGATTTCAACGACTGGTTCCAATATCTGGGGCCCAAGACGAAGCTGTACGCCGAGGAGCTTGCGCGGGCCAACTCCGGCTGCGGCCTCCCGCAAATCGACGACTTGTGGCGCGATTTCGGCGATCCGTGGCTCGAAGCCCGCCAGAAGGACAGCCGCCAGGGATTCGTTCACGTGGGCCGCCCGTCGCTGATTCCCGAGCGCGACCACCAGGAAAGCTTCGTCGCTCGGGAGACCGTTCGCTTCCTGAAGCGATTCGGCAGGCAGGTTCCGTTTTTCATGATCAGCTCTTTTCTGAAGCCGCACGATCCGTTTATGCCGGCGGAGCGTTTCGCGCGCCTGTTTCCGAGGGATTCGGTGAAGCTGCCCGAGACCTACGGCAAAGTGAATCTCGACCGGGTGCCGAAGGAGATCCGGGAGCGCATCGAGCTGGATCGCGCCACCCCGGAGCTGAAGGATCCGGAAAACGCCAGGATGCGCATCGCCATGTACTACGGCAGTGTGGCGCAAGTCGACGACGCCATCGGCCACGTGCTGCGCACGCTGAAGGAGCTGGATCTCGAGCAGGACACGGTGATTGTCTACAGCTCGGATCACGGCGAAATGGTGGGCGATCACGGGCTGTGGAACAAGTTTGTTTTCTATGAGCCGTCGGTGGGTGTGCCGCTAATTGTCAAGGCGCCGGGGCTGACGCAGCCGGGAAGCGTCTGCCAGACGCCGGTGAGCCAGACGTCGCTGCTTGCGACGCTGCTCGAGCTGTGCGGCATTTCCGCGCCGTCGGGAGTCGATGGCGGCTCGCTCGTGCCGTTCCTTCGCGAGCCGCAACGGCCTTCGGACGCTCCTGTCTTCGCGCAGTTCGCTCTCCGGACGAAGAATGCGAAATACATGATCCGCCACGGCGATTGGAAATATTGCCATTACGTGAGTGACACGCCGGAACTGTACAACCTGCGGCAGGATCGGCTAGAGATGAACAACCTTGCCGGTGTGGCGCAATACCGTGAAAAAGAGGCGGAGTTGAAGCAACGGCTGTTCGCCTGGAACAGGCCGCCGGAGTCAGGAGGGTAGGCGAGGTTTTGCCAATTCCCCCGCGATGGCCGCCGCAATCCGCTCCCCGTGGAAGCGGCCATTCTCGATGAAGATCTCGTTGGTGTGGACGCCGGCCACGACCACGCCTGCCAGATAAATGCCGGCACGCTCGCTTTCGAGCGTCTCCTGGTTGGTCCACGGCTTGCGTGTCGCCGGGTCCAGATGAATCCCGTGCGCCGCCATGAACTCGAAGTCGGGCCGGTAGCCCGTCATGGCAAAGACGAAATCATTCTTCAGCCATACTTCACCATCAGGCGTGGCCAGCAGGAGGGAATCCGGGCGGACCTCCTTCACCGAGCTCTTGAAGTAAGCCTTGATCTCGCCGCTCTTGATGCGATTCTCGAGATTAGGCTTGATCCAGTACTTGACGTGCGGATGAAGGCCCTCGCCGCGGTGAATCAGCGTGGTGCGCGCGCCGGTCCAATGCAGCTCGAGTGCGGCAATGGCGGCGGAATTTTTTCCGCCGATCACCGCCACATCCAGGCCGTAGTAGGGATGCGGCTCTTTGTAGTAATGAATCACCTTCTCCAGATCCCCGCCCGGCGCGTCGAGCTTGTTCGGAATGTCGTAGTAACCCATCGCAAGGATCACTTTGCGGCTCTCATACTGGCGCGGGCAGCCCATGCGGTCGATGGCCTGCGTCGTGAAGCAGCCATCTTCGCCCTCGATCCGCTCGACGCGCTGATACTGGCGGATGTCCAGTTGGAAAAAGTCAGCCACGCGGCGGTAGTACTTCAAGGCTTCGGTGCGATTCGGCTTCTCGTTCAGAGACGTCATCGGAATGCCGCCGATTTCCAGCAGCTCTGGCGTGGTGAAGAAGACCATGTTGGTCGGGTAATTGTAGAGCGAATTGACGACGCAGCCTTTCTCGATCAGCACCGCCGTGAGGCCCCGTTTTTGCAGCTCGATGCCGCAAGCCAGACCGGTGGGTCCGGCCCCGACTACGACCGCGTCGAACATCAAAGCAGCGCCTCGACGCTCGAGTAGACGTTCTCCAGCGCTGCCGGAAGCGCGCTCAGGTCCTTGCCGCCTCCTTCGGCCATGTCCGGGCGCCCGCCGCCTTTTCCGCCCACGGCTTGCGACAATGCGCTCATGATCTTGCCCGCGTGCACCTTGCCGGCCAGATCCCTGGTCACCGCGGATACCAGCGCCAGCGAGCCGTCTTCGGCGCTCGCCAGCACGACCACCGCCGTCTGCCACTTGCCGCGCAGGGAATCGGCGAGCGTCCGCAACTGCTGCCGGTCCAGGCCGTCGACGCGTCCGGCGAGCACTCTGACGCCCTTCACCATGCGCGCCTGCGCTTCCAGGCCTCCCAACTGCGATTGCGCCAGCCTGGTTTTCAACTGCTCGATCTGCTTCTCGAGACTCTTCTGGTGCGCGACCATCCTGGCGGCGTGCTCGATCAGCTCGCCTTCCGGGGTTCGCAATGCATAGGCGATGCGAGCCAGCGAATCGGCCGCCGCGCGGAACCGATCGAGAGCAGCCTCGCCGGTGACCGCCTCGATGCGCCGCACGCCGGCGGAAATGCCGCCTTCGTAAGTGATCTTGCACAGGCCGATGTCGCCGGTGCGGCCAACGTGAGTGCCGCCACACAGCTCTTTGCTGAACGCGCCGATGCTGACCACTCGAACCTGCTCGCCGTACTTTTCGCCGAACAGCGCCATGGCGCCGGTCTTGATCGCTTCTTCGAGCGGAAGGACGCTCGTCTCGACGCCGAGGTTGCGCAGAATGTGCTCATTTGCCATGTGCTCGACTTCGGCGATTTCTTCGGGGTCCATCCCGGCGTAATGGGTGAAATCGAAACGCAGCCGCGATGGCTCGACGACGCTGCCGGCCTGCTTGACGTGGGTCCCCAGCACAATGCGCAGCGCCGCGTGCAGCAGGTGGGTGGCGGTGTGATTGCGCATGGTGGCGGCCCGCAGAGTCGTTTCCACCCGGCATTCCAGCTTCTCCCCTGTTTCCGCCGGCGCCAGCATCCTGAGTTTGTGCACCGGCAATCCGGGCAGCGCGGCGTACGTGGTTTCCACTTCGGCGATCTTTTCTCCCTCCCGCCACAGCGAGCCGGCATCGCCCACCTGACCGCCGGCTTCGGCGTAGAACGGAGTCGCGTCAAAGACAAGCTCGCCGTGCTGGCCGGCTTCCAGGCGCGGGACAATCTGCTTGTCTTCATTCAGCAGACCGAGCACCGTCGAATCCTTGCTTTCGAGCGTTGCGTAGCCGAGGAACTTCGGGCGGCCTTTTTCGAGCAGCGTCTGATAAGCGGGCGCAACGTGCGCTTTCTCGGCGCCCTTCCAACTCGCCCGGGCGCGCTGGCGCTGCTGCTCCATGGCTTGCCCGAAGCCTTCCACATCGATGCGAAGCCCACGCTCGCGCGCCATCTCCATCTGCTCATCGAGCGCCAGCCCGTAAGTATCGTAAAGCTTGAACGAGGCCGCCCCCGGTAGCACGCCCTCGGCCGCCGCTGTCGCTTCATCGTGGAAGACGCGCTCAGCCACCTGGAACGTGGTGGCGTAGCGATGCTCTTCCTCTTTGACGACGCGAGCCATGCGCTCGACGCCCTCCATCAATTCCGGATAAGCGGGAAGCATCAGCTCCGCCACGAAGCCCGTCAGCTTGTAGAAGAACGGCTCCTCAACACCCGCCAGACGGGCATGGCGTATCGCCCGGCGCATGATCTTTCGCAGCACGTAGCCGCGGCCGTCGTTGGACGGCAGCACGCCGTCCCGAATCAGAAACGCAGTCGCGCGTGCATGATCGGCTGCGATCCGCAGGGCCACATCGGTGCGCGGATCTTCGCCCGGCGTCTTGGAAAACAGCTCCGCGCCCCTTTCCACCAGGGGTGACAGCAGGTCGCACTCGAAGTTCGAGAGCTTTCCTTGCAGGATGGCGGCCACCCGCTCCAGGCCCATCCCGGTGTCGATGGAAGGCCGCGGAAGCGGAGTCAGCCTGCCGCCGGCTGAGCGGTCGAATTGCATGAAGACCAGATTCCAGATCTCGACGAAACGGCCGCCGCCGTCGAGTGGAAACTGCTCGTTCTCGCGTCCCGGTTCGGCCGCTTGCGGCCCCAGATCATAATGAATCTCCGAGCAGGGACCGCAGGGACCGGTCTCGCCCATCTGCCAGAAATTGTCCTTCTCGTCCATCCGGAAGATGCGGTCTTTAGGCACGCCGGCGACTGTCTGCCACAGTTGTTCGGCTTCGTCATCTTCGCGGAAGACGGTGACGTACAGCCGGTCCTTGGGCATGCCGTAGTCCCTGGTCACCAGCTCCCAGGCAAAGTCGATCGCGTCCTTCTTGAAGTAATCGCCGAAGGAGAAATTGCCCAGCATTTCAAAGAAAGTGTGGTGGCGGCGCGTGTAGCCGACGTTCTCCAGATCGTTGTGCTTGCCGCCCGCGCGGACGCATTTCTGCGAACTGGTCGCCCGCGAGTAATGGCGCATTTCCAGGCCGAGGAAAATATCCTTGAACTGGTTCATTCCCGCGTTGGTGAACAGCAGCGTCGGGTCGTTGGCGGGAACCAGCGAAGATGAACCCACAATGCGGTGCCCGCGGACGGCGAAAAAGTCGAGAAACTGCTGTCGGATCTGGTGACCGGTCACAGTGTCATTTTCCCATAGGCATGCGGCGCCGCCTAATCCGCTGTATAGTGAACAGAAAGGAAGCCGCCATGCACCTTACGCGACGTCACCTTCTCCAAGGCGCGGTAGCCGCGCCCTTCCTGCGCCAGCTCGCCATGAGCGCGCAGTTCTCCTCCAACGTTGCGCCGAACAAGCTGGGGATGCCCGGGCTGTTTCCGGGCAAGGTCATCGGCGTGGAAGACCGGCGATCGATCGTCTCCGGCCGCTACAACGCCGATGTGATCCAGCCGATGATGCGCCGCGGCATGAAGGAGCTGACCGGCGCCGATTGGGCTGACGGCTGGAAGCTGTTCTTCTCGAGGGGCGACCGCGTCGGCATCAAAGTGAACCCCGTGGGCCAGCCGCATGTGATTTCGGCGCCCGAAGTATTGCACCAGATCATCGACGGTCTGCGCGCCGCCGGCGTGCGCCCGCAAGACATCGTCGTCTACGACCGCTACCGCGCCCAGTTCCACCGGGCCGGCTTCCACACATGGCTGCCGGAAGGCGTCCGGAAGTCGAACGCGGTGGAGGAGTATGAGAACATCCAGCTCGATTCGAACGGCTATGACCGGGACCATTGGATCGAGATGGCGCTTACCCATCCCGGCTATGACAAAGACGAGCGTGCGCGAAAATCCTTCGCCGCCAGCTTTATCACGAAAGAGGTGGACAAGCTGATCAACCTCTGCGTGCTGAAGGACCACCAGTCGGCCGGGGTGACGCTGGCGCTGAAGAATCTCTCGCACGGCCTGGTGAACAACGTGAGCCGCTCACACGCGACCCGATCGCTGAACGCGTGCAACGCTTTCATCCCCGCTGTTGTGGCGCTGCCCACGATTCGCTATAAGGCGGTGCTTCATGTGCTCGATGGCGTCAAAGGGGTGTATCACGGCGGGCCATCAGCGCGGCCGCAGTTCGTCTGGGAGCATCATACGCTGTACTTCGCCACTGACCCGGTGGCGCTCGACCACGTCGGCTGGCGCAGGATCGACGAGAAGCGCGTCGCTGTCGGGAAAAAGAAGCTGGTTGAAGATACGCCCGACGAGTTCAGCACTTTTATTCACCGCCAACCGGAGCATGTCGAGATCGCCGGCGGACTGGGGCTGGGCGTGTGGGATTGGGACAAGATCCGGTACCAGCACATCCGGCTGGATTCGTAGCGTCATAAAGCTGCCGTCATCGTATTACTCGACCGCTTGTAATGAGCGCCATGATTCAGAGGCTGTTGTTCGCCGTCGCCTTATGGATCGAGCCGGTCTGGGGCCAATCCTTGTTTGGCGTCATTCTGGGAACCGTCACTGATGTTACCCAGGCGCGCGTTGCCAACGCCAGAATAACCGTTCGCAGCGTGGGGACCAACGCTTCCCGCTCGGTGACAACCTCCCCGGCCGGCGACTACGAGATCCCTGCCCTTCCGGTGGGGGTCTACGACCTGACGGCGGAGGCGCCGGGCTTCAAGGTCTTCCGGTTCACCGGCGCTGTCTTGCAGGTGGATCAGCGATTGCGGCTGGATCTGACGCTGCTCGTGGGCGAACTGTCTCAAACGATCGAAGTGGCGGCCTCGGCGCGCCTGATCGAGACGGAAAACGCTACGCAGGGTACGGTCATCGACAACCGCCGGATCGTCGAACTGCCGCTGAATGGCAGGAACTTTCAACAGTTGGCCTCGCTGGGTCCGGGCGTGGTTGCGCCGGTGCCGGGATCGGGCGACCGGATCAGCATTGCCGGGGCGCGCAACCTGAGCGTCAGCTTTCTCATGGATGGGACCACCAATTCCAACACCAACGCCAACACCGCCATGATCAGCCCATCGATCGATCTGATCCAGGAGTTCAAGGTGCTGCGGAACACCTTCAACGCGGAATTTGGACATGGCGCGGCGCAAATCAACCTGGTGACCAAGTCGGGCGGCAATCAGCTTCACTTGACGCTGTTCGAGTTCCTCCGCAACGACAAGCTCCAGGCGCGCGATTTTTTTGACCTGAACAAACCCGTACTGCGCCGCAATCAGTTCGGCGGGACCGGCAGCGGTCCGGTGTTTCTGCCATGGCTCTACGACGGCCGGAATCGCAGCTTCTGGCTGATCAATTATGAAGGAGTCCGGCAGCGTACGCCCAACACGATTCGGGCCAGTTTTCCGACACAGGCGGAGATGGACGGCAATCTCACCACGCTCGCCGGCGCCCTGAATGACCCTTTCACCAGCCAGCCGTTTCCCGGCCGCCTCATCCCCGCCTCGAGGATCAACTCCAGCTCGCGCGCCTATCGCCAGTTCATGCCGGCCACTACCGTGGCGCGGGGATTCTTCGGGCAAAACTTCAATGTCCTCAAGGCCGGGAGCGGCGCCAGCGATTCCGACCAGCTCACCTTGCGCTTTGACCACAACTTCTCGAACCGCTCCAACGGCTTTGCGAGGCCAGGCCGTAGTTTTCGCAGGCGGACGTCCTCAGTGGCGGCGAAGGCGGTTACTTCGCCTACCGCACGCCGAGCCTCGTCGAAACCGCGAAAGGCACACTGGTCGCGGTCTTCTGCGGGCGCAAAGGATCGGTCAGCGATTTCGGTGATATCGATGCCCTGTCCATGCGGAGCTTTGATAACGGCGGGACTTGGACCGGGCCGCAAGTCATTGCCGACGGCGGCGAGGACGGAATGAGCAACGTCTCCACCCTGGTGGATCGCGCGACCAGCACCATCTGGGTCTTCACTACGTGGTCGCCGCCGGTGGAGTTTGGCAACAGAATCCTGGGCTTCGATCCGCGGATCACCTACAACGCAAACGGCCCCGGCATCGGGATTCAGCTTTCATCGGGCCGCCTGGTCGTCCCCCGATATTATCGCCTGAAAGGTTCGAGCGACTCCTACGCGCACGTGATCTACAGCGACGACCATGGCCGCACCTGGCATCAGGGCAAGCCGGCTGGCCGCTACACGAACGAGAACCAGGTGGTCGAGCTGGCCGACAACGTTCTCATGATGAACGCCCGCAGCTACCACGGCAAGAACCGCCGCGCCATTTCCATCAGCCGCGACGGTGGTGAAACCTGGAGTGAGCCGAAGCTGGACGATGCACTCGTAGAGCCTGTTTGCGAGGCCGGCTTCCTCCGGCTCCCGTTGCCGGGGACCTCTCGGAAGGGATTGCTGTTCTCGAATCCGGCGGCCACCACGCGCACGAACATGACGGTGCGGTTGAGCTATGATGACGGCGCGACGTGGCCCGTCGCCAAAGTGCTGCATGCCGGGCCATCGGCCTATTCCTCGCTCGTCGCGCTGCGGGATGGCACGATCGGCTGCCTCTACGAGCGCGGCCAGAAGGGGCCGTACGAGAAGCTCACCTACGCGCGATTCAGCCTGGAGTGGCTGGCGCAGAGGTAGCAGGTAAACGGCGGCCTGATGGCGCTGATCGGCCTGGCCACCTGGTTCCGGATTGATCCGGAGCGGCGGATCGAGCACGCGTAAGACCGCTTGCTGACGCGCGCGGCTCGGAAACAGAGCCACCGACCTGTTCCACCCGGTGTAAATGGGATAAACTTGTTCGGTAGGTACTTGGGGTCCGACAATTCAAGGGGAAGGAGAATTCTATGAGTTCATGGAGTTTCGTGGACAGGCGGGTTCTGGTTCTGCTGGCGCTCTGCCTGGCGTGGAGTGGGATCGCTTTTTCGCAATCGGATACGGCGCAGATCGCCGGCCTGGTGCGAGATCCATCCGGGGCGGTGATTGCCAGCGCCAACGTGGTGATCAGGAACGAAGCCACCGGCATGGAGCGCAGAGTGCAGTCGAATGAAGCGGGCTATTATGTCGGGGCGAGCCTTCCGCCCGGCTACTACACGGTCACCGTGGAAGCCACCGGGTTCAAGAAGGCTGTCCGCACGCAAACCAAGCTGGATGCCAACGTGGCGGCGACGGTGAATGTGACGCTCGAAGTCGGCGCGGTCACCGAGACGGTGGAAGTGGTGGCCAGCGTGGTGAGCATTCAGACGGAGACAGCAACGGTCGGCAAAGTGATCCAGGGCGAGCAGATCAAGATGATGAGCCTCAACGGGCGCAATCCGCTCTTCCTGGCGCTGCTGAAGCCCGGTGTTCGCGGTGGCGCGATGAACGGATTCAGCTTTGGGCTGACCTCCGGCGGCCTCTCGATTAACGGCAGCCGCACCCAGGATTTCCTGATCACGTTCGATGGGGCGGTCGGCGTGCGAACACGCGCCAACGGGACCAGTGTCGGCACGGCGGACCTGGAAACGATCCAGGAAATGCAGATCCTGACCGCCAACTACAACGCGGAATACGGGCGCTCGGGCGGCGGCCAAGTCCGGATGGTGACCAGGAGCGGCTCGCGCGATTTTCACGGCACCCTCTACGAGTATTTCCGCAACAACACGCTGGATGCCAATAGCTGGTCGCGGAACCGCGCGGGGCTGCCGCGCGAAGCGCGCAGGTTCAACCAGTTCGGCTACAACATCGGCGGCCCGGCCTACATTCCCGGCAAATGGAACACCGATCGCAGCAAGGTGTTCTTCATGTGGAGCCAGGAGTGGGTACGCTTCCGCCGCGAAGTGACCACCATCCAGACGGTGCCATCGCTGGCGATGCGCGGCGGCAATTTTAGCGAGCTGCTGAGCGCCTCGAACACCTTCTTCGGGCGAGTCCGCGCGGTCAACGACCCAACCAACGGCCAGCCTTTTGCCGGCAATATCATTCCACAGGCCAGGCTGAGCTCGAACGGGACCGGCTTCCTGCGCTCCTACCCGGAGCCGACGCCGGGCTTCCTGCAAGGGACGAACAACTTCATCCAAACGCGGCCGCAACCGGAAAACCAGCGCAAGGACACCGTAGCGGTCGACGTATCCCCCACCGACAAACATATGGTCCGGTTCCGCTTCCAGCAGTATAGCTGGGTCTCGGTGGATGCATTCCGGAGCGGATTTGACCGCGCGGTGACCGATTGGAACCGTCCGAATCAGACGGCCTCCTTGAATTACATCTGGACGGTGAACCCGCGGACGATCAACGAATTCCTGGCGACGGCCAGCGTGGACCGCGTCTACATCGGCATTTACCGGCCCGGGGAGCGATTCGCCCGCAGCAAGTACGGGATCAGCTATCCGTACATCTTCCCGGAGCGCAAGGAAATCTTTGACAAGATCCCGACGCTCGACATCGCCAATTTCGGCACCATCGACGGCGGGCCGTACCCGTCGCAGTCCACTGGCCCGATCTACAACTTCTCGGATCAGGTGACGCGCATCGCGGGCTCGCACACGCTGAAGTTCGGCATTGCGTTCGAGCGGCTGGGTCAGAACGATTTTGACCAGATCAACGTAAGCGGCGTTCCCGGGGGCACCAACAACCAGAACGGCCGTTTCGTGTTCACCGACACTCGCGCCGGCGCCCCGACTTCCGGCATCGCCATCGGCAACACGGTGCTGGGTTTGTTCGACACCTACGCCGAGATCGGACCTCGCGCCTATACACCCTACCGCGCTCACATGTGGGAATGGTTCGCGCAGGATAGCTGGCGCGTCAACCCCAAGCTGAAGCTCGAGCTCGGCGTGCGCTACACGATCATGACGCCGTACTACTGGAGCATGTGGCGCAATATGGCGGTGTTTGATCCGAGCAAGTACGATCCCAGCAAGGCCGCGGTTCTCGATCCTCGCACCGGCAACGTGATCTCGGGAGACCGTTACAACGGCGTCGTGATCCCGGGCACCGGCTGGCCGGATGCGGCCAAGGGGCGCGTTGCGATCGCTGACAGCGGTGAGTTCAACCGCCTGTTCACCGGAGGCGACAAGTGGTATGGCCAGACGCAGAAGCTGAATTTCCAGCCCCGGTTCGGTCTGGCTTACTCGATCACCAGCAAGACGGTGTTCCGGGCCGGCGGCGGGCGCTTCATGTCGCGTCCGGGGGTAGCGGACAACATCTTTTTGGGCGGCAACCCGCCATTCCAGCCGATGGTTTCCGTCGCCCAAGGCCAGGCCGACAATCCTGGCGGAGGTGGCCGGACCCTGTTCCCGCAGTTCTTCATGACCCAGGATCCGGCGTTCAAGGTTCCGACCTCCTATACCTGGAGCGTTGGAGTGCAGCGGGAAGTAGGCTTCGACACCACGGTGGAAGTTTCCTACGTGGGACGCACATCGCTGTATCTGGAGCGCGAGCGGGACCTCAATCAGTTGAAACAGGGAACGCTTCAGGCCAACCCTGGCGTGAACGTGAACTTTCTGCGCCCTTACAAAGGCTTTGCGTTCGTCCCGATGAATGAGAATGCCGCCCGTGCCGTTTACAACGGGTTGCAGATCGAAGCAAATCGCCGCTTCAGCAGGGGCCTGCTGTTCGGCGTCGCCTACACGCACTCCAAGAGCAGCGACAACGCTTCCGGGCGGCGAGACCGCCTCTATGACGCATTCAACGACAAGAGCTTCTGGGGCTCTTCCAGCTTCGACACCCGTCACATTGCGGTGATCAATGCATTGTGGCAGATCCCGGTGTTCAAAGATAACACCAGGTTCACCGGTAAGGTGCTGGGCGGATGGCAAGTCTCCGGCGCTACGCAGTTTCAGACCGGCACGCCGATCACGGTCGGCACCGGGGACGACTTCCCGGGCATCGGCAGCGCCGACACCAAACCCTGGAATGTAAGTGGCGATGCGAGTCTCGCTCGCGGCGACCGCGCCTTTTCCCAAGGCGCCAGCGACAGCAACTTCTGGTTCCGGGCCAGGAACGCCGACGGCAGCGCGATTTTCACGATCCCCGCTGCCGGCGCCTTCGGCAACCAGAACCGCAACAGCCTGCCGTTTTACAACGTCGGATTCCAGAACTGGAACCTGGCGGTGTTCAAGGATTTCACGATTACCGAGCGGCACCGCATCACGTTCCGCACTGAATTCTTCAACTGGCCGAATCACCCGAACTGGAACGGCGCCGACACCGGCCCGCGCAGCGCCACTTTCGGAAAGGTCACGGGCAAAGGCAGCGAGCGGAACATCCAGTTGAGCTTACGCTATTCGTTCTGACGGCCGCGGTCCATTTAGCGGTTAATTGTTCACCTTGTCTCGGTGGGGTCAGGCTTTCAGCCTGCCGCCGGGCTTCGGCCCGGCGCGGCACTCAGCGCCGGCTGGAAAAGCCGGCGGCGGCCGAGAATGGCCGCCCCAGTGTGCCCAGCATGGGCAGAATCTTGTTGGATGAAAGGAGCCAACCGGAGCCGATGACGGCAACCGTAGCGAAACCGCAAGGCCTAACCGTGAGGCGAAAGCTGAAGGAAGCGGCTAGCAAACTCTCGACC
>JACQDF010000069.1 GCA_016201205.1 Acidobacteriota bacterium
GGAGGCCGAAGCAGGCATGAACAAGGATAGCAGGACGGGCAAAAATTAGCAACAATTATCTAACATATTGAACACAGCCAACTGTCGGCCAATTCGACGTTCTGTGAAAACCAGCTACCCTACTATAGGAGTTCTGAGGCTGGAGAAGGAGCGAGGACTGGGAGTAGCAGGGCGGCCCATCCCAGGACGATTGCCCGCGAGCGGATGTTACCTTCCGAAGCAGTACAGGCCCCTGTCCGTACGAACGTAAATTCTCCCGCCGGCAATGGCGGGCGTGGCCATGCACCGCTCCCCAAGCGAGCGCCGCCCCAGCATCTTCGGGTCCGGGCCGGCAGCCAGCACCGTTACCTCGCCCTCTTCGCTGGCCAGGTAGATTTTCCCGTCCCCGGCCACAGGAGAGGCGTAGTAGTCGCCCGGGCCGGCGACGCGTTGCTTCCAGACCAGCTTGCCGCCGGCCGCGAAGCACGACATGATCCCGCCCTTAGCCACGATGTAGACATGCTCCCGGTACTGAAGCGGCGAGGCGACGTACGGCGCCGCCGCCGCCACGCGCCAAGCGACCTGGCCGCCCGGCCGGATGCCCATCAGGACATTGGCGTTCGTGCCAGTCGTTGGAGCAGGCGCCGGGGCCGGCTGCTGGCGATCGAAATCGTCGTCCAGCTCCTGGCGGCTTAGGAAGCCATCCCTGTTCGCGTCGATGCGCTCGAACACCGGAGGCCTCATTTGTGGAACCTCTTGCGGGCTCAGCTTGCCATCGCGATTGCCGTCGTGGTTGGCAAACAAGGCGTCGAAATTGGGCCTTCGTGTCGCCTTCAGGGAGGCACTATATTCGCCAGTGGCCATAGTGTGGTCCACTGTGCCCGCAATCAGGAGCCCGGGCGCGGCCACCGGAGTAGTGGCGGTGAAGCCTCCGGGCTGCGCTACGTGCCAGAGCTCCTGGCCCGTGGCCGCATCGTAAGCCGTGACCCGGCCACTACCTGCCGTGATGAGCTGTGGGCGGCCCTCCACCTCCCACAGAATCGGCGTCGAGTAGCTGGGAGGCGCGCCCGGACGAGGCTTTCGCCATTTCTCCTTGCCCGTTGCCTTGTCGACAGCGACCAGGAAGGATTCGCCGTCATGATCGCAGTTCAGAATCACCGTGTCCCCGTAAAGGATCGGCGAGCTGGCGGCGCCCCAGCCCAGGTTGTAGGTCAGAGGTCCCAGCTCATGCCTCCAGAGCAGCCGGCCCCGAAAGTCGAAAGCCACCAGCCCTACCGCACCGAAAAAGGCAAACACGCGCTGCCCGTCGGTGACCGGGGTCGAAGACGCCGGGCTGCCGAGCAGTGGGTGCACGATTTCGGTCCGCCCGGCCGGCACTTCCCGTTCCCAGCGAACGCGACCGTCGCGCCGGTCGACGCACAGCACGACGAGGCGTTTGGAATCCCGGAAGGCCGTCAGGAAGATGCGGTCCCCCCAGACTACCGGCGAGGAGTTGCCGGCCGGCATCGCCGTCTTCCAGCGCAGATTGGCGGGTCCGAGCTCCTCCGGCAAGCTCGCCTCCGGCGAGACGCCCGCCGCGTTGGGTCCTCGAAACTGGGGCCAATCAGCGACTTTCGCAGCGTTTCTCCTCGCATACGCAGGGATCGCTACTGCCAGCGGCAGCCACATGGAACCGATAAACTTCCGGCGCGTTCCCGTCTCGTAGCCTGATTGCCACATGTCCACTCCTTTCCGCGGCTACCGCTGGCGACCCAGCGTCTGCCGCCGCAGCCTCCGCATCCCGCTCAGCCAGCGATCATAATCGTCCGCCTTGCGCCGGAAGTATTCGGCCACTTCCGGGTGGGGCAGAATCAGGAACTGCTCTTGTTCCAATCCGCGAATCACCGCTTCGGCCACCTCCTCCGGGGAAACGGAACCGGCCTTGAGAAAGCTTTCCTTCCCGCCGTCCTCGCCAAGCAGCATTCGCGTGCGCACGCCTTGGGGACATACGCAGGAAACCTTGATGCCCGCATCGCCATGCTCGACGGCGATCCATTCCGCCAGCGCCAGCGCCGCATGTTTGGTCACCGCGTACAGCGCGGAGCCGATCTGAGTCAGCAGCCCGGCCGCGGAAACCACTTGCAACAAATAGCCTTCGCCGCGCTCGAGCATCTGTGGCAAGACGGCGCGGGCCGCGTACAGGTGCGCCTTGAAGTTGACGCTCATGATGCGGTCCCAATCGGCATCCGGCGCTTCCGGGCCACCCTCGAGGAAGATGCCGGCGTTCGAGCAGAACAGGTCGATGGGGTCCGCCTGGCTGACCAGCGCGCGGATATCATCTTCGCGGCTGACGTCGCACCGCCGGGCGATGCCTCCACATTGCCCCGCTGTCCGGGCCGCTGCGTCCTCGTCAATATCGGCCACCTGGACGCGCGCGCCTTCCTGTCGAAACCGGAGGCACAAAGCGCGACCGATGCCGTGCCCGCCGCCGGTAACGACCACCGATTTCCCGGCCAGCTTCATGGACCTCCCATCTTAACTCTCATCCGGTCCGTTGCGTTATACTGTCCCATCAGGTCCATGCACGCCCTGAACGAACCTGTCCAGACCGCGCCACCGGGTTTCTCCTTCCGTGACCTGCTTCGGCATCCCAACCGGATAGTCGGCATTGGCCTCGTTCTCATCACCGCGCTCTCCTGGTATTACCTGATCCGCATGGAGCGGGAAATGTACGGCGGCATGCCAGACATGCCAGGCTGCATGATGAACATGAGCGGCCCATGGACGCTGGACTTTTTCTGGATGACCTTCGGGATGTGGAGCGTCATGATGGTGGCGATGATGACGCCCACGGTCGTGCCAATGGTGCTCACGTACGACCTGGTGAGCCGGCGCCGCGCGGGTGATCAGATGCTTTCGCTGCCGACCTGGATGTTCCTCGGCGGCTATCTGGCCGCGTGGACGGCGTTCTCGCTGGTGGCCACGTTCTTTCAGTGGGCGCTGCACAACGCAGCCCTGCTGGTTCCGGCGTCGCTTTCCGTGGCGCCGTGGCTGGGCGGATTGCTGCTGGTGTTCGCAGGGGTGTACCAGTTCACGCCGTGGAAGAATTCCTGCCTCCGCAAATGCGCGAGCCCGCTCGAGTTCCTGATCGCGGAATGGCGCTATGGAGCAGCCGGCGCATTCCATATGGGTGCGCGGCACGGCGTCTTTTGCACCGGCTGCTGCGCGCTTCTGATGGCGCTCCTGTTTGTTGCCGGTGTCATGAATCTGCTGTGGATCGCGGTGCTGGCTGCCGCGGCGCTTCTCGAGAAGCTTGCGCCGGCGGGCCGGCTCACCAGCCGTGCTCTTGGAATCATTCTCATTTTCGCCGGCATCGGCCTGGCATCTTATCCCCTGTGGAGGCTTTAGAAGGATGGAAACGAAAGTGAACTGGACCATGAAGGGCCGCTACACCAAGAGATGCAATTGCCAGCTTGGTTGTCCCTGCGATTTCTGGGACCGCCCGTCGAAAGGGCATTGCGAAGGAATGCTCGGCATGATCATCGATGAAGGCCACTATGGCGGCGCCAGCCTGGGCGGCATCAAGTTCGCAGCCACTTATTTTTTCCCCGGCGCCTTGCACGAAGGCAACGGGCGCGTTCAGATTTATATCGACGAGCGCGCCAACGAGGCCCAGCGAGGAGCGTTGTTAACGATTCTCAGCGGCAAGGCCGGCGGGCCGTGGTTCGAAGTGGTGGCCTCGCTGATGACCACCATCTACGAGCCGCTGTTCGTTCCTATCGAGATGGATCTCGATGTCGAGGGTCTGAACGGCACGGTTCGGATTCCCGGTCATCTGGAAACCATCGTCGAGCCAATCAAGAACATCGCCACCGGCGGCGCCCACCGCATCCAGGTCGTGCTCCCCGAAGGAATGGAGTACAAGGTGACGGAAACCGCGCGCACGGCGGTCAACAAAGCTCAGGGCAACATCGCTTACGACGCCGGCGGGCTGCATTCATCGCTGGCGCGGGTGACGCACACGCCGGCTGGGGTCTCGTAGGCCGGCGGCTTCGGGAACCCGCAGCCCGGCGGGCTGCCTTTACAGGCGATAATGTAGTCTGAAGTCATGTTTCGTACGATCCGGGAGCAGATCGACACGATCTTCCGCGAAGATCCGGCCGCCAAGAGCGTGCTGGAAATCCTCTTCTGCTACCCCGGGTTCCATGCGGTTCTGCTGCACCGGCTGGCGCACAAGCTCTACCATTGGCGCGTTCCGCTGATCCCGCGCATCCTCTCGCAAATCAGCCGCTTCTTCACCGGCGTCGAGATTCACCCTGGAGCGAGCATCGGGCGGCGGTTCTTCATTGACCACGGAATGGGCGTGGTGATCGGCGAGACGTCGGAGATCGGCGATGATGTGCTGCTCTACCAGGGTGTCACGCTCGGCGGCACCGGCAAGGAAAAGGGCAAGCGGCACCCGACCCTCGGCAACAACGTAGTCATCGGCACCGGCGCGAAGGTGCTCGGCAATATTCGCATTGGCGATCATGTCAAGGTGGGCGCCGGCAGCGTGGTGGTGCGAAGCGTTCCGGATCATTCGACCGTCGTCGGCGTCCCCGGCCGGGTCGTCCGCTCGAAAGGCGAGCCGATCGAGGTGCTCGAGCATGGCAAACTGCCCGATCCCGAAGGGCAGGAGATCGAAGAGCTGCGCGCGCGTGTCGAGCAACTGGAAGCCGCCATTCGCGCTTTGCGCGAAGAGAAGATCATCTCCTAGCCTGCATTTTCGCGGCAAGTCCTTGTTAACAATGTGAGGGCACAGCCCGAGTGTACACAGCCAAGCAAAGGGGTTTCGCTGCGGCATGCGTTAACCAGTTGGTGAAGATAGAGCCAGAAATGGTAGAGTGTCATAGGTTTGAGGCACCTGCCCACGTAGCCTCCTCGCCCGCGGTCGATTCGGCGAAGTACAGCGCAGCCGCTCATTAGAGCGTCAGCGGCGGGCGGGTGTTCCATTTTTCGATTGACATCCCGATACATTCTA
>JACQDF010000135.1 GCA_016201205.1 Acidobacteriota bacterium
AAAACGCCCCATGCCCCGCGGAGATGACATCGCCCGGCGCGGCAAGGCCCCCACCGTCCCACAGACTGCCGATCCAAGTCCCATCGGGTCCCTGGATCTGCCAGTCGCCCCGGAGAGGGCTGCCGCCATCAAAGTTTGCGATCACTTGCCCTGGCTGCGGATTTACGCGCGGCACATGGGTTTCAATCAGGGTCGAGTTGCGGCCTTTAGCGGGCTTTCCATTGATGGCAACAATGTCGGAAAGGTTGTAACTGACCTGGAACGCTCTCGAAGGCTCGGGGGTGGTCACTCCGGGATCCCGCGCCAGCTTGGCGGCATCGGTCACATCTCCACGATAGAGGACCTGGTTGTCAACCTCGATGATCAGAATGACCGGCTGGTCAAGAGTCTGGCCGAAGCCTGAAGTGCAGTACGCCGCCAAGCATGCGGCCACTGCGATGGTTCTCCCAAAACTGATCATAGTGCGTTCCTTGTCAACGCGATTGACTGTTCAAGCCAAATACCGAGAACCCAACGCCAAAACCGTCACCTTGGTGTGGAAATTCTTGGTATCCTGCCCTCAACATGACAACCCGGAGCCCCGAGGATATCAGCGGCTTGCTGGTGGCTTGGAGCAAGGGGGATGAGACAGCCCTGAACGACCTGATCCCCCTGGTTTACGAGGATCTCCACGGAATCGCCCGGCGGCACTTGAAGCGCCTTTCACCTGGGGACATCCCATCATCTGGCACTCTGGCTCACGAGGCTTACCTCAAGTTGGTCCACACACGCGGCATCCGCTGCCGGAATCGCGCCCATTTCTTTGCCCTGTGTTCGCAGATGATCCGGCGGATTCTGGTCGATCACGCGCGCAAACGGCGCTACACCAAGCGAGGGGGAGGACAGGTGCAGGTCCCGCTGGACGAGGCCTTGCTTGGGACCAGGGCGCGTGGCGTGGATGTGGAGGCTTTGGACGATGCGCTCACGTCGCTCGCCAAGATCGATCCGCGCAAGGGCCGGGTGGTCGAGTTGCGGTTCTTCGGCGGCCTGAGCGTGGAAGAAACAGCCGAGGTGCTGGAAATCTCAGAGGAAACGGTGACCCGCGACTGGCGCGTGGCCAAGACATGGCTGTTCCGCGAGCTTGCGGGATGAAGGACGGCGGCTAAGCCGGCGGTTGGCGCACTGGCACTGCCCAAGGGGATTCGACCTGAGAAGGAAAGGTCGGGATTAGGCAACCGGCGAACCTCGGGGTTGTCGCTGCGCTTTCGCGCTTTGGCCGAGTTTGGAGTCAGCAGGCGCGGTCGAGGCCCGTTAGAATTCGAACTTCAGTGCGAACTGCATGTCGCGGTTGTCGCCGATCGTGCTCGTGATCCGGCCCACCGTCGGGGACCCGATCGCGGAGTTCGGGAATCCGAATGCCGGCGTATTGAACAGGTTGAACGCCTCGACGCGGAACTGCAAATGCATCGACTCTTTGAGGGTGAAGTTCTTGACGAACGAGGTGTCGAAGTTCACCATGCCCGGAGCGTAGAGAACGCCACGGGCGACGTTGCCGTAGGTATTTGCCGGCGGCGCGACGAAATCGCTGGCGTTGAACCAGTAGTAAGGATCCGGATTGGTCAGAGTACCGGGGCCGGTCCGATTCGGCCAACTCGGTGCGCCATTGTTGACCCCTGTCGCCAGGCCGACATTAAACGGCCGGCCGGTCGACAACGTGGTGATTCCGGAAACCTGCCAGCCGCCCACAAAGAGATCCAAAGCCCGGCTGGCTCCCAGCCAGCGCTTGCCGCGGCCAAATGGCAGCTCGTAATAATAGCTCACCACGCCACGGTGCTTGATGTCGTAGCCGGAAGCGCCGCGGCCGCAGCCGATGCAAGTGATCGTTTGGGGTCCTCCGGTCGAGCCGCCGCCGGAGCCGGCCGAACCGCCGAAATCCAGCGCCTTTGCGTAGCTGTAACTGAACAGGAACTGGAGCCCCTGGCTGAACCGCTTCACCGCCTTGGCCTGGAGGCTGTGGTAAGTCGACATGTTGCGAGGCGCAAAAATGCTGGTTGCAGTGATGTTGTTCAGCGGCTGGATCAGCCGGCGGGAGGGTTGCGACCCGATTCCGGGCTGCACTTCATTCAACGGCAGGTTGATCATGACGTGAATGCCGCGGCTGCCGGCATAGGCCGTCTCCAACAGGAGCGTGGGAGTTAATTGCTGCTCGATGTTGAAGCTCCAGTGCTCCGCGTAGCCGGTCAGGTTGTTGTAATCGTGCCCCTGCGCTGATGGATTGGCCGCATTGTACTCCGCGGTGGTCTTGGGCTTCACCGTCTGAACGGGCGGGAACGGCAATTGGATCTGGGGCACGCGGGAGAAATCGGTTGGGTTGGTCTCGGTTGTGTAGTTCTGTGAGAACAGATAAGGCACCTGAATCCCGAGCTGGCCGTTGGCTGTGACTGGCTCGGGGAAGTAGCTGAGCCCGTATCCTCCACGCAGCACGGTCTTCCCGTGGCCGAACAGGTCATAAGCGAAACCGAAGCGCGGACCGATATTCCCATACTGAGTCGATTTGTTGGCGCTTCTGGATACGCCGTCTTCGCCCGCGTAAACAAGCTTCAGCGCCGTGCGGTCCACGTTCACCAGCCGGTCGCGGATCTCGACGTCCGGCGTGTAGATCTCGTAGCGGACGCCGATGTTCAGCGTCAGCTTGCGGTTCACCTTGAGGTCGTCCTGGACGAAGAAAGCGAACTCATTGTTGCTCTGGTAATACGGCTCGAGCAGAGCGCCCCGGCTGCCGCTGCCCACGTAGCCGGTGAGCAGGGTGGCCATGCCGCTGCCGCCCGTGTTGTTGGTCGGATCGTTGGTGAAATTGTTGTTGAAGCTCAGCGTGCCGCGCGGCGATGTGTTGGTGTACGGCGAAGTCTGGCGCCGGATGTAGTGCTGGCCGAACTTGATCCCGTGCCGCCCCAGGGTCCAGAAGAAATTGTTGTCCACCTGATAATGCGTCTGCCGCGGATTCACCGGCAGGAACCCCGGACCGCCGCTCAGGCCGGTAAAGTCCTGCACATTGACGCCGGGAATGCCGGAAGTCAGCGGGCTGATGTTGACCCCCTGAATGCCGAGCGAAGTGGCCGCGTTCTTTCCATAGTCGGAAGCCACCGTGTATGGATTCGTTCGTGCGAAGCCGAGCCGCAGCTCGTACAGAAGATTCGGCTTGAACACGTAGGTATTGTTCAGCGCCGCGCCTTGAGTGGTAAGCCGGGTGTTCTGGAAGCCTGCCACATAAGGCCCGAGCTCAAATTTGGCCGCCGCCTCGGGCGGCGTTGGCAGGCAGCAATTCGCCTGGCCCTGCGGTGCGATCAACGTGTAGAGCTCCCACTGGTAGCGAACGAACACGGAATCCTTTTCGTTAAACCGGTGATCGAGACGCCCGGTAACACCGTTGTCGCCTACCTCGCGGTTGGCGTTGATCGTGTAGTTGTTGAAGTTGCCGGACTGGTTCGGAAGCGGATAGACGCCAGCCACATTGCGGCCCACCGGATTGAGGCGGTTCTGCGGGATGATGTTGCCCGCGAAGGGGTCTCGCAGAAATTGAGAATTGGAGGCGCTGACAGGCGCCCCCGGATTGAAGTTGGGGTTCAGCCGCGTGGTGAGCGGATCGTAGACGCGAATCAGACTTCCCGGCGTGCGCTCGTATTGGGTGAAGTTGCCGTTCCGCACCAGGTCGGTCGGCACTGTGTTCACGAAGGTAAGCCCGCGGATCTCCCTCAAGCCGAAATAATCCGCGAAAAAGTGGGTCTTGTTCTTCCCGTTGTAAAGCTTCGGGATCAGCACCGGGCCACTCACGGCCCCGCCGAACTGGTTGCGTCGCAGCGGGGCTTTTTTCTGCGTGGGAGCGGCATAGTAATTCTTGGCGTCCAGCAGGTCGTTGCGCAGGAAATTGAACATGGTGCCGTGAAACTCGTTCGTCCCCGACTTGGTCGATACGGAGACGACACCGGCTCCGCGTCCGAATTCGGCCGAGTAGACTCCGGTAAGCACCTTGAATTCGCGCACCGATTCGATCGACGGCTGCACGATGACTGTGTTGAACGTGTACTCGTTATTGTCGATCCCGTCGATCAGCCAGCCGTTCGAGTTTCCGTGGTGCCCCAGTGCGTTGAAGTTCGACCCGGCCCGCGGATTGAATGTGCTGGCCCCGGACAGGTTCTCTCCGACTTGTCCCGCCGTGACGCCGGGCGCCAGATAGACGAGCTGCGCGAAATTCCGGCCATTGAGCGGCAGCTCCCGGACCGCGCGCTCTCCGATCACCTCGCCCAATTCCGAGCTCTCCGATTTCACCAGCGGCGCGATCGCCTCGACGTTCACCGTTTCGGAGACCTGGCCCACTTCGAGCATGAAGTCGATGCGCGCCTTTTGGTCCACCTCGAGGATGACGCCGGACCGCACCTGCCTCTTGAACGCCTCCTTCTCGACGGCGACGCTGTAGGTCCCCGGCACCAGGAACGGAGCGTTGTACGTGCCGCTCTCATCAGTCACGTAACGCTGCATGGTGCCCTTATTTGTTTCCATGATCGTGATCTGCGCGCCGGCCACGTTGGCGCCGCTGGAATCACGAATGACTCCGAGGATGGTTCCTGTCGTGACCTGGGCACAAACCGGCAGGCACGAGACGACGGAAACGGCGAGCAACCGCAAGAAAAAGCGTGACATCTCTTCCACCTCCTACTGTTTGCAATGTGGTTCTTTCAGGGTACCTTACCCCACCGGCAAGGACGGCCACATGCGCAATCTGCAACTTGCGGTCAAGTGGCTCAAGCTCAGCAAGGGGGTGCTTAACCGTTTGGGGGAGCCTGACCGCTCGCTGACGCTCGCGGCTCAGTAACTCCCGCCGAATCGAACGGCTGCCGGATTCGCAGATCGCCACCGCGGTTCGCTTCCTGGAGTTCATGCTACTCGATCCCGTCGTGCGCGCCATGGCTACGGCGCCGCCCGACGATGAACCGGTGACCGAGCAGGACCGCCGCCGCTTTCACGGCGGCCAAGCCTGGTTTGCGCATCAGGGCAAGGGCATTCCGATGGAAGACGTTCTGGTCGAGTGCGGGCTCAAGTCCGACGTTCGCGCGCTGGACCAGCCCACGGCCATGCGCATCTTTGGCGTCCGCCACCGTTCCGAGGCCTACCGCTGAAAAATCCAGTTCTCTGATCTCTGCTACGATAGCGGCCATAGGACAGCCCTCCAGGCTGTCGCTCGATCTGGGGAGGTGGACACGTGTTTTCCCGGCTTTCGTTTGCCTTGATCTTTGCCTGGACGCTTGCCGCGCAGGAGCTGCCGGTTGTCTCGAACGTCGAATACCAGCCGCTGGCGGCGCAGGCCGTGCGCATCCTGGAAGCGCTGGAGATGCTCGGCGAGCCGCTGCCGGCGAAGGATGCCGCTGAGCTGAAGCGGCTGCTGACGCCGCCGCAGGACGCGGCCAAGGCGGTGGAAGCGATCCAGAACATTCTCGACCGGCATTGTCTGGCCGGGGTGCACATCAATCCGGAAAGCCGCGTCAAAGCGCAGCAGGGACCTGCCCAACCGGTGCTCATCGAGCAGGGCTGGCGCAGTTTCCTCATCAAAGTGCAGAACGAAGCCGGCATCACGGCGGTGCTCAATGCCTCGAGCCCGAACGCGGGCCCGGTCCCGAATCAGCCGCCGGGAGCAAGCACGCGGCGCTGGATGGACTTGCAGTTGTTCCAAAAGCAGCCCATGCGGGAGCGGCTGTCCGGGCTCGAAGTCGAGTACAAGATCCTTCAGCTTTATGCGCGCGACCAAGGCAAGCGCGAGGCCAAGCTCGTCTTCGACGTGGGCCAGGGAACGCAGGATCTGGGGTTCCGCAGCGATCTGGATCTGCTGTTCACGGCGCGGCCTGCCGCCAAGGTCACCTTGCGCGTGCTTGATCAAGACGACACGCCGACGACAGGCTCCTTCCTGATCAAAGACGCATCGGGGCGTGTGTATCCATCGCAGACCAAGCGCCTGGCGCCGGATTTCTTTTTCCATCCGCAGGTCTACCGGGCCAACGGCGAGCATGTTCTGCTGCCTCCGGGCGACTACACGGTCGAGTACACGCGCGGTCCGGAGTATCTGAAGAAGACGCAGAAGCTGCACGTCGAGAGCCAGCCGCTCGAGATCACCTTCCGGTTGGAGCGCTGGATCGATCCGGCGAAGATGGGCTGGTACTCGGGCGATCACCACATTCACGCCGCCGGCTGCGCGCATTATGAAAAGCCCACCGAAGGCGTGTACCCGAAAGACATGATCCGGCACGTGCTGGGCGAGGATCTGAAGATCGGCTCCGTACTGAGCTGGGGGCCGGGCTGGTATTTCCAGAAGACGTTCTTCGAGGGCAAGGATCACGCCGTCTCCACCGGGCAGAACCGCATCCGCTACGATGTCGAGGTGTCGGGATTTCCGTCCAGCCATACGGGCCACATTTGCCTGTTGGGGCTGCGCGAGCAGGACTATCCCGGGTCCAAGCGCATCGAAGACTGGCCGAGCTTTGGAATTCCGGTGCTGCGATGGGCGAAGTCGCAAGGCGCGGTGACCGGCTACGCCCATTCAGGCTGGGGGCTGGCGTACAAGCAGGAGAAGCTGCCCACGCTCGAGATGCCGCCGTTTGACGGCATAGGCGCCAATGAGTACATCGTCAGTGTGACGCAGGGGCTCATCGACTTCATCTCCACGGTGGACACGCCTTACCTGAATGAGCTCAATATCTGGTACCACACGCTCAATGCCGGCTACCGGGCCCGGATCAGCGGAGAGACGGACTTCCCGTGCATCTACGGCGAGCGTGTCGGACTGGGGCGGAGTTATGTGCGCCAGACGAAGCTGGATTACGGCGACTGGGCGCAAGGGCTTCGCGAGGGACGCAATTATGTCTCCGATGGCAAGAGCCATCTTCTGCACTTCAAGGTGAACGGCGTCGAGATGGGTGCCGGCGACAGCGAGCTGAGACTCGGCGCGCCGGCGGCGGTCGAGATCACGGCGCAGGTGGCGGCGCTGCTCGATGAGAAAGCCGACGAGCCGATCCGGTCGCGAAGCTATGATCAGAAACCGTACTGGGAGCTCGAGCGGGCGCGCATCGGCGGTTCGCGCACCGTGCCGCTCGAACTGATTGTCAACGGGCAGTCCGTCGAGCGACAGGTGATCCAGGCGGATGGAAAAATGCGGCCGGTGACCTTCCGGCACAAGGTCGGGCAGTCGAGCTGGATCGCGCTGCGAATTCTGCCGTCGTCGCATACCAATCCGGTGTTTGTGACCGTCGCGGGCAAGCCGATCCGGGCCTCGCGCAAGAGCATCGAATGGTGTTTGCAGGCAGTGGACCAGTGCCACCGGCAGAAGCTGCCACGGGTGCGGCTCGAGGAGCGCGGGGACATGGAGCGGTCGTATGAGGCCGCACGGGCGGCCTACCGGGAGCGGTTGAAGGAAGCGGCGGTGGATTAGGCAGGCCGATAGATGAGCTGGTATCCGACACGCAGAGAAATGATGGGCGCGCTGCTGGCAGGCGGCGCTTCGGCCCAGCAGAACGCGGAACTTCGCCAGGCGAGCGGAGTCAAGATCGGCGAGATCACGCCGGCATCCGCTGTCATCTGGACGAGGCGGACCGCTTCCGCACAGCGTCTGAACAACGGCATTGTGCGCCGCGGCCACGCTCCGAACGCTTCGGCGCCTACACCCGAGGATGATGTCGGCCGCTTTGAAGGCGCCTGCGCCGGCGGGAATGGCTTTATCCGTCTGGTGGTGGAGCCGGTGACCGGCCGTGGAAGAAGACGCACCTTCAGTTGGGTGGACGTGCAACCCGCCCGCGACTTTACGCACCAGTTTCGTGTCGAAGGGCTCGACGCCGCCACCGCGTACCGCTTTGCCGTCGAAACACGAGAGGCGCGCGGCAGACGCCAGGACGCCTCGCTCATCGGCTCGTTCCGTACGGCCCCGCTCCGGTCTTCCGGCGTCCCGGTGCGATTCGTGCTCACAAGCTGCCAGATGTACTGCCGCATGGACCGCTCCGATGGCTTTTGGATCTACGATGCTATCGAGCGCATGAAACCCGATTTCCTGGTCTCCTGCGGCGACAATGTGTATTACGATTCCGAGGATCCAATCGTCAATAGCCCGGCTGCCGCGCGCTATCACTGGGCGCGCATGTACAGTCTGCCCACACTGGATTCCTGCCTGCGCAATGTTCCCGCGTATTGGCAGAAAGACGATCACGACGCCTATTCTGATGACTGCTGGCCCGGAATGGTGAACCCCAAGATGACGCCGTTCACCTTTGAACAGGGGCAGGGGCTCTTTCGCGAGCAGACGCCGGCGCCCCCGGATGGCCAGCCGATGTACCGCCGTTTCCGCTGGGGCACAGCGCTCGAGCTCTGGCTGCCGGATTCGCGCGACTATCGCAGCCCCAACCCGGACGCGGACGGGCCCGCCAAAACCATCTGGGGCATGGCGCAGAAGAAGTGGCTCGAAGAAACGCTCGCCAACAGCAATGCCCGCTGGAAAATCCTCGTCAATCCGAATCCCATCGTCGGCCCCGATCATAAGCGCAAGCGGGATAATCACGCCAATCCTGCGTTTGCCACCGAGGGCAGGGAATTCCGCCAGTGGCTCAAAGCCAACGTCCCCGGCTCGGTGATTCTGATGAACGGCGACCGGCACTGGCAGTATCATTCGGTGGACCCGGATACCGGTGTCCACGAATTCGGCTGCGGCCCTGCCAGCGATGTGCATGCCGTCCCCCCGAGCGAAGGGGAGGACAGCCGCTACCACCGCTTCCTGCGGATCAAGGGCGGATTCGTCGCCGTGCAGGTGAATCCGGACGACAGGCAGAATCCGCTGGTCTTCGAGCACCGGGACGTGAAGGGCGGGGTCGTGCACCGGCACGTGTTCGGCACAGTCTGACCCGGCTTCCCTCTCTATCGGGCCTTCCCGACCAGTGTGGATCATGACATGATATTCGTCAGTCGATCACATTCGTTGCAAGGGGGGCCCCCGCCATGCCAATCCGCTATGCTGCTTACGCCACCCTGCTGGCCGCATTTGCCCAGAATCTTTGGGGGCAAACGGCCAGCATCACCGGCCGCGTCTATGACTCGGCTAACGCTCTGGTCGCAGACGCAAGCGTCAACGCCGTCGCCACAGCCACCGGCAACGAACGGTCCACCAAGAGCAACCAACAAGGCATCTACAACATCCCCCTCTTGCTGCCTGGCGAATACAAGCTCAGCGTGCAGGCAGCCGGGTTTAAGACACTGACGCGAACGCTCCGCCTCGAAGTGGCGCAGACAATGACTTTGGACGTGAAGGTGGAGGTGGGCGAACTCACCCAGTCCATCGACGTGACTGCTGAATCGGTGGTGCTCCAAAGCAGTACGTCGTCTCTCGGCCAGCACATCGAAGGAAAACAAGTGCTCAACCTTCCTCTGCTCGGCCGCAACGCCTATGCACTGGTCCAACTGGTTCCGGGCGCACGCATGCCGCTTCAGTTCAACGATACCCCGGTGAACATGTTTTCCAACCAGTTTGTCTCGGTGAACGGAGCGCGCGGCAACCAGAACGAGTATCTTCTCGACGGAGCTCCGAACACGAATCCCGGTCAATCCGGCCCCACGCTTTTCCCGAGCGCGGATGCCGTGGCCGAATTCCGTGTAATCACCAACGCTTACAGCGCCGAGTACGGACGCGCCGCCGGCGGCGTATTCAACGTGGCTACGCGATCGGGAGCGAACGAGCTGCATGGCACGGTCTTCGATTTCTTGCG
Organism: Acidobacteriota bacterium; assembly: GCA_016201205.1. Classification (GTDB taxonomy): domain Bacteria; phylum Acidobacteriota; class Terriglobia; order Bryobacterales; family Bryobacteraceae; genus CADEFT01. The sequence goes on from JACQDF010000135.1 coordinate 9,768, forward strand.
GAATGATGCCATCACCGCCAACGAGTTCTTCGCCAATCGCGCCGGCCGTGCCAAACCGCCGTTCCGCTTCAACCAGTTTGGTTTCACGGTAGGTGGCCCCCTCGTTCTGCCAAAGATCTACAACGGACGCAATCGTACGTTCTTCTTCGGCGATTATGAAGGCGTTCGCCAACAGCAGGGCGCCACTTTCAACGGGACGGTTCCAACCCCCGCCGAACGCTCGGGAGACTTTAGCCAGACGCGAAACAGCAACGCCGCTTCTATCAGCATCTTTGACCCGCTCAGTTCGCGCTCGAATCCCAACGTTGCTGGCCAGTTTGTCCGCGATGCCTTTCCCGGCAACCGCGTTCCAGCGACGCGCATGGATCCTGTCGCCCGCAACATGATCGCGTTCTTTCCCCAGCCGAACGCCGCTGGCAACCAGTTCACCAACACGGGAAACTTTATCAACACCGGCCCTTCAAAGCTCAACAAGGACATCTTCGGTATCCGCGTCGATCACCGCATCCATGACAAGCATCAGATCTACGGGCGTGTGTCCTACGACCACACACCTACAGTTCCCCGCAATCCTTATGACAACATCGGCGGACCAACCAACCGCTTCCAGACGTTTGCCCGGCGCGGCGTGGTGCTCGATGACACCTATATCTTTACCCCCACGCTGGTGGGCAATTTCAAGTACGGTTTCAACCGGTTGATCAACGATCGAGTCCCGTTCAGCCAGGGAATTGATCTCGCGACAGTGGGCTATCCCGCCAGCTTCGCCCGCGCCATCCAGGTGCCAACCCTGCCCATCATCGCCACAGCCGGGTTCAGTCAGGTGGGCCAGGCCAGCGTCATTCATTTTGGCCTCGACACCCACAGTTGGCAGTACAACCTCACCCACAGTCGCGGCAGCCATACCCTTAAGTTCGGCGGCGACGTTCGTCTCATCCGCAACAACGAGATTCAAACTGATTCTGTAGCCCGCTTCGATTTCGACCGGAACTTCACGCAGGGACCCAATCCGGCGGTCGCCGGCGCCACGGCGGGATTCTCATTGGCAGCTCTCATGCTCGGAACCGGAACCGGCAGCACACTCATCATTCCCGCCGTCGCGCTTCAAAACATCTACTACGCGCTCTTTCTGCAAGACGACTGGAAAGTCTCGCGAAAGCTGACCCTCAACATCGGTCTCCGCTGGGACTACGAATCTCCTCGCACGGACCGCTTCAACCAGCTTGCGAATTTCGAATGGACCGCTCGATCGCCGCTCTCGACTCCGAGCCTCGATCTGCGCGGCGGTCTGACGTTCGTCGGAGTCGGAGACAATCCTCGCGGGCAGTGGAATCGCGATTTGAACAACTTCGCCCCACGATTCGGATTCGCCTATCAAGCCGCCAGCCGGTTGGTGGTTCGGGCAGGCGCTGGAGTTTTCTTCGCCCCCAACTTTGCTGGCACCGGCACTGGGCCAGTCCCGTTTGGCCTCAGCGGCTTCCAAGCGACAACCACATTCGTCGGCACGCTCGACGGCTTTACGCCATTCCGCTATCTCCGCGATCCGTACCCGGATGGCCTTCTCCAGCCCGTCGGCAGTTCTCAAGGCCTTGCCACGCTCGCCGGGCAGAACATCGGTTTTGTCGACCGCGGCGTCCGTACTCCCTATGGTGTGCAATGGAACCTCAGCATCCAGCACGAGCTTGCCGGCAACATTCTTGCCGAGGTTGCCTACGTCGGCAGCCGTGGTCTCAAGAACTATGCCAACCGCCAGTTCAATCAACTGCCGGACGCCGCACTTGCGCTCGGAAATAGCCTGCGTGAACAGACGCCGAATCCCTTCTTCGGAACCATTCCGACGGGTCCGCTCAGTGCGCGAACGGTGGCGCGCGCCCAATTGCTACGGCCATTTCCCCACTTCACCGATGTAACGGCGGCCGGCTCCACCTGGGGTGCATCCAGCTATCATTCCGGCCAGGCGAAAGTGGAGCGCCGTTTTTCCAGGGGCTTCAGCCTGCTCGGTTCTTATACTTTCGGCAAGATTCTCGACGACGTGACGGGCCCCTGGGCGGGAGAGAATGTCTCCGGCGGCGGCTTTCAAAACTGGAATTTCCTCCGCGCAGAAAAGAGCGTTTCTTCGCTTGACACCACTCATCGCTTCACGGTCGGCGGCGTTTGGGAGCTGCCATTCGGTAAAGGCAAGCCGGTCCCGCTCTCCGGTGTGGCAGCGGTGATTGCCGGCGGATGGCAGGTGAACGGCATCTGGATATACGCGAGCGGCAACGTGCTTGGCATGGTCACCACCGACGGCGCCTTTTCTCAGGGCGGCGGGCAGCGTCCGGATTGGGATGGCCGCAGTCCCATCCTTGACACTCGCGATGTTGACAAATGGTTCGCCACCTCCGTCTTCCGCCAGCCCGCGCCCTACCGGTTTGGCAATGCGCCTCGGACCATCCCCGGCCTGCGTTCGGACGGAACCGCCAATCTGGATTTCTCGGCAATCAGGAACACGCATCTCCACGAACGGATCAACCTCCAGCTCCGCGCCGAATGGTTCAACTTTACGAACACGCCACGCTTCGACCTGCCGAATACGAATGTCGGGACGACCACTGCCGGCTTTGTCACCGCGCAAGCGAACCGGCCCAAGACTCTGCAGTTGGCGTTAAAGATGGTCTTCTAAGGAACACGCGCAAAACGGACCGCGCCCGCGGCAGGGACACTCCGGTGTTCCTCAACGGCTTGGCGCCGCGGGGCGCGGCCTTTGCGCTATTGATATGGGGAACTTGCTCGCACTACGCGCCCGCACGGTCGCGGCTCTGTTTCGGAGCCGCGCGCGCAAGCGGTCTAGGAGGAAGATGATGTGGAACCTGGCTGTTCGCTTCGCGTTGGTGGTGATTGCCGCCGCGGTTCCTGGTATGCTTCGTGCGCAGTCGTTCACCGCAACCTTAGCCGGAACCGTGACCGACCAGTCCGGAGCGGTCATTCCGGCAGCCGAAGTAACGGCCACCAACCTGGGCACAAACTTCACCGCAACCGGGATGACCGATCAGCAAGGCCGGTACGTGATCCCCTCGCTGACACCGGGCGCCTACAGTGTCGCTGTCCAGGCTACAGGCTTCAAGCAGTCGGTGCGGACAGGCATCCGGCTCGAGGTGGACCAACGTCTTCGCGTGGACTTTGGGCTTGAGCTGGGCGCCGTGTCAGAGAAGGTCGAAGTGTCGGCGGCTGCCGCAACCGTGCAAGCGGAAACGTCGTCGCTCGGCTCCGTGGTCAACAATCGCCATCTCCTGAATGTGCCGCTGAACTCCCGAAATGCCGTGTCGCTGATGGCGCTGATCCCGGGGGCACGCCCCAACCGGGGCTTTGGAGACGCGTTTAACTCCACGACAAACTTCATCATCAATGGCGGGCGGGGCAACTCGAGCGAAATCTTAACCGATGGCATTGCCAACACCACAGGCGCCAATAATCCATTTAACGCGTTGCCGGTGGCGCCGCCGGTGGAGGCCGTGCAGGAGTTCAAGGTGCAGACCAACAGCCTGTCCGCTGAGTACGGCCGCACGGGCGGCGGCGTGCTGAACTTCATTTTGAAATCGGGCACGAACGAGATTCATTGGACCCTGTTCGAGTTTCTGCGCAACAGCGCTCTTGACGCCAACAACTTCTTCAACAATCAGGGGGGCATTCCGCTGACGAGTTTCCGAAGGAACCAGTTTGGAGGCGTAGTCGGCGGGCCGGTGGTGATTCCCAAATGGATCGACGGGCGAAACAAGCTCTTCTTCTTCGTCAGCTACGAGGGGTTGCGCCAATCGCAGCAGGCCTCATCCATATTCACATTTCCCACGGCCGCCGAAAGGCGGGGGGACTTCTCACAGACGTCACGTGTCATCGGGGTCGCATGCCGCCCGGTGGCGATCTTCGACCCGTTTTCCACCACTCCCACGCCCGGTGGAGGCTTTGTGCGGACGCAGTTTCCGAACAACGTGATCCCTGCGAGCAGAATTGATCCATCCGGGGCTTCGGCGGTATCCTATTACCCCATGCCGCGGAGTGCGGGCGACGCCTGCACGGGCGCCAACAACTACGGCGCCAGTTCGGCGTCACGCAATAACGTTGACCAGGTTGATTTCCGGGTTGACTATAATCCCAGCGAGAGAAATCGATTCTTTCTGCGCGGCTCGCCCGGCCGTCGTGTCCGCGAGTTCACGCCGGAGTATTACAACACCATCGGTTCACCGAACCGGTTCAGGCTGGGACACCCGTTCGACGGCACGGGCACATCGCTCTCCTACACCCGCGCTGTGAGTCCCACGTTGCTTGCCGAGGTGCGCTTCGGGCTTTCCCGGTACCTGGAAGGCGGTCCGTCTCCGGTCGGAGAGACCTTCGATATGAGGGCCGCTCTTGGCTTCAAGGGATCCTTTGTCGATCAGATGGTGAAGCCTCTCAGTTTCCCACGGATCATTGTCAGCGGATACGGACAGCTCGGCACCGGCGACTTTGCCTTCACCAATGCCAGCGCTGCCAGCTATCAGTGGTTAGGCAATGTGACCAAGATCACGGGCGGTCACACAATCAAGGCCGGTGTAGACTTCCGTACGCTGCAGTCCTATGGACCCAATCCGGTGAGCACCAGCGGCGATTTTTCCTTTACGCCCAGCTTCACCCAGGGACCGAATCCAACCACAGCGGGCGCGGCCGTGGGCAATGGCCTGGCATCGCTATTAGCCGGCCTCGGTACAGGGAATGTGCAAATCACTCCGCGCGTGGCCACGTCGAACAACTACTTCGCACTTTTCATCCAGGATGAATGGAAGGTCACAAGGAAACTAACGCTCAACTCAGGCTTGCGATACGACATCGAGAATGGCCGCCAGGATCGCTACGACCACCTAAGCTGGTTTAACTTCACCGTTCGCTCGCCACTGGCTGACCTCGTGCCGTTGCTGCCGAATCTGCGAGGAGGTTTGGAGTTCCCCAATGTTGGAGGGAATCCCCGCCGGCAGTTCGACACCGATTGGAACAATTTCGGTCCGCGATTCGGGCTGGCCTACGCCGTGAACTCCAAGACCGTCCTTCGCAGCGGCTACTCTCTCTACTATGAGCCGTATACCGGCCGCGCCGTCAGCACCGGGGCGGGATTCACCGGGTTCTCGGCGCTAACTTCCTGGGTGTCTTCACTCGACGGCGTCACGCCACTCAATGTCTTCAATAACTCATTCCCGAGCGGCTTAAACCAGCCACTGGGAGCGAGCCTGGGATTGCTCACATCAGTCGGCGAAGCGTTGGGCGCCACAGCACGCGACGGGGCATTCGACCGGCGCGCCCTGACTGGCTACATCCAACACTGGAACTTCGGAATTGAACGCGCGCTGCCATGGGCCGTGGTGATCAATGCCGCCTACACCGGCTCGAAAGGCGCCAAGCTGATTGACGGCGGCGGATGGGACGAGAATCAGCTTTCCCCGGAAGCGCTGCGGCTTGGCAACGCACTCCTCGATCGCGTACCGAATCCGTTTTTTGGGATCATCCAGACAGGACCATTGGCAGCCTCGACCACAACACGAGGCCAGCTTCTGCGAGCCTACCCGCAATTCACGAACCTGCTGAATTTCCGGCCCCAAGCGGCAAAGTCAAACTATCATGCGTTTCAACTGGAAGCGAACAAGCGCTTCAGCAGCGGAATGCAGTTTGTTGTCGCTTATACGAATGGGAAGCTGATCGACGACAGCTCGAATGTCTTTGAGGGATTCGGAGCCGGGCGGCATCAGAATACATTTGACCGGAACGCGGACCGGGCGGTGAGTCTCACCGATGTGTCCCAACGTCTGGTGGTCAGCTACGTGGTGGATCTTCCCTTCGGCCGGGGCCGCGCGTTCGGCTCCAATTGGGGGAGGGTTTCCGGCCTCGTCTTTGGAGGATGGCAGGTAAACGGCATCCACACATTCCAGTCGGGCTTTCCCGTACCGGTGGCCAACCAGTCCAATAACAGTTTCTCGTTCAGCATCGTTCAGCGTCCAAACGTGAACGGCGATCCCAAACTGAGCGCGGACCGGCTGACGGCGGAGAAGCTGCAACGCTGGTTCAATCCGTCCGTGTTCTCACAGCCGCAACCATACACTTTGGGCAATGCTCCGCGCGTTCTGCCGAACGTCCGAATCGACGGCACGGCCAACTTCGACATCTCCCTTTTCAAGAATTTCCCAGTGACCGAACGCGGCACGCTGCAGTTCCGCGCGGAGTTCTTCAACGCTTTCAATACTCCGGATTTCGGAATGCCTGGCACAAACTTTGGCGGCGCGAACTTCGGACAGGTGACCGCGCAAGGCAACGTGCCCCGCCAGGTGCAATTCGGACTTAAACTGATTTTCTAAAGCGATGCTACGACGATCATTCCTCCAAACCGCCGCGGCCGCCGCGGCTGCCACGCCGGCAGCCGCAAACGAGCCAAACATTCTGCTGTTTTGCACGGACCAACAGCGCTTCGATACCATCGGTGCGCTTGGCAATCCGCATATTCGAACGCCGAACCTGGATCGCCTGGTGGCCAACGGCGTAGCTTTTCAAAATGCCTACTGCCAGACGCCGATCTGCACGCCAAGCCGCGCCTCTTTTCTGACGGGCTGCTACGCGAGTTCGCTACACGTCAACCGTAATGGCAACCAGTACTTTCCAGAGCGGTTCCAGGAGCGGCTCATTTCGCGAATCCTCAAGGACGCCGGCTACGACTGCGCCATGGTCGGAAAGTTCCATTTGTCGTCATCCTACCGTCGCGTGGAGCCGCGCCTCAACGACGGCTATCACTTCTTCGAATGGAGTCACGCGCCGCGTAATGATTGGCCGGAGGATCAGCACAGCTACATTCGCTGGCTGCGGCAAAGGGGCGTTGATTTTAAGACGGAGTACGGCAAACGGCGCTTTCCGGACCGTCCCGCCGAATTCAACGCCGGCATCGCCGCCGAATACCACGAAGTCACCTGGTGCAAGGACTACGCCACACGATGGATCCGCGGCGGACTGAACAGGCCGTGGTTCGTTACCGTCAACACCTACGCTCCACACCCGCCCTTCCATCCGCCTCCGGAATTCCTCGAGCGGATGAAGCCGGATTCCATTCCTCTGCCGTTGTGGCGGCCGGAGGACGCTCGCAGTCAGAAAATGATCTCAAAAGTGGACTTCCAGTCCAAGGCTAAGGATCCTGCCACATACGCCAGCCGAATGATGAAAGCCGCCTACTACGCGCAGGTGGAATTCGTGGACGATGCTTTCGGCCAAGTGGTGAAAGCGCTCGAGGATACCGGACAGCTCGACAATACCCTGATCATTTTCACCAGCGATCACGGTGAAACCATGGGCGACCACGGCCTGACGCATAAGGGTTGCCGTTTCTACGAGGGATTGGCGCACGTGCCCCTGATCTTTTCCTGGCCATCCAGACTTCCAAAGGGAGTCCGCAGCAAAGCACTCGTGGAGTTGACCGACCTGGTGCCGACAATTCTGGATGCCGTGGGCCGGCCACGGCCGGAATATCTGCACGGCAAGTCGCTCTACCCGGTTCTGACCGGAGTCGCGGACCGTGACCGCCACCGCGAGTTCGCCCGCAGCGAGTACCATGATGCGCTCGACTTGCCCGATCACTCGCACGCCAACATGCTTCGCAATGACCGCTACAAGCTCGTCTGCTACCACGGTCATCCCACTGGCGAGCTTTTTGACCTGGAGAAGGATCCGCACGAGTTCCATAACCTGTGGAGCGATCCCAAACACCTTGCTCTACGCACCGAACTGGCCAAGCAACTCTTTGATGCGGTGATGCTGACCACCGATCCTGGACAGCCCCGAATCGGACCGATGTAGCGCGCTTGAGAAGTGTTTGCGCATCCGCTCCCTCACGGTCGCGGCTCTGTTTCTGAGCCGCGCGCGTCAGCAAGCGGTCTTACGCAAGCACTTCAGACGCCGTGATTACTTGCCCCAGATCTCGCGCAGCACACGCAGAAAATTGCCGCCCAGGATGCCGCGGATGTGCTCATCGGTGTACTTGCGCCTGATCAACCCTTCCGCAAGATCGACCATGCGTTTGGGATGATTGAGCCCCTCGATGTCGTCCTTCTCGCGGAAGCCGTAGGTGTCGTTGCCGGAGCGATCCTTTTTGAGGAACACGCGCAAAACGGACCGCGCCCGCGGCAGGAACACTCCGGTGTTCCTCAACGGCTTGGCGCCGCGGGGCGCGGCCTTTGCGCTTGTAAGCGGCATGAAGCTGAGCGCGCTGATCCGGCGCCATGGCGTCGTAGCCGTCCAGATCGATATCGCTTCCGACGCCGAGATGCTCGCCGGCTTTCTTGGCATCGAGGATCGCCGCCGTGCTGTCGATGCGCTGGAACACCGCCCGTAGCGCGCCAGGTCCGCTTCGGTGAAGCTCGCCGGATCCTGCATAGCGAACTTCGCACGGTTGAGCTGGAACGGGGCGAGCATGTCGATCACGGTCGCACTGTTCACCAGGTCGATCGCCCGCGCCGTGTACTCGACCCCCCACAGCCGATGACGCTTCATCAGCACGGCCGGCGCCGCCAGCAACATTCTGCGGGTGAATTGCATGGGCGGAGTATACCATTCCGGCTCCCCCTTCCCGCGGGGACTGTTATCCTGAAGTCTTACGCGATGAGGGTTGGCATCGACTTCGGCACCACCCGGATTGTCGTCGCGGCCGCCGACCGCGGCAACTACCCGGTGGTGGCTTTTGAAACTCCCGAGGGCGGCACGGAAGAGTGGTTTTCGCCGCTGGTTGCCGTGAGCGGCGACAAGCGTCTGTACGGCTGGGAAGCCTTTCACAGGCAGGGCGACCGTGAATGGACTGTGCTGCGCTCCCTGAAGCGCCTGCTCGAGGACGCCGGCCCCAACACCTCTGTCGAAGTCGGCGGCCAGCCGATCCCACTGCTCGATTTGCTGCGGGGCCTGCTGGAAACTCTGCGCCATGACTTGTTTGAGCACTCCAGCATGCCGGAAACCTCCGGCCATCGCCTCGAGGCGATGATCGGCGTTCCCGCCAATGCCAACAGCAACCAGCGGTTTCTCACGGCGGAAGCCTTCCGGCTGGCGGGATTCGATGTGCTCGGCGTGCTCAATGAGCCGTCGGCGGCCAGCATCGAATTCGGGCACCGCAACAAGAAAGATGCACAGAAGAAAAAGCTGCTGCTGGTGTACGACCTGGGCGGCGGCACCTTTGACGCGTCGCTGGTCGAGCACGACGAGCAGACTCATACCGTGCTTGCCAGCGACGGCATCACGACGCTGGGCGGCGATGATTTCGATTACGTACTGGCGGAGCTGGCGCTGTCCGCCGCCGGCCTGTCCAAGGGAAAGATTACCGACAGCGAGCTCTTCCGGCTGCTCGAAGAGTGCCGCCGCAAGAAAGAATCGCTGCATCCCAACACGCGAAAGCTGGCGGTGGATCTGGATTGCGTGCGCGAGGGATGGCCCGAGATCTCACTGCCGGTGGCGCAATTTTACGAAGAAGCGCGTCCGTACGTGGAGGAAACGATCGATACCGTGCGCGGCCTGCTCGACCGCCAGGGCCACGCCGCCCCGGACTGCCTCTACATCACCGGCGGCGGCAGCGAGCTTCCGCTGGTCGCCCGGCGGCTGAAGGAGGAATTCGGCCGTCGCGTCAAGCGCTCCGCCTATACCCGATCGGCCACCGCCATTGGCCTGGCGATCCAGGCCGACGCCGCCAGCGGCTATGAGCTCAGAGACAAGTTCACCCGCTACTTCGGCGTCTGGCGCGAAGCCGAAGCCGGCCGTCGCATCATCTTTGATCCGCTGTTCGAGAAAGGCGCTCCGCTGCCTGGGACGGGCGAGAGAGCGCTCGAGATCACCCGCCGCTACCGGCCGGTTCACAACATCGGCCATCTCCGGTACCTGGAATGCAGCCACGTCGCCGGGGACCAGCCCGGGGGCGACATCACCTTCTGGGATGAAATCCGGTTTGCATTGGATCCCGCGCTCCACCGGCATGCGTCTGTGGAAGGCCTCCCGGTTGAGTACTCCCAGCGCGCTGCCGAACAGGATATCGAGGAGGTCTACCGGTGCGATGCGGCGGGCATCGTCCATGTCACCATTCGCAACCTCAGCGCCGGATATGAGCAGACCTGGCATCTGGGCCGCTGGTCCGTCAGAACGAAGCCAGTGACGCTCGCCCGCAAGCGCCGCGCCGCTGCCCACTCCATCGAATCCTGACTCCGCCCATGAAGGATCTGCTGAGACCGCCGCTCAACTGGCTGCTGATCTTTGTTCCCGTTGCCGTGTGGCTGCATCATGCGCGCCCGGATTGGCACACCGCCATCTTCCTCAGCGCCTGCCTCGCCATCCTCCCGCTGGCCGGCTGGCTCGGCCACGCCACCGAACATCTGGCCGCCCGCACCAGCGAAGCCATCGGCGGCCTGCTGAATGCAACCTTCGGCAATGCTGCCGAGCTGATCATCGCCCTGGTCGCTCTCCGCAAAGGCCTGTACGACGTCGTCAAAGCCTCGCTGACCGGCTCGATCATCGGCAATGTCCTGCTGGTTCTCGGAGCCGCCTGCCTGGCCGGGGGATTGCGATTCAAGACGCTGCGATTCAACGCGGCGGGCGCGCGGTCGCAGGCCAGCATGCTGACCCTGTCCGCCATTGCCCTGGTGATGCCGGCCGCGTTTCATTATCTGGGCGGCGCGTCCGTGCTCGACAAGGAAGACGACGTCAGCCTCGAGATCGCGATCGTCCTGATGGCTACTTATTGCGCCGGCCTGCTGTTCAGCCTTCACACTCACAAGCAGCTCTTCCAAAGCTCGGCGGAGATCGAAGAAGCGGAAGCACACGCTGCCTGGAGCACAACCAGATCCATTGGCATCCTCGCCGGCTCCTCTGCCATGGTGGCGTGGATGAGCGAGATTCTGGTGGGCAGCGTCGAGCAGGCCGCCCACGCGTTCGGCATGACCAGCGTCTTTGTCGGCGTCCTGGTGGTGGCGATTGTCGGCAATGCGGCCGAACACAGCACGGCGATTCTGATGGCGATGAAGAACCGCATGGATCTGAGCATCGGCATCGCGGTCGGATCGAGCCTGCAAATCGCCCTCTTCGTGGCGCCGCTGCTGGTGATGGCCAGCTATTGGATCGGGCCGAGGCCCATGGACCTCGTCTTTACGCCGGCCGAAGTCGTCGCTGTCGCCGTTTCGGTCGCCATCACCAGCCAGATCGCCGGCGACGGCGAATCACACTGGCTGGAAGGCGTGCAGTTGCTCGCCGTTTATGTGATCCTGGGGATCGTTTTCTATTTTCTTCCGGAGGCGCAGGGAGCCAGACATTGATCGCGGATCTTGTTTATTTCGTCGGGATGCGCCCGTTAGCGCTGCATTTTCCCTAGGAGGTTCGTGTGCTCGCAGAACTCGAAGGCAAGACTGCGCTGGTGACCGGCGCTTCGCGGGGCATTGGGGCCGCGGCCGCCCTTGCTTTGGCGCGCAATGGTTGCGCGCGGGTGGTGATTCATTACAATTCCTATGCTGAAGGCGCCGAAAACGTGCTCACCGGAATTCGCGCCGCCGGCGTCCGGGCCGAGGCCCTGCAATCCGACCTCAGCACGCCCGCGGGCATCCGCGCTTTTCGAGAACAGCTCCGCGCTGCCGCGCCCGATGTCGACATCCTCGTCAACAACGCCGGCTCGCTTGTCCGGCGCGCCGGCCTTCCCGATCTCAACGAAGAACTGTTCGACCGCGTCATGGATCTGAATTTCCGCAGCGCCTGGTTTCTGTCGCAGGAAGTGACGCCGTCGATGATCCGGAAAGGCTGGGGCGTCATCATCAACGTCAGCTCGATTGCCGCTCGCAACGGCGGCGGTCCGGGCGCCGCCATTTATGCCGCTTCGAAGGCCGCCGTCGCCTGCATTACGAAGGGCCTGGCCAAGGAACTGGCGCCCAAAGGCATCCGCGTCAACGCCGTCAGCCCGGGCACGGTTGACAACCATTTCCACCGGCAGTTCAGCACCCGCGAGATGCTGGATGCTGTTGTGAAAGCGACCCCGGCGGGCAAGCTCGGCGACGACGACGAGGTCGCCGACGCGATTCTTTTTTTGTGCTCCCAGGCATCGCGCTATATCCACGGCCAGACCATCGAGATCAACGGCGGGATGTTCATGGTGTGAGGAAGCACAAACCGCAATGTTTTCCAAAATCCTCAGACGAACGCACATGTACCTGGCGCTGTTTCTGGCGCCCTGGGTGCTCATGTACACCATCAGCACAGCCGAGATGAATCACCGCAATCTCTTCCCCGGAGGCGCGCCCCCGTTTGAAAACGCAGGCCAGCGGAAGCTGACGGCCGACGTGTCCACGCTGCCGCCGGCGGCGGCAGCGCAAGCGATCCTCGAGGAGCTGGGCATGGAAGGCGCGCACCAACTGGCGCGCCCGCAGCCGGAAGGCAAGCTGGTGATTCTGCGGCACAGCGCCCTCAGCCCGATGCGGATCACGTATACGCCGGCCGACCGCAGCGCCGTCCTCGAGAAGCGCACCTTCCGAACGACCGCGTTTCTGGAAATGATGCATCGCCGCCGCGGCTGGCAGCATCCGTATCTGCTCGAAGACGCCTGGGCCTTCAGTGTGGATCTGGTCATCGTCGTGATGGTGTTCTGGATCGTTTCCGGGTTATGGATGTGGTGGGAATTGCGCGTCACACGCAGGCTCGGCGCCTTGTTCCTGCTTGGCGGAATGGCGCTGTTCGCATTTTTCCTGGTGAAAATATGACCTTCCGGCACTTCAACCGCCGCCTGCATCTGTATCTCGCGCTGTCGCTGCTGCCATGGTTCCTGATGTACGGAGTCAGCTCGCTGGTATTCGCGCATAACACCTGGTTCGGGTCTCGAGAGGGCGACCCGGCGCTCTGGACCAGGCGCTTCGAGCGCTCCTACGACGCGCCCGTGCCGCAGGGCGCCCAGCTCCGTGAATTCGGCCGCCGGGTCCTCCGCGATGCCGGCCTCGGCGAAATGACCGAGAAAGCCTCTTTCGGTGTGTACCGGCCAAACCGGCGCCAAGTGGACATATTCGTCTATACGTTCCTGCACAGCATGCGGCTCAGCTACTACGTCGAGGAGAAGCGCCTGGTGGCTGAAGACCGTGTGTTCCGTTTTCCGCAGTTTCTGACCGGCATGCACGCCCGAGGCGGCTTCGAGCAGGACGGGGTGTGGCAAGCTGCCTGGTCCGTGGTGGTCGACATCGTGTGCGTGGGGTTCCTGCTCTGGATTGCGACGGGCATCTATATGTGGTGGCATCTGCCGGGGCACCGGGGGTGGGGATGGGTGGCGATGGCGGGGGGCGTGGTGAGCTTTGGGGTATTCCTGCTGCGGTTATGACCGCCGTACCAGCGCCAGCCTGACGATCGTCCACAGGATCTTGACGCCCGCTTGGATGCTTGATCCCACTCCGCCGGAGACTTTGTTGACACCGGCCTGGCGTTTCTTCGACGAGACGGGCACTTCCAGCACGCGCAAGCCTGCCTGCAAAGCGCGCACCTGCATCTCGACCGTCCAGCCATAGTTGCGGTCGCGCAGGCCGAGGCGGACGAGCGCGTCGGCACGGATCGCGCGGAACGGACCTAGGTCCGTGTAGCGGAACCCGTAGAGCCAGCGGATCAGAGTGCAGGCAACCCGGTTGCCGGCCTCCTGGTGTCGCAGGAGCGCGCCGGCTTCCGCCTGGCCGAGCCGGCGGGAACCCAGGACCAGGTCGGCGCGTCCTTCCTGAATGGGAGCCAGCAGCCGCACGGCTTCCGTTGCGTCTTCGCTGGCATCGGCTTGCATGAAAACGACGATCCGGCAGTCGGCGGGCAATGCGGCGATGGCCTTCAGACAGGCCGCCCCGTACCCCCGTTCGGGCTCATGGACCACCAGCGCTCCGTGGCGGCGGGCGATCTCGGCTGTGCGATCCGTCGAGCCGTTGTCGGCCACGATCACCACTTCAAACAGAGCCTCCGGCAGGCGAGACAGCATCGTCCCGATCACGTCTTCTTCATTGAGCGCCGGAACAATCAGCGCGGTTGAAGCATTCGCCGCCGTCATGGTGTAATAATGAGCATCCAAGAGATTCCGCCGGAGAGGGGTGGTATGAACGAAGAAACCGGCATCCAGGTTTCAGCGCCTGCGGCGCTCCCTGCTGCGTCCGCGCCGCAGCGTTCCGCGCTGGCCCTCACTCTGTATTGGATGCGCGACCTACTGCTCTCGGTTGTGATCGCCATTGCCGTGATTCTGTTCCTTTACCAGCCGGTGAAGGTCGAAGGGACCAGCATGATGCCCTCGTTGACCGACCAGGAGCGCATCTTCATTAACAAGTTCACCTATCGGTTCGGTCTTGGAAACATCGAGCGTGGCGACCTGGTGGTTTTTCACTACCCTCAGGACACGAGCAAATCCTACATCAAGCGCATCATCGGGCTGCCCGGAGACACGGTGGCGGTGGAAGACGGAGTTCTTTACGTGAACGGCAAACGTCTCGATGAAAGCGGCTATGTGCCGGAGGAGTATCGCGACCGGCAGTCGATTTCGCTGGTGCGGGTGCCGCCGGAGCACTATTATGTGCTCGGGGATCATCGCACCTCGTCCAACGACAGCCGCTCCTGGGGGCCGGTGCATCGCCAGTACATCTACGGCAAGGCGGTCTTTGTGTATTGGCCGCTCGAGAAAATGGGCATCGTGCGCTAGCTGCCCGTTCATCGCCTGCCCAGCACCCACAGGATCAGCGTCAACAACAGGCTCACCAGCAGACTCGTCATCAGCGGGAAGTAGAATACGCTGTTCCTGCCTTTCCACACCATGTCGCCGGGGAGACGGCCGATGCGGAACTGAAGACGGTCCGCGAGCATCACCAGCGCGCCGATGACGACGAGAATCAGCCCAAACAGGACCAGGGATCGGCCGATTGTGGACATATCTGGATGCAGGCCGGAGGCCTATGCTCAGAACTCCTATAGTAGGGTAGCTGGTTTTCACAGAACGTCGAATTGGCCGACAGTTGGCTGTGTTCAATATGTTAGATAATTGTTGCTAATTTTTGCCCGTCCTGCTATCCTTGTTCATGCCTGCTTCGGCCTCCACT
>JACQDF010000136.1 GCA_016201205.1 Acidobacteriota bacterium
CGACGAGCTGCCCGAGTTCCCGCGCAACGTGCTGGAGATGCTGCGCCAGCCGCTGGAGGAGACATCCATCACCATCGCCCGCTCCAACCTGTCGCTGGTGTTCCCCTCCAACTTCATGCTGGTCGCCGCCATGAACCCCTGTCCGTGCAGACATTAACTCAACACGGGTCGAGCCCTGAGTGCCGGAACGTGGGCCGGTGTCTAATAGCGACTCGGTGACGGTTCCGCCGGCTGGGGGGCACCTTGGGTGGAACACGACAACTTCCGAGTGGGCCGGTATCTGGGCACGAATCGGCGAAGTGTGGTTCGGGGTCCCCTTTCAAACGACGGAGAATCAGGCCGGTTCCCACGGCCGACGCGCCAGCCGGTCTGCCCCGGCAGGGCCGGCGACCAGCCGCATCGTTCCGTGGCCCAGGATGCCCAGGGTGACTACGCCACCGGAATTGCAAACACGGGTGCAAGCCCTGGCGCGTAGGCACCCCACTCTGGGAAGGTTGCAATATAGCGGTAGTCTCGCACCGGTCCAAGAACCGCAGCGACGAACACGACCACAGCCAGACCGCGCCCACCGAACCGGCGCGCAATACGCCATGTGATCAGGAAGATGAACCCACACGGGACCGTGCCTATGCACATTAGCGTCAGGAAATACGGCTCCCAGGTGATCCACAAAGTGTCACCATCCAGCACTCTCACTGATGGCGACAATGCCCAGCAGCACCACGCCGGCGACTGCGCGCCAGACAAGGCGCCTGCGACGCGCCGAAGCGTGGCCCGAGTGAGGACGGTGACGACGGCCAGGAGAACCATGTCATCCAATCACGATGCAAGGGAAGCCGGGCGCGAGAGCTCTGCCAATGCGGTTTCCGGAAGCGTCGTTTCCGGGACCTGGTCGGCTCCAACAAGAGTGCCCGGTCCAGACCCATACACTTCCGTCACGCATGTATAATATTTAAGATTCGATGGGAAAGCGCTTCTATGTAGTTACACGCGACCTGCATCTTTACGTCGGCCTGTTTCTGAGTCCGTTTGTTCTGGTGTTTGCAATCAGTGTGTTTTACCTCGTACATTCCCGGGTCGGACGAGAGGCGGCACCGCCAGGCCGGGTCGTTTCGAACCTGCCTGTCACAGACGAATTGGAGCGTCTGAGCGGCCGGGATCAGGTGAACAGTGTGCGGCCCTTGCTCGACCGGCTGGGTGTAAGGGGAGAGGTTAGCTTCATCCGCCGCATACCGAAGGAGCATCGGCTCGTGATCCCGGTACTGGTTCCCGGACGTGAAACTACGGTCGAGCTCGACCTGCAGAGCCGCACCGCTACCATTTCAGAACGGAGCACAGGTGTATCAAACGCCTTGATTCACCTTCACAAAATGCCCGGTCCTCACAACGTCAACATCCGGGTGAACTCGTCGTATATGAGAATATGGCGATGGCTTGCCGATGTCACTACGTACGGTTTGCTTTTCCTGACTTTCAGCGGTGTTTATCTTTGGGCGGTATTGCGGGCCGAGCGACGTGTCGGTATAGGTCTTCTCTCCGCCGGAGCCATCTCGTTTTGTGGAATCGTATATGCCGTCTCGCATTGAAACCCTGCCTGCCGTAAGACCGTCTGCCCGTCGGGCGCTGGACACGTTCAAGCTCTGGAGCCGCAAAGGCCACTATTATCTTGGGTTGTACTTCCTGTTCTTTCTGTGGCTATTCGCGTTTACGGGTCTTCTTCTGAACCACTCGTGGATGTTTGCCGAGTTCTGGCCCAACCGAAAAGTCTCGAAGTTCGAGCGCCCAGTGGAGGTTCCGCAGACAGATAACGATCTCGATCGTGCGCGCGGTCTAACGACGCGCCTGGGGATCAAAGGCGAAATCGAGTGGACTGCCGCTCGACCGGATTCGACCGTGTTCGAATTCCGGGTAAACAGGCCCGGCCACACTTCCAGTGTGACCGCGTATCCCGAGCAGGGGCGCGCAGTCGTTGAGCAGATCGAGATTAATACATGGGGCATCATGCGGGTGCTACACACGTTCACGGGCGTGCGTGCAGGCGATGAACGGAATTACCGTGACTGGTTCCTAACGACGCTTTGGGTCATATCGATGGACGCCGTTTCAATAGGCCTCGTGATAATGGTTTTCAGCGGGCTGTATATGTGGTACGGGCTGCCGGCGAAACGCAAGCTGGGCAGCGCGGCTCTGATGCTCGGAACAGTCTGCCTGCGCATTGTTTATCTTCGGCCTGCAGTGGATATATTAGAACCTTATCGAACGGCAGCACGCCCAGCCGTCGCTTGACGCGCGCTCGGCGCCGCACTGCAGATCAGTCCCGTAGAGTCCCGTTACCGGAAAGTGACCGGTGCTGGTCACGACCGTCATGGGCGCGTCGTCGGCCACTCTTCCATAACTAGTGGAAGAGTACGCCGTGAGGCAGGCGCAATCCCCAGTTGGCCACGGTCCGCCGGTCCGTCTTGGTCCGTCTACAGCCGCATGGCCGGCTGTGAGGAACCAATGCAAGCGGAGGCGGCTGAGCGTATTATTACCAGTATGACCTCGACGAATCTGGTCCTGTTCCTGGCCGTGGTGGCATTGACGTTGTTTGCCATATATCGGCGCTCCACGGCGGCGAGCACCGTCGCACCCCGCGAAGTAGCCCCGCCGGCATTCGAGCCGCGCCTTGCAGCGTTCCTGAAGGCCTTCCATTCGGCCACCTCGGAAACCGACGCCGACTACGCAGCAGCGTTGGCGGCCTTGCAGCAGGATCCGGAGCGCATGATCGCCGCCATCGCGGATGGGACTCGGCAGTGTGCGCCCGGCGATTACGCACTGCGCCGAGCTCTGTTGTATGCCGCCTCCAGCCTAGGCCATCCGGCGGCGCTCCCCCTGCTCGCCGATGCCGCGTCGAGACGGTTCAAGGAGATCCCCTCACCGGACTTTCATGAGCAGACGCTGCTCACCCAGGAAATGATGCTTCGCACCACGGCCGTGGAAGGCATCGAGCAGCTTGCGCGAGCGGGCCACGAGGGAGCGTTGGATTCGCTGCTGACCCTCTCGGATTCGCCCGTTTTGTCCGTGCGCGTGCTTTCATTCACTGCACTGCGGGCGGCCGACTCGTCGGGGCAGATCTTCAGCCGTGCTGCTGCACGGCTGAAGCAGGAAGACCGCTTTTTACTTCACTATCGCCGCGTCCCCATCGAGGAAGTTCCAGGCATCAACGATCCCCGCGTGCACCTGATGAATCCCGAACAAAATATCGCGCGCCCGCCGCTGCTGTCCGCTGACTCGCCAGAGGGGTACCGGCCCGCAGCGGCACCCGCTTCCGGCGCGCCCAAATCAGCCCGCAAAGGATGAACCCATGGCTGACTGCACCTACACCGTTCCCGACCTGGACGCCTCCGGTGATACCCTGTACGGCTCGCGTATCTGCGATCAACCCTTCATCGACTTCGTCTGGTACGGCCACGGCTTCAACAGCCGCTACTGGCAGGGCGGCTGGGGCTTCGACGACTGCTGCAACATCACCAAGCCTCTGGCCCGCGCGTTCAACGCCATGTGGTTGCTGAACTATTCCCCCGAGGATTATATGAATGAGGACTGGGGCTCGGATATGCTGCACTGGGGACCACGTTACGTGCGCGAGCAGTTCAAGTCCTACGACGATCTGCGCGCGCAGTGCGGCGACGGCAGCGCCAAGGCCAGGACCACTGGCTGCCAGCAGAGCCGCAAGTTCTTGGCATGGAAATGCACCGATGAGCGCAAGGAGCGCACCCGGAAGTGCGAGAGCTGGTTCTTCCTGTTCAGTTGGATTTGCTACCTCTGGGCCTGGGTCGTGGCCATCGCCTGCTATGCCTGGGGGTTCGTCTCGCAGACGGCCTGCTCGGTCTGGTATGGGACCGTAGGCGGCGGGCAACACGTGGATCTCTTTCTCTGGTTCTTCTACCCGCTTGACGGCTCCGGCAACGCGGACGTGGTGGCGCGTGCGGGGACGCTGGTGCACGAATCCCGGCACATCGGCGACAAGCCTCACGACGCCCAGTTTCCCGGGGGCTCCGTGTACGGCGCCGGCAAAGACGGCGCGGATTCTTCGTGGGACTACCAGGGTGCCTGGATGTACCACGCGCTTTACCTGTGGTGGTTCTACGCGGCCGGCGCGCGGACGACTTTGGCGCTGCGCCAGTCCGCTAAGCAGAATGCGAACGTGATTCTCACCAACGCCTTCGCCACCAGCCCGGGACTCCTGGTGCTGTAGCCATGCCGCGCCCTCCCGATTGCTGGCATTGAATCGTCGGGGGCTCTGCCGTGCTCGCCGGGCTCTGTTTCGGCCTTTATTGGGCCGTGCGCGCGCTGCTAGGTTTGTGAGAAGCCGCGCGGCACGCAGGCTCCACCACCCGTACCGCAGGCACCAGCAGATAGGTAACTGGAGTGCCGCGCTAGCCATCACAGTTCGGCCAGGTATGGTGATGCGAGGACCCGGATGGGTCCTCCCTGACGCCGTAGTGTAGACCGGAACACCAACTCCTGGATCGTTCGGCCACGTGGAAAACAACCCATTGAACTAGCCCACCCGGCGCGAGTCCGACCGTTGTCGCTCGTCATTGAGAAACCGCTTCACGCGACCCAGGAAAACGCCAGTGGGCTCCCTCTCGCCGCGCTCCTATTTCGCCAACGTGCTGGGGTCACCGCCAAGACGCTTCGCTGACTCTTTCTGCGACAAGCCCAGGGTTGTTCGGTACCGCACCAGCCGGTCGAGCAAATCGCGCAGGATCGCCAAAGCGCCTCAGAGGCCTTCACATGCTCATTTCCTCTTGCGGACGCAGCCGGGGAACATCTTCTTCAGCTTTTCGACTTTGGGGTCAGAGACGTTGACGATATATGGGTTGGAGCGGTTCCGCCCGGCGTAGTCCTGATGGTAGGTTTCGGCGGTGTAGAACTTGTCGAGAGGAACGACCTGGGTGACGATCGGCTTGCCGAGAACATGGGCATCGTTGATCTGTTTGATGTAGGCTTCGGCGACACGCCTCTGCTCCTCGGCGGCGCAGAAGATGGCGCTCCGGTATTGGGGGCCGAGGTCGGCGCCTTGTCGGTTAACCGAAGTGGGGTCATGGGCGACGCTGAAGAAGATCTTGAGCAGCTGTCCATATGAGATTTTGGCAGGGTTGTAGGTGATCAAGATGGCTTCGGCGTGACCGGTGCGCCCAGTGGAAACGAGGTCGTACTTCGCCGTTTCCTTAGTACCGCCGGAGTAGCCGGAGATCACATCGTCGACACCCTCGATGATTTCGAATACAGCCTCGGTGCACCAGAAGCAGCCGCCTGCGAGCACGACAGATTGCTTGCCGGGTCTCGGTTTGATGTCCATGGCGGGCTCGGGGAATTTGGCTGCTAATGTTGTATCGCCGGCAAAAGTGAGAAGAGTAGCCCCTAGGGTCGCCAGCCAGCGGAAGGTCCTTGGCATACGCATGTCTAATTATTGCGCCGATTCGATGGTGGTGGGTTTGCAGCGACCAGTGATTGCTGGCGCTCGACAGCGAATCCGAGCGCGGTCACTCCGCCTGCGTCCCAGGGTCGTGCGATGCCGGCCCAAGAGCTCGCCCCAGCCTACCGCCGCCGGCAGCGGATTGTAGCCGAGGAACCTAAAATGATGATCGGCGAAGGGTGCACCAGCTCCGATTCTCGCCGGGCGCTGCCACACCAGTCTTCGGAGTTTGCCGTGATTCCGGGACGGCGAAGAGGGGTGACGGATTGGGGGACACATCTACGGAACGTCTACACAAGCACAGCCCGCACCGCAGCGACGAACTGCCGAAAGCGATCGGTCCTGGTCTGACGACCATTCCTCAAGAGCGTTCGAAAAAGGACTGGCGTAGTCCCTTGCTCAACTCCAGTTGAACACCCGTACCACTGATAGTCTTTGCAAATGTTCGCCCTATCCTGACCCTGGAGAGATTGGGGTTTGGATGCGTCTTGACGCGGTTCAATCATGACGCCAGCTTCAGCCCGCGTGGCATTCTGATCCCTGATCGGCTTTTCGTGAGTCGTTCACCTCGCGAGCGGGTCGGGGCGAAGCTGGAAGTGCACGACCTTGCTCGTCGTCCCTTTGCCGCCTTCCATATGAAAAGGCGCTCGGGTGCTCACCGTCGACCACAGCCCTCTGCCCTTCCAGCCCCCGTGGGGATCGTCGATCCGGCCATCCAGCCATTTAGTGTAGAACCCCAGCGGATAGGGGACGCGGAGAACAATCCATTTGCCGTCCTTCAGGACCAGCAGCCCTTCGGACGCATTGCCGGTGTTGATCGGGATGTTTCTGCCCAGCCCGAATGTGTCGAACTGATCCACCCACGTGTAGTAGCTGCCCTCGGCGCTGCCGGAATCCGTCACGCCTTTGAGCTGCGGTAACGGCTCTGAATACAGCGTCCACCCCTCGGGACAGTGCTGTCCCGTGGCCGTCGGCCCGTTGAGCGGTCCCTTGCACTTGCGGCGGTCGAAGCTGGCCAGATGTCCGCTCGCAAGGGCCGCCCACACGACGCCGTTGCGGTCGATATCCATGCCACGCGGTGAGAACCCCTGAACGGGCGCCTTAGGGTTGTTGAACGGTGGCTCGTACACTTCCGCCAGCGCGGTCTCGGGAGGGTTCGTCCCCGGATTCAGCCGGACGACGGCGCCAGGGAAGCCCAACACCGATCCCCAGACCGAACCGTCCGGAGCCGGGGCGACGGCATAGAAGGCACCGCCGAAACGCTTGTCCTTAGTGGGATCGAGCGGCTGGTTGGGCTCCACGTAGGCGTCCCGCTTGCCGTTGCCGTTGGTGTCGATGATGAGCGCGGTCCACCCCTGCGACTTCACCTCATCGTGCGTCTGGTCGAACATCTTCGTGTTGAGCCAGCCGACGACCTGGCCGCCACCGCTCGTCCAGAGCGTGTTGTTCGCATCCTCGGCGAACATCAGGTGGTGCGTGGCGAAGCAGGTGCTGATGTGCGTGAGCTGTCTGGTTTTCGGATCGTACACGGCCAGGTGCCGGCTGGCGTTGGCAATGGGGAACAACTTCGCCGACGGATGGCTCGACCCCTCCTCGCAAAAGTCCGGGTTGGCTGGTGGGCGCACGGCGGAGGTGATCCAGACCCGACCCTTCTCATCGAACATCGGATTGTGCACGTTGTTCTGGCTGGTCCAGATGACTTCATGGCCCCAGTACGGCGAAGGCTGCGGCATCGCCGGCCCCGCTGGCGGGGTCTTCGGATCGCGGACTGTCAACTTCACCTGGCTCCGGGTGTGGCGCACCGGGTCCAGAACAGGCAGGTAATCCGCGCTCAGCTCAAGCGACCCGTAGATGAGGCCGTTGGCATTGATCGTCGGATTGCGCCGGTCGGTCGAAACCTCATCGTGAAGGTACGCCTTCGGGTCCGCCCAGTCCCACTGGGTGATGACGACGTTGCGCTCCAGGCCCTGCGGCCGCGGTGGAGACGGAGGCAACTCACCGGCGGCGATCCGATCGGTCCAGTCCGCGAACATCGCTAATGCCCGCTCTCGACCGAGCTGGTTGAGGCCGCCGAGCATGTTGCCGCCAGCCTGTCCGGACAGGATACGCCGCTCCCAGGCGAGCGCCGGGGAGTCGAACGTGCCCAGGCTCTTGGGGATCTCCCGCGTCGCCTTGTTGCCCAGTTGATGACAGGCCCAGCAGCCGCCCGACTTCAAGTTCCTAAGCCACTCGGCCTGGCTTTTCATGTTTGGCGAAATGCCGTTACCTGGTGGCCCTGTGCCGGGGAACTCGCTCTTGTCCGGTACCCGGAGCAGGGAAAACCAATAGCCGGCCGGGTAATATACCGCCGCCGCGCGCGGATTCGGCGCCACCGCCGCGGTCAAGTTCACGATCTTGCCCGGTGCGGCTTGAACCTTCGGCGAGTCCACCAGCCCGTAGCCGCGCACCCACACGCTGTAGTTCGCCTTCGGAAGGTCGGGCACCACGTAGCGCCCCCGATCATCGGTGACCACGATCTTGACGAATTTGGTGGGCAGGTCGGTCGTTTCCGCAATCACCCAGACCCCCGGCTCCGGTCCCTTCGCACTGGTGACTACCCCGCCGAGGTCGTCGTTGTCGATGCGGACCGCTTCGCCGGTAACTTGTTGGGCACTCAACCTGGCCAGCGAGGCAGCCAAGCACAGGCCGACGGCGGCCGCCACGGTGCCTAAGTACAGAAGTTTTTTCGTGCTCATGTTTCTACCCCTCTTCGTCTCTTCCCGCCTCCCGAGCCGGGTGATCAACGCCAGCATCAATGGACCATGGGTCGAGCTGCAGCAGATTCCATGTTGCCGTGCCAGTTGCGGACAGTATATCCCAAGCGGCTCCGTTGCGCCGGAACGCTTCTCCGAGACCCCTTGGCCGGAAACGGCGTTCTGGGAAAGCCAGTGCCCGGCAGGGTACGCGACAGCAGTCCAGGCCGACATCTCCCAGAACCGGACTTCGGGACAGCGTCGCGATCCACATCTACGGAAAGCGCGTTTCCGATTACCTATTCGAAGTGAGGAGAGAATCTCCCTCGGCGACATCAACTTGCCCGAATAGCCAAGCGCGCTGGGTAGCGCGCTCTACGTCCAGCACGCACCGCCCGTTGGCGCGCAGACAGCCGCCGCGATTGTTTTGCTCACTCTTGCTCACCTTCGCTCAATCCGCCGCTCTCTTTTATCGTCAGCGACGAGATGCAACCCGGGATGAGCGAGAGGCCTTCCCAGCGAGTTGATCTCGTCTCGATCGTAGAAAAAGTCTGCGGTTCGCTTCTCGCGCACGGTCACGATCCCGCATTTGAACTGATCTTCTCGAAAAACGGCTTCATATTGCGCCCGCAGCTCACCTGCGCGCGGATCCACGATTCGGACTAACCTTAGTGAGCTGTTGTCCTTAAGCCCAACTGAGAGGAGATACTTGAAGTGTTGATCGGCAGGGGGTATCGAAAACCCAATCAGTATGATGCGAGTGGCCCTCGCGATCGCGCGGCCAGCGGCATCCCACACTCGCCGGAGGGCGTCGTTCGCGACCTTCTGCGACGTAGGTGGCACGAGTAGCGGGTCGAGGTTGAGTGAGCGTACGCGTTCATAGTCGCGACAAACCAAGACTGAACCATCTGGCTTCTGGCCCCAGTTGACGGAGCCGTGCAGCTTTAGAACTTGAAACGCTTCCGGCAGCGAGTCGTGAATTCCTGCAGCAGGATCTATCTCTACGCCGGTACCGCTAACCTGATATGTGATTGGGACAGCGAGCCGTCTTAGCCCTTCCTCAAGGAGGACATCGTAGTTGAGCGTGATGACGATGTTCTTACCGGCTTCTCTCTTGGCAGCGATCAGTCCCGACAGGGTCGCCGAATAGCAGTCATAGGTCGACGACTCAACATCGTCAAAGCCTGGCGGAGACGCCGCCGTCCATCGTATCGCTGCGCCGCGCCACTCAGCAGAGCATGGCCAGCCGTCGGACTCGCTAACGCGGAGACGTCCAGTCGGCGCGTACCCCGTCTGGGCCGTGAAGTCGATCGTCGCGGCTATCGCTAAACGAATGTCTTTGGCACTCGTTGTTCCTGGCTTCGCATCCGCCAGACTGAACAGATGCTCGACGTTGTCAAGGTCAATGTTAATTCGATATCCGGCAGCGGCCGCTTCATGGCGAAAATCGAGCACTCTTTCTATGGCTTCCCGCTCGGCGACGCGGCCATATGCGTCGAGCCAGTCAACCGCATCGCGCATCCGCGCGAGAAACGACGAGATTACTGGAAGACCTGCCTCTGCAGAAAAGCCCGCACCGAGGATGTAAACGTTGTTGTCGTTGTGGGGCCGCATGACTTCTTCGGGTCTCACGCTGCGTGCCAGCAACCGGCCGCTGTGATGGCTCGATTAGACCACGCTAACTTAGTTGGAACAAGGCCCTCCCTTTCTGGTGCGCGGGTTGCGTCAACGCCGTGACAGGGAACACGGAAGCGATTTCGGGAAGCGCAGACTGAGTTTGGCGCGGCTAACCCGAGGTATAGTTGGCTACGCGTAGAAGTGCGGCAATCGTTCAAATTCTTCGAGATACGGCGTTCTCGTAAACTGAGCGAGCACGTCGGCCATCTCACGGACCGAGCAGACGAGTGATCCACGCAGAGAGCCCGGCTTAGCGGCCCTTGTCCAGAATGCGTTGCCAAATGCGGTCGATGGCCTGCTGGAGCTTGCGTCGGGCTGTGGCTCGAACCTGGTCCAAGTACGGCTTGGCCGCGCGGCCCATGACCAGGAGGTCTTGTTCCGCCATGCGTCGCACGATTGGATCACGGTCGAGCAATTTGGTCGCCTGGCAGATCGGTCGAACCCCCGGCCGTAACGCGCCTCTTTCGTAGATGTGCACGAGACTCCCGGCGGTACCGAGCGTCATCAGCATCTCGATATGGCCCTCGCCGCCAGCGATCACTGCCGCATGCCCTCGCACCCTGGTTATATCCTCCCGAGGCACGTAGGAGATCTCGGGCGCGGAGAACGTGTAGAACAGATCTTGTTTTAACTCTTCGGAGAACCGCAGCCAGGTGCTGGCGGCATCGGTCGCCGCTTCCTTGGACGGCACCTGACCCAGTTCCGCGGCAAAGAAGAAGTTCAGGTCTGGAATGGTCGATACGAAATCAGTTTGGCCGTCTTTGACAAAGAAGACGTTCGAGCACTTCAGGTCCTGCGTCTGGGGGCATAGCATGGCGACCGGGTACTGCCGGAAGATTACGCCGAAGAAACTGAAATTGGGGAAGGTCCGGCCCACGTAATCGTCGGTGATCGGCCTTACGACAGCGCCGCTGGCTCCGCGACCCTTAAGATAGTCCTCGACCAACTGCTGATCGTCCGCCTTGGCGATAGTTGCCGACCAGAGGCCGAAAAGCACCGCGCCCAAACCCATTGCATATGCTGCTTTCCAGGACATCGGACACCTCCTTGGCCCCGGCGGCTGTACGCGATTATCCCATGCCCGTGGACGCAAGCAAGGTGGTCGTGTCGCCAAGCGTTTACCTATGCCCCCCGTTGAAACGGCGTTCTGGGAACGTAAGGCGTGATTCCCCCTGATTGGTCGCCCACTCGGAAGTCGAGCTTGGCCTACCCGGCGCGACGCGAGTCGGCTGCTTCCCCATCTCGGAGAAAGCGCTTCACCTGCCCCTGCAACACGCCCGTCGGCTCTCTTTCGGCGCGTTCCCACTTCGCCAGAGTGCTGGGGTCGACGCCCAGGCGTCGGGCCGCCTCCTTCTGTGAGAGCCCCAGGCTGGTACGACGCCGCACCAACTGCTCAGCCAGGCCGTTCGCCACCGGCAACGGATTGTATTCGAGGAGCCGGATGATCGCGGGCATGTACTGGATCTCTGGGTTGGACGTATTCGCCTCCCAGTTGAAGACGCTCGTCTTGTCGACGTTGATCTGCTCCGCGACCTCTCTTTGGAGCATCTTGAGACCAAGTCGCTTTCTCCGGATGTGGTCGCCGACGGTTTGTGGCTCCGTGGGAATCCGGACCACGGAGCCAGCGCTGTACGACTGCGGCAGAACGAGAGGCACCGGCTGGTCGGGCTGGCTGAAGCGGTACGTGACGGTGACGTTGCTTTGCTTCACGCCGCACTCCTCGACGGTATCCACCCGTATGCCAGCAACGAGAACTTCGATCAGGCGCCGCTTCTGTTCCCAGGAGATGGGTTCGTCGAGCCGTTTCCGAAGGCTCTCCAGCAGTGTCTGCGCGGAGCTGATGGTCGCGCCAATGGAGTCGGCGCCGGCGATTCTGCCGCTGAGTTCGGCAATCTGCGCCTCCAGGGCCCCCTCCTCCTTGCCGATCTCGTCCATCTGCGTGTCTAAATCCGCATCGGTCAAGCGGCCGCGCCGGTACAAGGCCACGACTCGGCTGCGTTCCGTCGCCTTCTGCGCGAGCAGTCCCTCTAGCCGCGTGACCTGTTTCCGGATCTGGTCGGAGCCCTGCGCGTCGGATTCCAGCCGGGCATGAAGCTGCTGGAGGACGGGCTCGGGATTGCGCAGGAACGTCTCCACGTCGGACCACACCTGCTGCTCCAGGTGGTCACCGCGCACCGCCTTGGACTGGCAACGCCCCAGCGCCGAATAGACCGACGGCGAGTGGGCCCCGTTGCAGCGGTAGTAGAACTCCCGTTTCCCATTGGGCCGGTTGGCGGCAATGCCGACGTAGGTCAGACCGCACAGGCCGCACTTGATAAGGCCCCGCAGCAGGTACTGGTTCTTGGCGCTACGCGGGCTGAACAGGAAGTTGGCCTGGAGCGTCTCCTGGGCCTTTTTCCAGGTCGCCTCGGTGACAATGGCCGGGACCGCCCGCGAGATGACCGGTCGTTCGCTGACGGACCGCTTGCCAAACTCGTGAACCCCCATGTAGGTCTTGTTGGTGATCAGTCCTCGAATCCGGCCCGCGCGCCAGATTCCCGAGGTACGCTGCTTCCGTTTGCCGCGCAAGAACAGACGGTCGTCCCGAACATAGGCGCACGGGATGCGAAGATCGTTCAGCCGCGAGACAATGACCGGGCAGGATTTCCGCTCGACGGCGGCCATGCGGAAAACCTCGCGAATCACTTCCGCTTCGGACATCGCCAGGCCTGGAATCGCTTCCTCGGAGATCATGAGGTGAGCGTCCCGCTTCTCCCCCACCTTCCGGTAGCCATAGGGGACGATTCCGCCCATCCAGGCGCCGGCCTCGGCGACCCGGTTGGTGCCGGCGACGGAGCGCTCCCGGATCACCTCGCGCTCGTGCGAGGCGAAGCCGGAAAGCAGGGTCAGCATGAGCCGGCCCGTCGCGGTCCCGGTGTCGAACTCCTCAGTCATCGAGCGGATGCGGACGCCGTGCTTCTCCAGGTCGGCGACGGCGTTCAGGATCAGGCGCGTGTCACGCCCGAGGCGATCCAGCTTGTAGACCAAAAGCTGATCAAACTTGCCGTGTCTCGCGTCCTGGAGGATCTGGCTGCCCTCGGGGCGGTCCTCCAAGGGAACGGTCCCGGAGACACCGTCGTCGGCGTACACCTTGTGGACGGCGAGGCTGTGCAACTGGCAGTAGCGCTCCCCGAAATCCCGCTGGGTGGCGATGGACTGGCGCTCTCGCTGTTCCTCGGTGCTGACGCGCATGTAAACGGCTACGGCCATGGTGGATCTCGGGGCCCCCTTCAGGTTTCCCTGGTTGCCTCCACCACATGAGTCCCTCTGCGCGGGAAGGAAAGCAAGTGCGTTTCTGACCGGCAGGGGGAAGCGATCTGCGGCCCGCTATTGGGGCCGAGAAGAAACCGAATCGCCTCCGCCAGGTCGTCGAGATCGAGATGCGAAGGCGCAAAAAGCCGCTCGACTTGAGCCTGAACTATCCCGTGCTTGGGCGGTGCGAGGGTTTCGGGGGCCGGGTGATGTTTCGGGCTCGATCGAGGCAGGCGGCGGTCTCGCATGGTCGTGTCTTTCGACACCCACAACGAGTTCCGCTTGGCGGCCTTCCCGCTATCTGGTGCTGAGGAGGAGTGATCCGTCCCTGTAAGCTAATACCGCGCGAACCGGAGGAATGTGCACTCCAGCCCTGAGCCGCGCGGCGAACAGCATGACCACTACTCCAACAAGTTGGGAACCGAGATTCTGGAGAGCACTACCTCTCTACCGCAACTCGAAGCGTTCATTTTGTTGACAGCGGCACCCGCCGTCCCTCTCGCCCGTATCCGCCACATTCCGCAGGTTCTTGCGCGCCCGACGGTTTCTCCAGTTGGAAAGAGACTCCTCGGGGGTGCAGGCTGAACCCCAGGGTTGAGGCCGAACCCCACGTTTTTGCTTGCCAATTCTCTGGTTTCTCCGGTTGACAGGTCGCGTTTGTTGACGGCCCCGTACAAAGCGGCAGCCAAACGGTGGCTTTTCAAACTGGGCACTTTCACGGACAATGTGAGTCGCCTGTGCCTACCGGAAATCCCATCTGCGGTCGGACGCGGCCGGTACATAACGACTGCGGACCGGAGACTCGTTCGACGCTTCGCCGGGTAAATGGAGGAGCACGAGGAATTCACTCTGCGATTGGCTGAAGGAACGGGTCATTTCGTTTCGGGCAGCGAGGATCGGCGCACTGCGGCACAGTTTTACGTCGTCGCACTCAGGTACGGACTCGCCTCGCCGTATGCGGTGATGAGCCCCGAACGCTTGGCGCGGGTCAATGCGACGTACAGTAGTGCCCGCTCGCCGGTCTCGAGATTCCGTTGCGTGATCGCGTCGTCGCCGGCAGCGAGCGCCATGTCCAGCGGAACGATCCCGCGGTTCGCGCCCGCTACGATGATGTGTTCGAACTCCAGTCCCTTGACGCGGTGCATGGTGGCGACTCGAATGCCGGCTCGGTCGCGCTGTTCCGCCGTGTCGCGCTTCACTTCGTAGGTTTCGATCCCAGATGCGCGCAGGTGAGCTGCGTAGTTTTCAACCAGCTTCTTGGTCCGGGCCACGATACAAATGGATTCCAGCGGCAATCCTTGGGCGACCAGCGCTTGGATGTGCTGTTTAAGGTAAGCCGCCTCTTCGGCAGCGGAAGCGAAGGTCATGGCTGCGGGTGCAGTGCCGTGCGTCAGGGACATGTAGCCCTTCTGATCGTCTTGGCCTCCGTCCAGGTCGTCTATTGGACGGCCCTCCAGGAGACGGACGGCGAAGCGGCGGATCTCGTCGGTAGTGCGGTAGTTGATCTTGAGCTTCTTGCCACGGCCACGGATATCGATTCCACACTTGCCGAGCGTCACGCGATGGCGATAAATTCGCTGGTGCGCGTCGCCGACGATGAAGAGATCGTTCTCCCCGGCCGGGACAATAGTCCGCAGCAGCCGGAAGGCTTCTGCGCTCAGGTCTTGCGCTTCATCCACGATCACCGCGCGGTACGGGAGCCTTAGGGCCTTGTTCTCAATGAACTGCCGCGCGTCCCGAATTAGATCAACATATTCTTTCTTTCCGCCCTCATTCAACTGTGCGCGGTATTCTTGAAAAACGGGCCAGAGCTTCTTCTTCATGTCGCGGCTGAGGCGAGTACCCCTCCCGATTCGCGGAGCTGCCAGGTATTCATCGACGCTGGTAATGTTCTGCGCCTGGACTACGCTCTCCCACTCCACGCGGTAGAAGCTCTCAAGCAGGCCCGATTCCGCCGGTGCCTGATCGAGTGCGTTCCGCCAGCAGTCGTTGTCTGCGTTGTAGACGACCTCTGGCCGGTAGCCCTGCGTTCGCAGGAAGTTAGCCACCCATCCGTCAAGATGCTGGACTTCAATGCGCGCCCACGCTCTTTCGTCCCCGCAGAGCTTGCGCAGGTTTTGCGATATGTCGGTCGCGAGATTCTTGGTGAATGTGGTGAACAGAATCCGGTCTTCCTTGCCGGTGAAGACCTCCTCGGCGAGGTAACGCGCGCGGTGCATCGCTACGACCGTCTTGCCTGTACCGGCCCCGCCGAGTACGCGAACCGGGCCGCCGGCCCGCATCCGGACTAGCTGCCGCTGCTTTGGATGCAGAAAGATTCGCCACTGCTCCAGAGGCGCGGTAAGGATCTCGGCCAGTTCCTGCGACCCCTCTACGATGTGGAACCGCCGCTGCGAGTCCTCGTTGCGAAGCGCCTTGTCGTAGTCGGAGGTATCGACGGCCTGGGCTTCCTCCCGCGGCTTCTGCATCTCCCCAAAGACCTGCTCCAGCGTGTAGCCCGATGCCAGCAGGAAGAGAGCTTCATAGGCCTCCTGCGGGATCGCCGATTCCGCCCGCTCCATGTCGGCATCCGTATTCATCGATCTCACCACCGGCAGCAGTTCCTCGGGCACGCCAAGCTGAAGCAGGTGTTTGTCCTTGACGGATGCAAACAAGGCGCCGAGTCGTGGCACGGCGGCGACTGGTACGGCCGCGATGGCGGCGGGAACTGCCGTCATGTCGAGCACCTGGACGGCGCCGGTCGCCGGGTGAACTTCAAGTCGCTTTCTTTCCGCCCAGCGGTATGCCTCATCGTGGTGATCCACCCACATAAGGACGCACACGCTCGGATCCGGCTTTGCGATCACTGCCCGGTAGGCTTGGTCGATCCGAACCGAATAGAAGTTCTTGTCCCGAGCGCTCTGGATCGGCTCGTAGTTGATGCCATCCGATTCCGGGTGAACCTGGAAGCGCTCGAAGAACTCCCTCACCTTTTTCTGGTGCGACTTCTGCACATTAGAGAATGCCAGCAGGAAATCCTTCGAAAGGGCGATTGTCATTTACTCTTCTTTCACCGCCAGAAGCGAGAGGAGCTTCTGCGCGTCATCTTTCAATTCCTCGGTAGTAAACACGGTCCAGCCGATCTGTCGCGCGGCTTCAGAGCACTCTGCCTGTGCAGCCGTCATCACACAGACCGCTTGGCCAATCCAGGCCAACTCCGCGAACGCAACAATCTCACCGGCGGCGTCCGCGATTTCGAACCCGGGCTCCGGCAGCGCTCTGCCGGCTTCGTACGCTGCGAACACAAGAGCCCGTGCATCCTGGTCCAGCACATCAGTGAGCAGAATGTCGATGACGCTGGCGGGCGCCTGCCGTTTGGGTGTGACGGCATCATCCAGCAAGCCGCCGTAAGTGCCTTCGCGAAGTCCGAGCGTCGTCACCCACACCGCGCCGGGCGCGAACTGGAGGACGTTGCCGGCGCGCAGAAACTCCCGCCAGGCGCCTTTCCAGGTAGCGCCCAACTCAGCAGCTCGGTCATCCATCAGGCGGAGAGTGGCCGCGATCTCCGCCAGCTTCCATGCCTGTAGATCCGCCAGTGGCAGGCTCACAAACGCGCAGAGATCCTGCCGCGCCATTGTGCGATAGAGCCATCCGGAAGGCTGTGCCGCTGCATCGACCGCTGTCCAGTCCTCGGCAAGCGCTCCTTCATGGAGCGCCGATCGGATGTCATCGGGCGCCGCTCCCTGGCGCATATCGGTTTGCAACAGATGGAGCAGCACCGCCTGCGCGAAGCGGTCCCACGCCGCCTGTCTGCCCGCCGTCAGCCGGTACAGCAGCATATCGAACGACGATCCGGCATACAGCCGCGACCACGCCACCGAGTTCTCGGCGTCCAGTTGCGCCAGCAGGGCCGCGAAGACCGGCCCGGGAGCGCCACCCAGCGGCGACACCGCCGGCTGCGGCTTATCCAGCCGCTCGTACACATCGCTCCAGGTCAGCGACCACGCGCAGTACTTGCCAGACCGCGCGATGGCGAGCCGCTGCGCGGAATCCTTGCCGGTCCGCATCTTGCCGCCCACCGGGTCCGCGTGCCACTCGTAGCCATCCGCGAACAACGCGATTGGAAGCTCACCAGGGTAGGGCCGCTCCGGGTACAGAACGAAATCAGCGCGTGACGGCACGCTGACCCCCTTTTCTGGCCCCAACTCCACTTGCGGTTCAATCAGCCAGTTACCGTGGTCGGGGATCTTCAAGTACCAGCCCTGCTTGCCGTTCACGACCTGCGGTGACAGGCCACGCGTAGCCTCGCCCTCCCGGACACGGCGCAGCGCCTCCAGAAAACTCGCTTCCAGTTCGCTTTCCAGCAGCCGGTTCAGCCGAATCGTTTCCAGGCGATCCGTGGTCTTCAGCTTGTCCCAGTTCTCCAGAATCGAGCGGAGCAGGTCGAGCGCGGCGGTCCGCGACGTCGTGCCTTGGAAGTGCCGCCCACGATAGGCCAGCAGGCACACGTAGCAGCCGTCCTTGCGCTCGTCCAACCGGCACTCGCAAACGGAAAGAGCATCGTACGCCTTTTGGAACACTTCCCGGAGCTGCCCCGGATCGCGCATCAGCTCCCTGAGATACCCGGTACCACCCGGCACGCCGTCGTACAGCACGAGATACCGCCGCCTGGACTCACTGCCTTCGATGGGCTCGTCATATACGGTCGTGTTCAGATGCCCTGGGTCGCCCTGAAACTTCTTCCGCAGCCCAAGCTGGAGTGCGGCCACAAACGATTCGATGTTCCGCTCGATCTCGGTCGCGGCCACCGGCAACAGCATTCGGATCGCTTCCGATGTGAACTCCCGGTACAGGTAGCAGGCTCGTACCGCCTTCTCCTTCTCGGGATCCTTGCGGTAGCGGCACCATGGCGAGTGAGCCAGTTCGCCGTTGCGGCGCACCTTGCCGCAGGCCTCGCACAACTCGAACGACCGGGCCGTGCGCTCCCGGCCGGCTACCTGAATCCGTGCGCCTCCGCCGGTGGATTCACCAAAGTTCACTTCCCGCAGCGTGATCTTGCGGAAAAACTCGAAGCCGAACGGCACCTCGTCGCAGTCCAGATACCAAGCCTCCGTCACATCCTCGTCGTTCTTGAGGACGAACATGTTCTTGTCGTAGAACTTCGGCTCCCGTCCATCGCTCTCGTCGAAGGAACGGCTGGTCCGGTCCTCCGTATTGGCCATCACCTCGCGCATCCACAACAGAGTCTGTCGCTGGCCTTCGTCCGACCACAGCGTGTGCCCGCACTTGGGGCACGCCGGCTGTGATTCGTGCTCGCCTTCCCGTTCCATCCACGTACAGTTCGCACAGAGCCGCCACGCCACCAGATCCTCGCGCTCAAAAATCACGCCGTCAACCGTCACCTTCCGGCCCTCGGCATAGAAGTTGTTTGCCGGCGCCAGTTCTGCGATAGCCGCGGAGGCTGGGCGCACGTACTCATACGTCCGCGTATCGTATCTCCGCTCCGGGTCGGACTCGCTCTTCCGCTTCCGGTAGATGACGGACCGCAGAGTGATGCCCTGCTCCGGGAAGGCATAGTTCGGCAGCAGGCCCTCATCCGTAAGGAAGTTCAGGACATTCCGGTCGCGCAGATTCCTAACCAACACCTGGAGCGCAGCCTTCTCCTGACGGAGCTCGTCCAGTTCCTTCTGCCGGTCCTCTTCGCGCATGAGCGTATCATCCTGCACCTCCCGAATGCGCCTGTTGAGAGTCTGCACGCGACCGCGCCAGTTCTTCAGCTCCTTGACGCGAACCCGCAGCCCGTCCAGCAGTCCGTAACGAAGCCCCTCCTCGCCTCGTGAGAAGGCGAGCAGCCGCTCACGGGTCCAGTCGGACACCTCGGCGCCGAACATCGCCAGGAATCCATCTTCCAGCGCGGTCCGGTTCAGCTCAAAGTACGTCAGCAGATTCCAGGGGAACGCCTCCGGCGGCCCGCCCCTCTCGACGGAGTCGATCACCGGCGAGAGTTTGTCCGGGATGGCGCCCGCCTGGAGCCCGGTCTCCACCCACCGGCCCATCGTGAACGCCGTGAACTGGCGTTCGAGAACCGCCGACGCGTTCAGGTAGCAGCCCGGCGACTCCACCCGCCCCTGCAACATCTCGTCCGGCTGCTGGAAGAAGAACAGATCGTGAGGGCGGGCATTGGCAATTGCCACGATGAAGGCGTTGCCGTGCTTGCGGCCGGCGCGCCCGGCCCGTTGCAGATAGTTACTCGACTTCGGCGGGACCGAGCACATTGCCACCGACGAGAGGTCGCCGATGTCCACACCCAGCTCCAGCGTCGGGGTGCAGGAGAGCAGG
Source organism: Acidobacteriota bacterium (assembly GCA_016201205.1). Lineage (GTDB taxonomy): Bacteria > Acidobacteriota > Terriglobia > Bryobacterales > Bryobacteraceae > CADEFT01. The sequence goes on from JACQDF010000136.1 coordinate 19,483, forward strand.
TTTGGATCACCCGGCTTCTCCCGCTTCTCAAAGCCGATTTCCACCGCTTCCCGCACCTCGCGCTTCAGCAGTCCTGTGTGCTCCTCGGCGAAGATGCGAGCCACGTCGCCCGCCTGGTACAGCCGGCCGTAATAATCCTCAACGCGCGGCTGTTCGCGCAGGGTGCCGGTCTTGCACGCCCCGTGCGGGCACAGACCCGCAGCCATCCACTGCGCCGCTTCCGGCCCCACCGAAAGCATCGCACTGGTCGCAGCGGAGCTGCCGCACATCGGTAGTCACCTCAAGAGCCTCCAGCGCGATACCCCACACCGGCGCCCCGCCTGCATCCACCTCGAACACCAGGTTGCTACTCCGCAATTCCTCCAGCACGGCGCGATAAATCGGCACGGTCAGCGGCGGAATGTTCGGGTCGAAGACGCCGAAAGCCCGCCGCAGCCAGGTGGTGTGCCAGCTCAGCGTGCTAGTGCTGCCGGAGAGCAGCGGCAGAAACCTATTCCTCCCGCTACTCACCACCAGAAACTCGGGCAGCCGCGATTGCTTCCCGAACCGCGGCATGTACCGGTCCCGCCCACCGGTGTGACTGAGCAGGTAGTACTCGCCAAAACCTTGCAGGTAGGGCAGCAGTTCAGGATGCCACACGCCCCCGCGATTCTTCAGGTTAAGTAGGAACCCGTGCAGGAACCGCCGCACTGCGTCCAGCCCGATCTCCCGCAGCCCGCCGATCTCGTTCTGCAACCTGACCAGAACCGCCGCGGCCGCCGCCTCGAACGCCTCCAGTCGCGGTTGCACGGTGGACGAGCCCGTCTTTTCCAGCGACCGGCCGATGCGGCAGTTGTGCGTGTACTCGCTCCAGATCTCCCAATCCAGCCGCTTGCGCACCAGCGCCGCAAGCTCGGAACCAGGGGGCAGCACGCCCTGACGGCGGAGTTGTTCATATTCTTCCAGCCATTCCATGTCAGGCGGAAGGAACGTAGCCACAAAGCGCCCCGGGCGGTCGTACTCCTTTTCCCAGCGCTCCAGAAACAACCGCGGCAAATCGGGCAGCGGCAGCGGCCCCGGCGTACCCTGCACTACTTTCTGGATTGCCGTCCGCAGGTTAAACCGAAACGTCCGCGCCTTGAAGAAGCCGGCGCGATGCGAGGCGTCCTGCACGTTGTCCGAAAACGCCAGCAACTTCTTCTCCTCGGGGTTGAACGGCGACGCCCAGAGCTGCGAAATCAGCACCGCCGTCAAACTCGCCGCGCGCGAACCGACGATGGTCAGGCTGTTCTTCCCCTGACACGACGGGCAATCGTGCTTTCCTACCATCCGCGCGTGTCCCCCACCCCTCTTCTCCGACGTATCCGGGATCCACACCCGGATCATCTTCTCCGCCTCCTTGCCGCACCAGGAGCACGGGAGCGCGCTCTCCGCGTGGCCGAAGTGCAGACATTCCGGACAGAGGAACTGGGGCAGTTCCTCCTGTGCGTCCGGCCCGAACTCCCCGGGGAAGAGGAACCGCACCTCCGACTTCCAGTCGAAGAACGCGCGGTAGAAGATGTTCAGTTCCGGGTTCAGCCGGTCGTCGGCGTCCTTCACCGTCCCCGCCCACCCGATCAAGCCGCATTCCCGGCAGTGAGTCACCGGCAGGCTATGCTTGAGATCCTCGGTCTTGAGGTCCGCCGCGAAGGCCCACTTGGGAGTCGGCCCGACGCTCGAAACGACCCGCGCCAGTTCCCGCATCCAGAACTGATACCGCACTTGGATCATCGGCTGGGGCCCGCTCGGACCGGCAATACGTGCCGCCGAAACCAGTGCCAGGAAGCTCCCCAGCACCAGTTCCACGTATTCCGCATCCGGGCTGCCGTAAGCCGGCAAAACGGCTCCCAAGCGCTCCACCAGTTCGGTGGATTCCATGGCCGTGGACGTCATGGAGGCAAGTAACCTGCGGAGGAACCCGTGCGACCGCAATAGGCCCGCCAGCGCCCGTTGCCATTCTAGCGAATCCGGCGTACCCGTGGCGTCGCCGAACCACAGCCGCCGCTGTGCGTCCAGATATTCGTTCGGGTTGGCGTAGCGGAGCGGGTTCAGCACGTCTTTCGCTTCCGGACCCGGCGTGCCCGCATAGCGCACCCCGGCGCCGGCCAGAAACTCTGCGGGTGTCTGCACCGATTCGCCGATCACGCTGTCGGAGTCGAAGGTTTCGCCGAAAACCTTGCCGGCATATTCCACCAGTTGCGTCGCCGAGACCGCTGCGTCGCTCCCCAACGTGGCCGAGGTCCCCACGCAGATCAAGTACGCCTTCGGAGTCCGCAGCCGTTCCTTAAGTCGCCGGATGAGGCAGGCCACGTCCGCGCCCTGCGCTCCGTCGAACGTGTGCAGTTCGTCCACCACCAAGTAGCGCAGGGTGTCTGGCCCGTTTCTCCGCCACAGCCTAAGGTCCTTTGGCCGCAACAGCAGGTAATCCAGCATCTTGTAATTGGTGAGCAGGATGTCCGGCGGTGCGTCCCGCATGGTGTCCCTGTCGGTGATCACGCGCGATTCCGTCATCGCCGCCGTGGGCACTTGGTCCTTCTCACCCAGGTACAGCCCCGCGGTTACGCGCCCACGGAGCGCATCGCTGCGGTAAATCGCTCCCGCGATGCGCCCCGCCTGGTCGGTGGCCAGCGCGTTCATCGGATAGATCAGGATCGCCTTGATGCCGCGCTGGTTGCGGTGCTGGTAGCAGTAGTCGAGGACAGGGTAGAGGAAGCACTCGGTCTTGCCCGACCCCGTTCCCGTGGCGACCACCGTGCTCTTGCCGACCTTCCAATCCAGGCGCTCCCACGCCTGCTCCTGGTGGCGAAATGGCCGGAACCACTCCGGCACTGCGTCCGGAAAAAAGGGCCGGGCACTTGGCGAAGCGGTGAACGGGAGCTTGAGCGAGATGTAAGGACCGCGGAAGACTTCTCCCGGGCGCGCCAACAATTCGTCCAGTGCTCCAGCGAAATAGGGATTGGTAATCGGAAAGGTGGTGCGTAGAAACTCTTCAATGCCGCGCCGGACCTGCGCGCCGATGACGGAGGGGATCATGCTTGCCTCCACGCGAACTCGGCCCATACGGTGCGGTAGTCTTCCTCGCGATCGCACTGGTCAAAAGGAGCTTCGTAGACGATGGTGCGGTCGCGCCGGCCACCGGGCAGCGTGTCGTCCTCGATGGTGCGCTCGATAGTGGCTTGGTTGCGCTTCTTCTTCCAGTCAGGGGTGGAGAGTCCGTACGACTGGTCGCCATCGAGGTAGACGATGCGGCCGTTGCGGTCGTAATACGTGTTGCGCTCGTACTGGCGCAAGACGGGGAACTGAATGCGGTAGATGGTGCAGAGTTCCTCAACCGTGAGCCCGAGTTCCATGGCGACGAGCACGTCGATCTCGACGAGGGCCTGGCGGCGTTCGTAGTCGGTCCGAAGCGGGGTGTCCCAGGACCACTCTGGGGTGAGGATGGAGAAGCGCTGGTCGCGGAGGCGCTGGTCGTCCTTGGCCCAGCGGTCGGCCCTGAAGGCGGCGTCCCACCCCTCGCGCCAGAGGTCGGCATAGTGGCCGGTCAGGCAGTTGAGGAGGAGGGTGCGTGCGTGTAATACTGCGCGGTTTCCGGAGTGGGGCGCAAGCACAGGCAGACGCTCAATTAGGGCCCGATTTGCGAAAGCCGCGCCCGTAGTTCGGATGTGAAAATCAGCTATTAGCGAGACGGCGATTGATGCGTAGTCCAGCAGTAATGAGGGTTGTCGAAAAGCGACGGAGAAGGCGGTGTGCAGATGCCCGCTCCCTGGTGGGATGATGCACCCGATTAGAGTCCTTTCCGCTGATTGGTTGAGCATTGCTCGATTCATAAATCGATAACAGTCCAAAACTCGCATGCCGGAATCCCACCTCACCGTCGTGGCTCTCGCGCGATACACGTCATTGGGACAAGCGGGTACGTAGTTTGTCCTGGGAATATACGATGCGGGTAGGTCGCTAATGTCAATCACCGCGTAATGATTTGGGTCTGTACAGACCCCGTTCGGTGTTTTCGCGAACGGATTCGCCACGTGCACATGTGGACCGGAAATGATGAAGGAGGTTAGGGAATCAACGAATGCCGTCCCGCGAGCGATTGTCCCGTCGTCAACCGCGCCGGTTTCATCCCAGAGTCTAGAAGGTGTGTAGTCGCGTTCATCTAGCTGGCCTAATCTGCGCTCGTACCGGGATAGTTTTAGCAGCACTGATAGGAGTTCTCGAGAACGTAGTACGGGCAGTTTGGCTCTTATCGGAGGCGTACTGCCGCCGTCATACATTGCAGCGAAAAGCCGGAGGACCTGTGCGTCTATTTCCACTATCCGACTTCTGTGGCCCGCCGGCTCCATTTCCCTGCATGGTCTTTCCGCCCTTCGACGGTCCCGTATCCTTCATGCGCATAGCTCGTGTCGATCGTGGTGGGCCAGAACACATCGGCAACCATGTCGAACTTTGGGTCCCTTGGTTGCCCCAATACGCTGACCTCAAAACGCATGCGACCGTGGTCATTGAGGCCCTCAAATAGCGGAATCTCGTTCTCAAACTGGAACCAGTACCGCAGGCGCGGGTAAAGGTACTCTCGAAGGAGACCGCCCTTTGGATCGCTGAACATGCCGTCGTCGTGCACGTACGCCGACACGCGCGCCAGTTCCGTTGACATCTTCACAAAACACTTGAACGTGTTCGACTGCCCCCCCAACAGCAGTGGATAATTCTGCTTCGCATTCAGAAACGCCTGCGTGCCAGCGAACTGCGCGTACTCGTCCAGATAGAGGTCGCGTAACTCGGGGTGCTTCGCCGTCGCTTCCTCGCGCAGTTTCGCCAGTTCGGGCGCAGAGAAGTCGTGCAAAATGTAGAGCGGCTGCACGTCACCCATCACGGCCCCTTCGTTCCACTCCACTTTGATCCAGGGCGGGTTCCCAAGGATCAAGTCAAAGCCGCCCGCGTCGGCGAAAATATCCGCAAACTCCAGTTCCCAATGCAAGAACTTGTACTTTCCAGCTATCTCGCGCACCAGCGTCAGGCGCTCAGAGCCGTTGCAGAAATCCTTGACGTCCACCAGGCCGTACTCGTCGGCTACCGTAAGGCTCGGCTGCTCCGGGCCAAACATTTCGCCCTGCGTGCGGCGGATCGACTGCGCGGCCCGGACTGTCCCTTCCAGCACCGACCCCACTTCGAGTAGAAACTCGTGCCGCGTCGGCAGCAGGTGGGCTTTCTCGATGGGCCAGAACCAGAGCGCACACCAGTAGTCCATCAAGAATCGCAGCCGCTGGTACGCGGTGGAAGGTCCCTGGTCCGGATGAATGGCTTTGCGGAAGATCGCATCCCGTTCCCGCGTGGTCAGCTTCTGGCCGCGCTCGTCGCGGGCCCGCTGCCCCCAGACGGCGAAGTCGTGCGCGGTCCGTGCGCGTGCATTCCGGAGGTCCTCCATGTGGTGGGCCCAGAGGTGGTCTACGGCCTCACTCAGCCGCACGAGCGTGTCGGCCTCCGCGGTATCGAACTTCTCGCAGAATGCTTTTCGCCACTCGGAGATCCACTTCATCTCCTTCGGGCACATCGTCTTCACCACCTTGTCCCCGTAGTGGGACATGTCCTTATCGGGCACCAGGAAATGATAGACGGCATCCTGTGCGCGGATGCCGCCGGTCGGAATCCGCTCTGGGACGGCCTCCAACCACGGTCGCGACTTGTCCGTCAACTGCCCGCGCCGGAACACCTGGCGGCGCGCGCCGATCAGGCTGTTGCCCACTGAAAGCTGGCCGCCGAACCATGGGATGCTGTGGCCCTGGTAAATCGTGTTGAGCCACAGCGAGATCTCGGCCAGTTCCACCGCCACTGGATTCTGGTCCACGCCGAATACACGGTTGTCCGCCAGGAATGCCTTTACCTTCTGGCGCTCCTGTTCTAGGTCGCTCTCGGGAATGCGGCGTTTCAGTTCCGCCTGCTTGCCTTCGAGGTACGCATCGGCGAGCTGGTTAATAGCTTCGTTCAAGAACGCGCCGCTGCCGAGTGCCGGCTCGCACACCGTGAGTTGCAGAATCTGGTCCGCCTTCTTGCCCTCGAGCAGTTCCTTCAGCGCATACTTGACCACGCACTTGGTTAGCACCTCCGGCGTGTAGTACGAGGCCGATTTCTGACGGCTGCGGCCGCTCAGACGGTAGATAAATGTGCCTTGCGGATAGACTTTGGCGCGCCCCGTCTCGTCGTCGTAGACGATCTCCGCGGACTCGTACTGGCTCAGGTCCTCTTTGCTGACGAACCAGGCCTGGTCGAGCAGGTTGACTTCTTTGGTTTCCGCCTTCTTTACCTCGTAGAGGTCGGTCTTGGCGAAGAATCCGGTGTAGGAGAGCAGTCCTTCGTAGACCGCGCCGAGCTGGTTGATGCCGAGCTGCGCGTAGCTGATGCGCCCCCGCCCGAGCGCGGACCCTTTGCGGGAGTAGCCGAGCAGTTCGAGCACCTGCTGGAGCACATGATTGCGCAGGCGGACGCGGCACAGCGTGGGGGTGCGGGCGTCGTCAAAAAGATCGCCTTCGAGCGGTTTCATCTCGAAAGTATGGACCAGGCTGCGTCCGCCGGCCCCGCTTGCGGCGGCCGCGAAGGTCATCTGTTCTTGGGGCGCGAAGCCGCCGTAAATGAGCTTGAATAGGGTACGGATGGACGCGTCGATAAAGTAGCCATTGCGGCTGCGCTCGGTATCGAGAGGCGCGAGCGCGAGTTCCCGCAGGCTCTCCAGGCTGTAGCCGGTGCGGTACTCGTCGCTATCCATGGGGGCGTAGCCGAGCGCCGGGCGCGCCTCCACATAGAAAAGGAAGAGCAGCCGGTAGAGGTAGCGGAGGCATTCGCGGCTGAGGTCTTCAGGGGCGAGGACGCCGTACACCTTTTCCTTCAGTACCTCCCGCAGGTAGTAGCGGGCTTCATTCCCGACCCGCTCGATGCACTCGCGCGCGCTGTACTTCAGGTCTTCGGAGACTTTGGCAGCGTGCTTGTGGGAGCCTTCGTCGAGACGGTCCAGCAGGTTGTTGCCGTCGCGCGGGGAGATGCTCTCGGCTCCGGCGAGCGCAGGCAGGAGCCGGGTGGCGTCGTTGCTGGTGAAGATCCGGTCGAAGTGGAAGCGCAGCAGGCGGCGCTGCGGCCACTTGGTGCGGTCGATGAGAACAAGCTGGCCGGCATGGAACAGCAGCACCCAGCGCGGCGGCTCCTCGCCGGCGAAGACGTGTTCGGTGAGGACATCTTCGAGCGTGGCGTCGCCGGTCCATTTCAGATCTCCCTCCGGAGGAAGCTGCTCGCGCAGGAAGGGCAGGGACAGCGGATCGCCGAGTTCGTTGGTGGCGTCCAGCGCTTCGACGAGCCAAAGTTCGGGCGAACCGTCGGCGCGGGTGATTTCGCCGGCGATAGGGATCGCGATGCCGTCTTCGCTCTCGCGCACGCCGGGCTGCCACGGATAGCCGAGGGCGTCGAACAGGGTGCGAAGCCAGGCGCGCTGGCAATCGAGCCGCGCGGCCGGGTCGGTTAGCCCCTCCAGTTCAGCGTGCATCGCGGGCCAGGCGGCGCCGCAGCGGCGGACCGCCTCGACGGGCGAGTCCGCGGCGGCTGTCCATTGTGCAAAGACGGGACGGAGGTCGTCTTCGAGCACCGAGTCGATGTAGTGATCGGTGTAGAACTCCCTCTCGTTGGTGATGCCGGTGAGATCGAGCGCCATGATTACTCTCCCCGGAACACGGCCGCCACCCGCAGGAAGGCTGCATCCTCGGTGGTCAGGGTGTCCTGCACGTAGGCGGTCCAGTTGGCGAAGATGGCGTCTATCTTCCGTTCCCGAGCCTGCTTCAGCCGGAGGCGGACGCCGCCGGCCGCGCCTTCGCCGAAATCGATTTCAAGCTGCTGCTTCTTGGCGGTTCGCAGGGCTTCGAGTTTTTGGCGTTCGGCCTCCAGCTTCGGGAGCATTTCGGAGTTGATGCTTTCGCGGCACCCGGACATGTATTTGCGGCCGTGGGCGACGGCTTCCGGGAGCAGGGTCCCGGCGGCGGTCACCGCGGGCAGTAGCGCCGGGTTGGCGAACTCGGTGCGGTGGAAACCGGTCCTTTCGAGGAAGGGCTCCAGCGGCTCGATGCCGGTGAACTTGCCGGATTCGAAGCGAACGCCAAACCACCGGTGGACCACTGGTTGGCCCTTTCTGTTGGGGGTTTCGCCCTGCATCAGGAAGACCAGTTCCTGGGAGTCAAGGATACTCTTCAGCGTGATTACCGGTGCTTGCGCGCGGTCGAAGTTCACTAGCAGCTTGTAGTTCATCCACTCGACGGCCGGATGCAGATCCCAAAGCAAGTGAATGTGCGGCCAAAGACGCTCCTTGCTGTTGCGAGTCTTACGGATCTCTTCCTGGACCAGTTTGGTGTCGCTGGTAAGGTGGAGGCGGCCGTCGTCGGGCAGGGCGCCTTTGGGCAGCGCTCGCTTGAGGGACCGCTCCAGGTCGCGGGGCAGCGTCAGGCTGACCATCCGCCTTTGTTTGTCGATGGTGAAATCGCTGCGGTTGTCGCTGGCCAGGCCGGCGGCGATGTAGTCGAGGTCGGTGGCGTAGAGCGACGGCGTCTTGCGCTTGCGCGAGGGCGCGGTTTCACCTTTGGGCGGCGGCGCGGTGCCCATCAGGATGGCGAGCAGATCGGCCGCCTTCGCCGACTGCTGCATTTGCTGGTCGAACTGTTCGACGGAGAGCGACTTCTCGATGGCCTTGCCGGTCTCCAGCTCTTCCAGCACCGGGTCGTAGACGCCGAAGAAGGCAGAAGGGTCGTCGATGTTCTTCTGGGCCTGCTCGTCCTTTATGGTGAGCAACTCCAGGATGCGCTGGTCGCCGCGGATTTTGGGATTGCTGGATTCGGTGGGGATGTAGGCGACGAGCGGCTGTTTTTCCTGGCCATACCGGTCGATGCGCCCGTTGCGTTGCTGGAACACCATCAGAGACCAGGGGATATCGAAGTGGATCAGCTTATGCGCGAGGAAGTGCAGGTTGATGCCTTCGCTGGCGATGTCGGTGGCGATGAGGAGGCGGACGGGCTCCTTATCGCGGCCGAACTCCTTCACTATGTCCTGGAGCTGCTTGTCGCCGCTCTCCTGGCCGTGCAGCGTGGCGATCTGCGCCGGCTTCAGCTTCAGATCCTTTTCCAGATGCTCCCGCAGGAACTTGAGGGTCTCGACACGCTCGGTGAAAATGACGAGCCGGTCACCCGACTGTTCGGGGTGCCAATCGAGGTCGCCGCCATTGCGCAGGAGTGTGAGCAGCTTCTGGTACTTGGTGAATTGGGCCGGAGTAATGGCGTCCACGGCGTCGGCGAGCGTGCGCAGGGTGTCGCGGTCCCGCTCGGCTTCGGGGGTTGCCACGCCTTCGATCTTCTTAAGGCGCTGCTCGATGGTCCTGCGACAGGCGGCCGGGCTGGAGAAGAGGGACTTTTCGAGCACGGTCCGGAACAGAAGCTGACCGGTCTTCTTCGCCTTCTCGAAAGAGGCGAAGGTGGCGCGGGAGACGAGATCGTAGGCGTACTCCTCGGCCTCCGACGCCGGGGTGGGCCACCGGTTGGTCTTGCGCTCCAGGAACGCCTTGCCGAGCTGTTCCTGCACGTCCTTCTTGAAGCGACGCAGGAACAGGCCTTCGATGTCTTTCGGCCCGTACTCCTTCGGGTTGGCGATCGCCGTGGGGTCCAGCATGTTCATCAGGCTGGCGAAGGATTCCGGGCGGCCGTCGTGAGGGGTGGCGGAAGCCAGAATCATGGTATCGGAGCGGTCGCCGAGGAGTTCGGCCAGTTTGGCGCGGGCACTCCTGGTGCCGCGTACGGCGACGTTGTGCGCCTCGTCGATGACAATGATGTCCCAGTAGCTCTTTTCGAGATGGACGCGGAAATCGCGTTCCTGCTTGAGCGTGTCCACCGAGATGATGGTCTTGTCGTAGTAATGGAATGGGTTGGCGTCGGCCGGAACGTCCTGCCGGATGCGGTCGATGCCGGCGCGGTCGAGGCGCACGAGCGGGATGGTGAAGCGCGACCACAACTCCTCTTGGAACTGCGTCATCATGCTCTTGGTGGTGACGACGAGGATCCGCTTGCCCTTGCCGCGGCGGATAAGCTCGGCGAGCAGCACCCCGACCTCGATGGTCTTGCCGAGGCCGACCGAATCGGCCAGCAGGATGCGGTGGCGGATCTGTCCGAGCGCTTGCAGCGCGGGGTCAAGCTGGTAAGGAAGCACGTCGATGGCGGCGCGGTGGCCGATCCAGAGGTTGGCGTCCGTCGGCGGCGCCTGCCGGAGGAGGCTTTCCAGGTAAAGGCGGGCGTTGGTGAACCGGGGCGACGTGTCGGGAACCAGTTCGGTGTCTTCCGGGTGGAGGGGCTTGATGTCCCGGTCGATCTCGGCGAGGAAGCGGGCCTCCTTGCCGCGGACCAACTCGGAAATGCCGGTGACCAGCAGTGAATAGGTGCCGCTGGAAGTCAGGTCGGCTCGCTTGATCACCCACTCGGCATCACGGATTTCCACGCGCAAACCAGGAGCAAACACAGCGTCCCGTGCGGGCGCAGGATGATCGGCGGTGCTCATGCGCTCCCTCAAATCAGATCAAGAACACTGAAAGAGCACTATAGCAGACGGAGGCGAGGGGAATGCTCAGACGAACGCCGACGGCACCATGGCATGTAGACGACTTTCCCGCAGATGCTCTTAGTAAAAAGGCCAGACTGTCCAGCCCGGCCAAACAAAGCTGCACATCTTCCAACTCGCCCGAGTATTAGGCCGTTGTCAGGGACGCGAACGCGGCTCGGAACGCCAGATAGCGGGCAGCCCGCCAAGCGGGACTCGTTGTGGGTGCTGGCCAATCGAGCAACCACAACAGCCGGCAAGCAGCGCGATTACGCGTATCTCGCCCGGCTTCGCTGCCTCACGCGGGAACGGATGAGCCAATTCATGGAACTGGTCTGGGTCGCGCCGGACATCCAGCAGGAGATTCTCTATCTGCCGCCCACGGCAGCGGGCGGCACCCGATCAGCGAAGTCGCGGTGCGGAAGGTCGCCAACTTCGCTCTCGTGGGCGGAGCAGCGGGAGCCGTGGAGCAAGTTAGAAGAGACCTCTCGCGTACGCTGACGGTTCATGCGCGCCGAAACATTTCCACGCTAAATTGTCACGGGTGTACGATTAGAAGACAGCCGTCCGGCTGTGCTCGTCGGGACCGACGGTGAACTCTCGGTCATCGCGACGGGGGAGGCGATATGAAGGACCAGCAAGGATGGGTGGTTCATAAACAGCTTGATCCTGAAAGCATCTATGGCGAAGCGGTGAGGCTTAGTACACGTCGGTTTGAAGCCCTGTCCGACGCGGAAGCGTTTCTCGAAGGCCGCAATGATGAATGGGCCGGCCGTCCAGCCAGGAAATTGACCGGCTGGATGGGTCCAATCCCAATCGTGGATCTTGCCGGTTCCGCGAACCTGCACTTCCAGGGGCCTTGGCTCGATGATCGAATTCGGTTTGAGGCGAATCAGTTAACTCACGAATCGTCGACTGGCTGGAAGCAACTCTTTGAAACCGATTGGCAGGATCTTGGGGTCGATAGTGTGCCCTTTGTGATGAACCAGATGGAGCAGGAAGGAGTAATACCTTCGCCTCAGGGGGACGAGTGCGGGCCGCCTCTGAACTCGGCGCAGCAGAGGGAAGTTCTGCGTCGCGTGCGCAAATACCAACTTCCTGAGATCGAGTGCTGCCTTGGCGAGACCTGGGATTTCTTCACAATCCAATCAGGCGCGAGGCAACGAGTGGGGCACGTTGGCTCTGACCCTGCCGGGAGACTGTGCAACCGGCTTCTGGCGGCGGCGGCGGACCTCGAAGGGGCGCTTCGTAATAACCATCCCTACCTTGAAGCCGCGGACATCTACCACTTTTGGACGAGTCTGGAGATCCACGTTGAGCTGGCGGAATTCTGTCGGCAAGAACTCTGGGACCGCCGAGACAATGAAGGCGAGATCGAGCACGCGAGGTGGAGATTTGGCCGAGTCCTTGGGAGCTACGCTTACGAAATACGTGCCGCTGATAGAGGCGATGGCCGACGGCCCGTATCGTCGGCCAGAAAGATCGAGTCGTTGCAGTCCGTTGATCCTTCGAGGCTCCTCGCAGAGGCAGGAATGGTGCCGGCTGCGGCCGGTTTCAGTATTCATGAAGATCACGAAAGCGGGCTTTCAGCGAAGGGGACGAGCGAGGTTCGAACACCAGAAGGACCTGGGCTTGAGGAAGTTCGTTCCCCAGGGTTCGCTCCCATACCGCCGAAGCCAACCAATTATCCAATTCAGAGGCGGGGCCGTCGAAGAACAATCGACGATACTATCCGCCGGAAAGTGAGCGCTGTAGTGGCACGCCGCGGTGGCAACTGGCGCGACAAGGGGAAGCTCAAAGCGGTCGCAGGCGATCTGGACCGCAAGAAGGTCCCGGTGCCACCGCGCCGCGATAGACAAGACCCAGCGTACTCATCTTGGGTGCATCTTGCTGACCACGGAGATCGGTTCATTAAGGCTGTCGAAGAGCGTCTCCCAAACCAGACAAATAGACTCGAATTGGACTCTCTGTAACTCTGCACTTCAGTCCTGCCGATTTCTCCCTTGTTTTGAACCACTTCAGAAAGAAACTCAAGGAGTCTAGCGAGTCTAAAAAGAGTCATTTGCGACTCTTACGGTAGTAGGCCGATCCTGGGAGCGTGCGTATCGCAACGCTCCGCCAAACAGGTCCCCGTACCGCAAGGCTGGGGGCTGACTGTGCGCTCAATACCGAAGGGGCCGCACGCTTCTGCGGTGTCACTCCCCACCTGCTGATTCGCTGGCGCCATCAAAAGCGCGGACCTCGTTACGTGCGGTTGTCCCGCAATGTCGTGAGGTACCGACTGGCTGATCTGATTGCCTTCGTCGAACAACGAACGGTCACGCCGGGGGACCCCGAAACCGGTGCGGTTAGTGAGGATGGACATGACTAGCCGCTTCTCAGATCTATGCGCACCGCGGCAGGCTCTCGTCCGACTTCTGCAAACCGTCAACTACGGCCAGGTCCGAGGTCTGGTAGTGAGGGCAGGCCAGCCCGTCTTCCATCCGGAGCCCACGGTGTTGATGGACGTCCGACTGGATTCGGACGAAAGCGCACGCCCTGAGATCGAACTCGCCGACTTTGTGCTTCGCCACGAGGTACGGCGGCTCATGGCTCAGTTCGACCAGCTCAAGGAGGGGGTGGTCGAACGGATTGAAGTGCGCGCCGGCATACCCAGGCGTGTCCTCATCGAGGCCAACCTCACCGAGGTGAGGCGATGAACGCGAACCTCGATTCCTACGTCATCGAGCAGGCGACGCTTCGCGCCAGGCTCCTTGCGGCAACAGCTGGATTCCCACCGGACGACCTGGACGACTTGAGGCAGGAGTTGCTGCTCGACTACCTGCGTCGAAAACCGCGATTCGACGAGACGCGGGGAGAGCCGGACGGATTCGCTCGCGGCGTGATGCGGAACCAGGCTGCTGCGCTCGTCAAGAAGCGCTGCCGGAGAGCCCGACATGAAATTCTCGCCGGCGATCTTTTTGAACCTGACTCGGAGAACGCCGCCGACGCGGTCTTTCGAGGTGTCCACCAACGTGATCTGACAACCCACCTTGATGTTTCACTCGATGTTCAACGGGTGTTGCGTCAACTTCCCGTTCACCTCCAAAGAGTGGCGTACCTGCTCGCCGAGCTACCCGTGAGCGAGGTGTGCCTCGTCATCGGCAAGTCGCGGTCGCGAGCCTACCAAATGATTCGACAACTCCGAGTGGCATTCGTTCGCGCCGGGCTGAACCCGAACACACTGCGGAGAACGCCACGACCCCACCGTTCGCCGCCCTCAGGGGGCCGGGTGTGAATATCGGTCTCGACGAACTCAAGCGACGCCTGCCCTCCGCAAAGCAAATAGCTTCGGACTTCTATGGAGTGAAGTGGCGAGGCAACCGAGCGAGATGCCCGCGCGCGGCAAATCACTCCCATGGGGATCGTGATCCGTCGTTTGCCTACCTGAACAAAGAGGACCGCTTTCATTGTTTCTCCCAGAAGTGTTTTGGCGACAAACCCGTCGATGTGTTCGATCTCGTGGGTCAGATGGAACATTGCGAGTTCGCAGACGTCGCGGTCCCGCCCTGGCTAGTAACGGACACGTTCACAGCAATGCGCCGCGACCGCTCTCTCGACCCCGGCGCGAATCTTCAACCCGCGACAAGCTTACCGCGGAAGGGTGGGTCGTCGTGGCTGAATACGAAATGGGAGACGGCGTGCGCAGATTGCGGCTTGAGCATCCGCAACTCCTACAGCCTGGCAAGAACCGCCCCGAAAAAACGTTCCAATGGGAACATCGTGCCGCGGACGGAACTTGGAAACCCGGACGAGGAGAGAGGCCTTACCACGCGTATGTCAACGCGCTGTTCCGGGAACGAGACCAAATCGAATCGGCTCTGGGCGTAGAATCGGAACGTAGTGCCGACGCGGTGGCAAAGTTCGGAATTCCCGCCTTTTCGTTCAAAGAGATCACATCCGAGAATGCTGTCGCATTCGCAGGACTCGACCTGCGCCTACTACCCGACCGGGATAAACCCGGAAGAGAACTCGTGCGCCGCGTCGTCGAACTGCTACGGCCGCACGCGCGCAGCATCGCCGCAATCGAGCCGCCCACCGATTGGCCGGAGGCGGGGGATCTTTACGATGCCATCACCGATATGGGGTGGGGCCAAGATCGTGTCAAGGGCCTCCTGGCGACAGCACGACCGATCGGGGCGCCCACTCCGCGCGAGAAGGAGGCGAAGTCCGGGATCCGGGTGTGGACGCTCGCGGAACTGCGGGCAGCAAGCTTCGAGCCGCCAGCGCCTATCGTGGACGACCTCATTGCCGAGGGTCAAACAGTTGGCCTGATCGGGAAGCCGAAGGCCGGCAAGAGCAGGTTGGCTCAGCAGATGGCCCTTGCAGTAAGCCGCGGTCAGGCTTTCCTCGGGCACGCCGTTCCAACAGCTCGGCGCGTCCTGGTTCTCGACCTCGAAAACCGCGCCACGGGAGCGCGGGCACGCTTCCAAAAGATGTCGCCGGCCGCACCCGGCGACGAACGGCTCTTCCTCTATGCACCCGATACCCTGGCCGACCTTGGAATCACGCTGGCCACCACCGACGGAATCAAGGCACTTCAACAGCTTGTAGCCGAAGTGAAGCCGGACCTGCTCATCATTGACACGTGGCGCCTTCTCTTGGGCGGTGACGAGAACAAGACTGAGGTGGTTGTTCGCGGGCTTCGCGCCCTGTCGTCGTTGCGGCAGCTTCTCCCAAAGCTTGCGATCCTGGTGGTTCACCACACCCGAAAGACACAAGGGCCGGACCCACCGGTGCTGCGCATCGACCCCAGTGCATGGGTAGAGAGTGCGTCCGGGCACTATTCCTTTATCGCGCATCTGGATGCCGCCTTCGGGCTCGAACGGGAAGTGGACCGCAAGACCGGCGATGAGCTGATCGTCGTTGGTGGCGTGTCGCGGTCCGCCGCTCCGAGAACGCTACTGCTCGACGAGGACCCCGACACGCTCACCTTCAGGACGGCCGACAGTGACGACGTCGTTCAGAAGCTCCTGACTGAAAAGGAGCGTGCCGCTTGGCTGGCTGTGGAGAATCTGCCGGAGTTCACCTTCGGTGATGTCGTCGACAGGGCACACACCAAGAACCGCAAGCTGGTCGCGTCCCTTCTCCGAAAGCTGACCTCGATGAACGTGATTGAGCGCGGACTTGACGCAGCCTACCGTCGGCCAGCCAATCGCCGGGACTAACGGAACTGGTCAATTGAATCAATGACTTACGATGGGACTGCCCACGGAACTGGTACGGAACTGCCGACCGTGGGCGGAACCACTCGGGCGGGGAGAAGTTCCGGTGCAGTTCCGCCTCAGTTCCGTTCGCAGTTCCGCTCTAAGTAGTAGCAAATAAATAGTAGTTCCGTTAGTTCCTATTCCTGGACGTCTCGGATAAGCCCAAGCCGGCAACAACGTACAAGCCGCGACAATACCAGTGCACAATCGGACTGCCTGGCGAGTATCTGATTGGTGGGAGCCAGTTCGATCGACCGGCGTCCAGCGCATCGGCCGAAGGGAATCCGGCTTCAGCGCGCTGAAGCGGAGTGCCGGGAAGCTCTTGAATCTCCTTCCCGCAATCACTTTACAGTCGAGTTGCGCCTTGGTAACCAACCCTTCGATTCCCACTATCAGAATGGCGGCCGTTTGCACGGTCACGTCACCCCGGCACGGCTTCAGGCCGGTGTCCCAGAACAGCAAGGGAGGAACAAACCAGCGCCGGCTCATCAAGCGGCTCTGTACGTTTGAACGTACATTCTCATGGACTCCGCAAGCAACACTAGAACACCGTGGGACGCTGGGAGGCAGTTCTGGCCTGGAGCGCGGTCGCCCGGTAATCGCCCCAGCGGCAGACCCGAAGGAGGTGCCTGATGGACATTGAACTGTGGCCGGTTGCAAAGCCGGTGGCCTATGCCCGAAACGCCCGGCAGATTCCCGACAAGGCCGTCGACAAAGTCGCTGCCAGCATCAAGGAGTTTGGCTTTCGGCAGCCGATCGTCGTCGACAAAGAGGGCGTGATTGTGGTCGGCCACGCGCGGCTGCTGGCGGCCAAGAAGCTGGGCCTGGCGGCCGTACCGGTCCACGTCGCCGGGGAACTCACCCCCGCGCAGATCAAGGCCTACCGCTTGATGGACAACCGGAGCCACCAGGAAACGACGTGGGACCTGGAGTTGCTC